>MHLP01000031.1:2443-19997 GCA_001821435.1 Candidatus Lloydbacteria bacterium RIFCSPLOWO2_01_FULL_50_20 | reverse complement strand
GGGTGCAAACTGTTCATCGTGTTCGATGACCGTCCTTCCGGTCTCAAAATCAACACTGCACGAGCTTACTCCTTTGATGTCTTTGCAGACATCTTCGATGAGCAGTTTGCAGGCATTACAATGCGTGCCTTCTATTATCACAACGGTGGTTTTCATGAGTGTGAATGATTTTCCATTTGATAAGCAATCACAATTGTGCTGTTCCTCCGCACCACTTCGCGCAATTTTTTGCCATCTCGGCATCTTTATACGAAAGACCGCATTTCGGACAGACGTATATTGTGCTCAGTTCACGGTGACCTATCGGTGTAAATTTCATGTTGTTAATCTTTAACGATAATTTCGGCCATCTTCGAACCCATACTACAGGTGATATACGTCGTTCCCGTTTCAGTCGGCGTAAATGTAGTTTTAACGACACCGACCTCCATCGGGATCGTAACGTCGTACTTCGGTATGACCCAGACGGACATGCAGCCACCCAGCGGAACCTTGTTGTCGATGGTCAATTCAACGGGTACCCCCTTCTTGACGGTAAGCGATGAAGGAGAGATGCCTCTTTCCCGCGAAACTTCGATCGCGAGTTTCTGTATTAAGCAGCTGGCGATCTCGGGATCGCACACCGGAGTCTTCGTCTTTTGCACGGCTTCAATGTTGGCGCCGACAATTCCTTCCGTGTTCGGCACCACGACGAACTCAGAACCGCGCGTCATCATGCCCATACTGCAGTTGAATGGGATAGTTCCCGTTTTTGTCGGAGTGAATGTGATCGTGGTCATTCCGTCGGGGGAAAGATACTTATTTAACCCTATCGTCGGCATGACCAGCACGCGTCCGCACCCGATCGCATCTCTGCCGTCGATCTGCCATTCGACTGGCACTCCCTCGATAACGGTGAACCGATTCGGCTGATATTCCAGCCCTTTCACGGTCATTTTGACGATCTGTTTTCCATCAACGATCTTCGCGACCGGCATGTCTGATCGGTCAACATTCTGCCCGGACCGAAATGCCGAAACCGGGTTAATATTGTACCCGGCAAGCACCAATCCATTGTTGATATTGTACGCGCCGAGCAAAACGATCAACACGCCGGCAAATCTAAGGAAATGCTTTTGGAACGCACCTTTGACAAAACTGGAAACAGCGGAAAGTGAGAGCAGTGCGGGCAATGTCCCCAAAGAAAAGACCATCATCGTCAATGCCCCGACTTTCCAATCGCCAGTCGCCAGCACATAGAGCTGGAGCGCTTGAGTGAACCCGCAGGGAAGAAAGAATGTTAACGCACCGAGCGTGAACGGCGCACCTCTGTTTTCTTTCGCAGAGAGATCATGGATCTTATGACTGATGAATTTCGGCATTTTTGGAGTGAGTCTCCGCAATCCCGGAAAAAGATGCAGTAGCTGAAATCCGAGTATCAACATGATCATGCTGACGAAGACCATGAGATAGCCGTTCACCCTTGGTGAAAGCGTGAGCACCGACCCGAGCGCCCCGACGATGCCTCCGAAAAGCGTGTACCCGGCGATGCGCCCGAGATTGAAGTAGATATGCGGCTTGAATTTTTGCACCCCGGTAAGATCAGGGTAGAGCTCATTATGCTTCGACGCGATCGCCAAAAGCAGTCCGCCCACAACGGCAATACATGAGGAGACTGCGGCGAACAATCCGATCATGAAGATCAGTCCGTAGTTCATGCGTTCGGTAATGGAAAAGTTCGGCAGGAAATCGAATTGTTTCAGCATATAGTACACCGCGACGATCATGAGAAAGATCCCTCCCATCTGGATATAATCGTCGGCGGTATTCTTGTGTATTGCCGCCCGTACGGTCGTGTTGTTGCGGTCATGCCAAAGAGAGACCGTGTAGCCGTCTCTTTCAACCAGTCGATTGAGCTCCCGGATATCGGGCTCGCGTGAGCACAAGAGATCGGCTTTGCCACTCGCATGGTTGACGTACACTTTTTCTACACCGGAAACTTTTTTGAATTTCCGTTCGATAAGGACCTCACAACTTGCGCAATGCATGCCATGGATCTTCAGTTTTACTTTTTTCGGTTGTTGATGAGCCATGGTATACGTTCTATCCTTTTAATGTCGTTTTATGCGAGATATTTTTCATTCGTAATGCAAAATTTATTATATCCCACAACCTACCTGCTGACGCCCACGTTCTCCCGGCTGATCTTCGAGACTGCACCCGCTTCCGTTTTGTTTTCGTGAAGATGCCGCGGTCTCTGCGGCGATATTCGCATATCCCCGCGAACTGGAATAATCCGCGCCGAGTATTTCCTGCGGATCAACCTTACTCCATTCTACACCCCTCCCTTTCATGTAAGTCGCAATGGTGAGGTAATTGTCGGGGAACCAGTAGGCATTCACCGCAAGTGCGGTTTCCCA
The DNA here is from genome assembly GCA_001821435.1 of Candidatus Lloydbacteria bacterium RIFCSPLOWO2_01_FULL_50_20. Lineage (GTDB taxonomy): Bacteria > Patescibacteriota > Minisyncoccia > Phycocordibacterales > UBA6899 > MHLP01. Next base: position 17,598 of record MHLP01000031.1, on the reverse strand, counting down.
CATATCTTTTTCGCTCACCCCCTGTGAAGCCATGAGCTCCAGCAATCCGAGCATGGCCATGCCATGATTGCAGTCGGGAAAAATGGTTGAATTGCCGCAACACTGCCTGTAGATGCCTTTTGCGACTTTCTCAACAAGCACCTGCTGTTCCGCGGTGAGCGCGATGAATGCATGACGGCTATAATGCTCCATCGCATCACCTCTTGCGATCGTCCAACCGGCTGTTGACGCGAAATTTTCCGCGCCGCCGTATGCCGGGTTCGTCATTTCACCTTCATCTAATATCCGGTTCTTGTTCGCAAGGCCAAGCGCCCAGAAGAGATTGAGCAGATAACCGGAATTATCCGCCGTGATCGTCATTTTTCCGTTATTGTTTTCCAGGAGCAGATCGCTGTATTCATCGGTAAATGAGTCCCTCTCGGCATAGATCGTTCGGAATTTTTCCGCGTCGATCACTCCCTCGTTCACCAGTTTGACGCCGAGATCATCCCACGTGACCGGCAATAGGACTCCTTTGGATGGCAGGACTTCTTCCTCCAGTTTCGACAAATCGGTTTCTCCCCGCCCGGGCGCAAAACCGACAGTTGACTCCGCAGTATATATCCAGGCACCCGCGAGAATGATCGAAGAGACCAGCACGCTCGCCGCCAGCGTGTGATCTTTTTTTACCGCGGCACTCAGTACCGCTTTTTGTTCCGACAGGTGTTGTTCAATTTCGTTTACCATAATTTACGGGATTCAAATTATTACTCATCGCAGCAATCGGCAAGTTTGCTGACCAGATCTTCAAGCTGCGAACTGTTCTTTGCCGCACTGCTTACAGAGCGGCCGTCTAATAATTTCAACTTCAGCGCCCAGAATATCGCATACACCTTATAGGCCTTTTCGAACATGTTCTTCGCTTCTTCTTTCTTGTTTTCAGAATGCAACTTGTTGCCGACCTCGATCAGACGCATGGTGGCGGAAAGTAGGTGCTTGCTGATGCACCATGTTTCACCTTCGTGGTTCGGCATCAGTTCCGCCAGCAGTTCTTTCCGGATATTCCGGATCTCAAGCGATGTGTTGAAGTATTCATCATGCTTTGTTTTGACGCCGGTAAAGAAGAAATGTTCTTCCAGGCTGATCATGTTCATAACGGCGATACTCAGATCTTCCGCAGTCGAGAGATCAACCCCGGTTTTTTCTTTCAGCGATTCGATCTTTGCGAGGAATTCGCCAATCGTCGGTGCTGTACTATTCACCTTGTGAGAAGTTTTCATGATAATTCTTGAGCATAGTGCTGATAATAGTGGCCATCGTCTTTTGTCCTTCTCCGGTTCTGTTTGTGAAACCGCTCACGGAGTTCATGTTCTAGATGAAGAAAATCAAGATGCCGATAATGATCATGGCGAGGCCTGCCCAGAAACGTACACCTTTCATGTTGGTCTTTTTCCAATCCTGCACTTTATCCACAATGGTCTCATCCGCCGCTATCCAGAGCACCGCGGCGAGCGGGACGATAAGGATCAGATTGTAGAGCATCAGATAACCCAATCCGGAGAGATACGTGACCTGATCGTGCAAGAGCCCGATGACCATCAGGTACGGACCGCCCATACACGGAAACTGACAGATGCCGACGAGCGCGCCGAGTCCGAATGCGGCAGGTATCGAAGCGCGTTCCATGAGCCTGCCCATTGCGGTATGCGATGCGGCGGGAGTCCTGAGTTTGATCGGGAATTTCGGAAAAAACTCATTCAGAATATTAATGACTCCGAACGCGATCAAGAGCGTTGCTCCAAGCTTGCCCATGAAGTGCGGCGTGTTGAAGAGATGCAGAACCTGGAGTATACCGATGCCGATCAGGAAATATGCCACAAAGATCCCCGCAATGTACACTCCGCCTATTTCCATGATCTTCTTTCTCGAGAGCTGCATGCCGAACAAGAACGCGATCGTGATAAGCAAGATGGAAAATGAGCACGGATGAACACTGTCGAGCAAAGCGGAAATGAGGACAAGCGGCAAAAGCCATGCTCCCTGATTGCTGATATTCCAGATGAGTGAAGCGGCTCCGTCGCTTTGCTTCAAAAGAACTATTGCGATAATAAGAGCGGCGACAACGAAGAGTGTCGTTATGGTTTTTTTCATAACCGTTATGGGGTCACCAATGCCTTTATTTCGAATTGGACCGTCGCCCCGGATTCCTCGGTAAGTATGGCGAGTCTGTTAATAGGCCCGACACCGGCAGGACCATGCGCGTTGGGATCATAAACGACCCGGACGACAAAGCGCTCACCGGCGTTGATCGTTTCATTCACCGGAGGAACATAACCCATGCCCGGCATTTTGAAAGGGCCCCTTATTGTTCCGTCGGATTTCACCATAAATGCCGCGGTGCACATGCATGAAGTGACCAGCGTCGAGACGAAAACATCTTTGTCGGTCGGATTTGAAACCACAAAGTCTTTTGTGGCATAGCCGTCTTTCATCGAGATCGTGCCGAAATCATAGAATGTTTCGGGGGCGTCGAGTGTGCTTTTTGTTCCGGTATCCGGGTCAGATGCGATAGTCCTTGGCGGCGGACTTTTCCAGATGAGAAGACCGATGAGACCGGCAACAATGAGTGTGATGGCAATAAGAGTTTTATTCATGTTTTTTGCAGAAGCTTCTAAGTCAAAGACGCAAACAAAAAGCCTTGCGGTGAACATTTGCCAAAAACAAACCAAATCTGGTCCGGCAAATCCGCAAGACTACATTGTCACAGTCGCGTAGATCTTTGAATTGAGGATACCCTGTGAAAAAATTTCTCTCAGCGTATCAAAAAGACGCACATGGGGATGCTGTTTTATGTAAAGCCTTCTCCTGAAAGCGGCATATTCGGATAACTCGAACAACGTTCTCTGCCAAAGAACTGCCGCGGCAAAATATATCGCGGCAAAAATAGAGAACAACGCAAAACTTGCCGGCAAACTTCTCAATATACTCTGCCAGAGACTGACGTGTTCGGAAAAATTCATCGTGCATGCTTCTGTTTGTCCGTCGAACAGACAACCGCTTATTGTGCCGTCGAGATTCATCTGCCCCGTGTGATACAGCAATCCGAATGTCGCTGTCCACAAGAAAAGGATCGCGGCCAGCAAAAGCACCGTTTTCCCCAATTTCCCGCGAGACGGCGCGAAAATCATCATATTGTACAACATGTTAGCATAATTTTTACTGCTACGCAAGACCAACTTGAGTCCTTTTTTCAAGGATTTTTATCCCCATCTCGCGACACCGACAGGAGCGCGGTGCCACGTGGTCACGGTGTCTTCGCTTTGAGCTCCGCGAGCTGTTTCTGAAGTTCAATGATCACCGCGAGTAACTGCTTTATGAGAGCGGCGCGAACTTCTGGAGTCATCGAGGCCGCAGAAGCGACTGTCGAGGCGCCAAGCACACCAAGACCAGACTGGTTGAGCGCTGCACGTGTTTTTGGTCCGACATTTCCGACCTGTTCAATTCCATGCGCAGATTGGAACTTCTTCACTCCACCCTCAGTCAACGGACCAAAATATCCGGTGATCGGACCGGAATATAAACCGTCAGCAGTGAGACGCTTTTGGAGCTCGGTGACATCAACCCCCGATGAGCCAACTGAAAGATTGCGCGTAAAGTTGAATGTGGCGATAGTTGTCGCACCGAGAACCTCTCCTGACGGCTGAGTGTTCGTCGTAACAACGGTGGTTGTGCTGATCACTGGCGCGGTAGCGGCGATGATCGGATAAACACACGCCTTGTTGTCCGTGTTCGCTATGGGACTATAGTTTATGGCCTTCTTGTCCATACATCCGTAGAGGATCGATGTTCCTCCCCCGCCGCCACCTCCACCGCCTCCGCCACCACTCGATGGTGCGGGAGATGGTGTCGGTGCGGGTGCCGGCGCACTCCATGTAAATGCAAAATCTTTGGGAACTGCTTCCCCAGAAACAAATGCAGAGTGCGTTTGCAGAGTTGCACCTTCAGTTCCTATTCCGCCATTGACCGAACCCGATTGCACAGTGAAGCGGATCGTGCCGGTTCCCACGCCAAGCAAAAGCTGTTGTTTTGTCGGGTTGTCGTACCCATAGACCCCGACTTCATTTACGGTAACTTGTCCCGCAAGTGTCGTTCCATAATATGCATGTATGACCGTTCCAACCGGTGCAGCGGTCCCATTTATCGTCACTGTCCCATAAAACGACATCGGGAAAACGGGTAACGCCGCAAACGTACTAAGAGGAAAGAAGAGTAATGCGCTGATGATGAGTTTTTTCATATTATTTCAAATCAATATGTTAGCGTACGATCTTCAACTTGATGAGACTGATACAGAATAAAATAATCATTATTCCAATCTAAAGATGCGTCACTATGTGGACTAGCGGAAAGATCTGACCAGATGATATTTGAGGAGGAAGCAACTCCAGACAAAAATGTCGGGGGATCATATTGAAGTCTCGCGGGTGCAACTGAGGTAGTAACATAATCTCCCGATTGAAGATCTCCGCTCACTGTCGCCCGTATCTCATAAACTTTTGTGGTAGCAGCGTGGATTTCCTGGTCAACAGAGGAGACAAAAGTTGCTGTATTTCCATCTGACAAGGCGACACCTTCCGCAACGGGCTGTGCGCCAGGTATAGGAAATCCGGACCAATCATACGCGGTAGAACGATCAAAAATTTGAAAATTACCAAGACTCACACTACTCGATTTCGTAAAGTTTGCCGTTAATTTTCTCCATGCCAAAGTTCCTCCAGCATCGGCGTCAATAGCGAACCTAGCAAGAACCTTTGTTCCTGTAGAAAGGGTTGCCGACAAGGAAACATCTCTAATAGTTGGACGTGTCCTAAAGACATAAATATCATTGCCAACAAGATCCACATTTTCAAAACTATTCACACCGCTTGAACTCATCGCCGCATAACCCGAAAGCGTTACACCAATATTTGCTCCGCTGCTACTACCAAGATTTGCATAAACATCAATAACCTTGCTTGAGCCAGAGGGAATGACAATTGAAAATCCGGTAGAGCTCGCATAAACTCCAACAAACGGCACTCGAGCCAATTCTGTAGATCCGTCCTTAAACACAAGTTCTGTTATCGTCATCGCATCACTTGTCGAAGCTACTTTCGCCGTCAGTTCGGTAACAGTGAAAGAATCGTTGAGTGCTGAGAACTTGAAGGATGCAAGCTTCGGCATTGAGTTGCCGACCACAATCCCCGCGAGAGGGGTGGATGCGTCAATTGTTGCATTAAGCAAACCTTGAGCGGCGGTGATTGTCTGCCCTACGGTGGTGAAACTTTGTTCACTGCTCGTTCCCGTATTTCCACTGGCGTCTTTGGAAACAACAACATAGGAATATGTTGCGGGGTAAGATAAATTACCAAGGTTGATGGAATGACTCGTCCCATACCCACCATCATTTCCTGCCAGAATAATAGCGGGTAAGAAGTATACCTTACTGTCGGCCGACTCGTCAGTCGTCCATGTTATTTTTGCAGATGATTCAGTAATATTCGTTGTTGCAATATTGGATATGACTGGCGCAGTGGTGTCGGGTGTTGATGATCCCATTCGCTTTGAGCCAAAATAGAGTTGAAGTTTATTATTTTGCACATTCATCCAAACGACAGCAAAGTATGCCCCGGATGAGATCAGGAACGGGTGAGAATTATTGCCTGGGACAGCAGAAACAAGTTCGTTCACGGTGGTTGTCGAATTGAAATAAATTTTTCCTGAAGAGACAGAGACGCTGGCTCCATTTGTGAATGATGGTGAAAACGTCCAACCATTTACACTGCCGGTCCACGTTACTCCTCCCTGTCCGTCCTCAATTCGAACAAGTTCATCGCTCGTCGTTGCACCGGAATTGTTGATAGTAACTAGCCGTAAATAGTTACCGCGAATTGTTCCATTCGTATTCAGTTGTACATCTATCCACGCAACGCCGTATTCAGATCCATTCCATGAAATATTTGGTGGATATGCAGTAAGACAGCCGCAATAGCCATGATCACTCAACTCAAGCGCTTGACCAATGGGATTCCCATCGATATCAAGCCGCTGAAAGAAAATATTTTCTCCCACCGGACTTCCGTCACTGCCTTCCCATGCTACGGCGTAACCATTATCGCTCGAAGTCAAGGCTGGATACTCACCGTAATAGACGTTTTCGTCGCCGGGAAAGTCGGTGATCTGTATGTTGGACCAATCAGAAAACAATGCTGGCGACGGTGGTAAAGGTGGTGACGGTGGGGTCGTTGAAGTTGTTGACGAGGCGGTGATCATCTGCCCGCCGACAATATCAGTCGTAACGATCTCCCCTGAATTATATGAAACACCTGCAACAACAAATTGTGTCGCGATCGTTTCGCCGGCAATGATGGACGGCAACGATGCGTACACGTCAATTTTGGTGGTCGAATTCGGAGCAAATGTTTCGCCTTCACCTATCCAAAAGAATACGCGTGTACTCGTCGCGTAGCCGGGAGTTGTAGTTCCTCCGACGACAAGATAGATGTCCGTAAGCGATTCAACTGTCGTCGTGCTCCCAAGAAGTTCTAGTCCGAGCACACCGAGCGCAAACGTGTCGTCACCCGCAGTGATGACCTGATATTCAGCGATCTTATACGCGGTCCACGGAACAGTCACCGTTTGGTCCGCGTATGTGGGAGACTTGGCGAGCGTCATCGTTCCTGCCGGAAGATTGCTCTCACCGGTGTCGAGCGCTGATGTACAGCCAAGATCATCCGGGAAATCAACTTTACCGTCTCCATCATTGTCTATTCCGTCAGCACACTGAGGTATATCAGCATTTTGAAAACCATTCAAAATTGCTCCTGGATTTTTAATATAGATCGCATAGCCTTTCGTTTCGCGAAAATCATTTAAAGAATTAATTTCGGTCGTATCGGTAACATCTGCTGAACGGATCTTGAGATTCCATTGATCAACAAGCGCGACGGAATCGGGATCTGTGACAAATGATGCGTCTGTAAAATCGACAACTGAATCGTAATTGCTGGTCGCGCCGAGCAAAGAGTTGAGGATGTGATCTGGGTTGTCTATGTCTGTCGTATTATCCCCCTGCGCCTTCGCATAACTTGGGTTGGCAATGCCAAACGAGTACCATCCTTCCTGAGTAAAAGTGCGCTCAAACAATCGTTCATTCGGCGTCGTACTGGCTTTGTAATTGAATGTCAGCGTCTGAGATGTTGCCGTTTTATTGTTAATGAAATACCCATAGAGCGGAATAAATTCACTTTGACCAAAGTCTGCCATCGTTGCCCATCCTGATGCCTGCGCAGGGTCAAGCGTATAAATTGAAAAATTAGCAATTGTCTCCGGTGCGGAAAAGCTGTGAGATTCAAGAAGTCGCGGGGTCGAAACGATATTCCACCCAGGATCGAGCGTCACTGTTTGGCTATAACTCACGGCCGCGTATGCCGTCTGCGTAAAAAATAAAACACCGCTTATGAATATAAGAAGCCCACGCACGACCGAAGTCGTATAAAAAAAATTTCCCATGTAATTATTTCAATACTATTCCTATCGCAGTGTAATGTGAAATATTATGCAATAAAATTAATATTTTTGCAAGTGCTCCGCTACGATTTGCTGTAGAACAGCTAAACAGAACCACAATTAAGCAACCAAGTGAATTATATGAAGACTTTCCCATGTGTTCCTACTCATATCTTAATGCATCGATCGGATTCTTTTTTCCGGCTTGGCGGGCAGGATAGATCCCGAACGCAACGCCGGAGAGGGTCGAAACGAGGAGTCCGAGCAGGACCGCAGAAATAGGAAAGGCGAACGCCCAACCGAGCGAAGCGTAGAATGTCGAAAGCACAACATAAATGAGTCCGACGATCCCCGCCCCGACCGCAATGCCTATCGCTCCGCCGATAAGCGTAAGCAAGATCGATTCAATGAGAAATTGTTCCAGAATGTCGGTATCGGTAGCGCCGACCGCTTTGCGAAGTCCGATCTCTCGGGTGCGTTCGGTAACGGCAACGAGCATGATGTTCATGATGCCGATCCCGCCGACCAAAAGCGAGATCGAAGCGATCGCAGCGAGAAAAAGCGTAAGTATCGAAGTGATGTTCCCGAGAAGCGAGAGGATATCTTCCTGAGTCCGTATGTCGAAATCATCTTTGTCGGCGGTCATGATCCCGTGATTTTGGCGCAAAACGAAAGCGATGCGCGACTTTACGAAGTTCACGTCATACTCCGAATTCGCCTTCACGACGATATCGTTGTAATAGTTGATCCCGAGGAGCTGTTTTTGCGCGACCGAGAGCGGCACGATGACGATATTCCCCTGATCGACGCCGAACGGACCGCTTCCGCCCTTATCGAGCACGCCGATGACGCGGAACGACATGTTATTAAGGCGAATGGTTTTGTCGATAGGAGTCACCCGCTCGCTAAAAAGCGTCTGCGCGAGATCGAGCCCGATGATGGCGACACGGAGGCCGGAATCGATATCGCTTTTGGTGAGTACCCGGCCTTCTTTGACTCCGAGCGTTCTCGCCACAAAGAAATCGGCGTTGACCCCTTGATAGCTGACACTCTCATCATTATTGCCGTAGACCACTTCCGCCTGACCGCGCACTTCCGGCGCAACGGCAACGATGGAGGGCTCGCGGCGGAGCGCATCAGCATCTCTTTCCTTGAGACTGGTGATGATGATCCCCTGCGCGGAAGCGGGCGCGGAAAAATTTCCGCTGGCAGGCGCGCCGGGAATAACGATAATGAGGTCCGAGCCGATCCCTTCTACCTCCGACAATATCAGATTTTGCGCCGACTGGCCGATCGACATCAGGATGATCACTGAGGCGATGCCGATCACGATGCCGAGCATGGTCAGTACCGAGCGCATTTTGCCGTGCGCGAGCGATCGGGTGGCGGTTTTGAAAGCATCTCGGAAAAGCATAGGTTCTATTTCAGTTGAGTTTTTTTCGTACCATCGAAAATGACCGGCGTGTCGCTTTCCACCAGTCCGTCTTTGAGTAGAATGATGCGTTTCGCGAATTCGGCGGTTTGCGTTTCATGCGTTACCAATATGACCGTGCGGCCTTTTTTATTAAGTCCCGCGAGTATCTCCATGACCGCGAGACCCGAGTGCGAATCAAGGTTGCCGGTCGGTTCGTCGGCGAAGATGACATTCGGATCCGTCACCAGTGCCCGCGCGATCGCCACACGCTGTTTCTGCCCCCCCGAGAGCCGTCCGGTCTCCGTGTGTAATTTTTCTTCAAGTCCGACAGCGCGGACCGCATCCTCTATCAGTGCGTGCCTCTTTGCCGGAGGAATATCGGAATAGAGAAGCGGGATCTCCACGTTGGCGTACACGCTGAGGCGCGAAAGCAAATTGAACGCCTGAAACACAAAACCCATGTCTTTGTTCCGCACATGAGCAAGTTCCTTGTCACTCATGTCATCAATGCTTCTTCCGGAAAACGTATACGAACCCCCGGTCGGACGATCAAGAAAAGAGAGAATATGCAGCAGTGTCGATTTCCCCGATCCGGACGGTCCCATGATCGAAACGAATTCCCCCTTCTCTATAGAGAACGAGACGCCGCAAAGCGCCTGGGTGGAGGTTTCATCCTCGACGTATTCTTTTTTGAGGTCGCGTACTTCGATCATCTCATGAGCAATTTAAATAAAATAACAGATGCGCTAAATGTTTATTCATCTTATGTCCCCGTCCACACCGATTTCGTTTCTCTTGTGGAATTTCTCACGGGACAAGTCATCTGTAGTACTTTAATTCAATTAGATCTTCTTCAGTCCGACATTCAGCACTTGATCGCCCTCCGATACGCCGGAAAGTATCTCTACGTTGCCGTTCTGATCCTGTATCCCGAGTGTGACGGGAATGTCTTTGATCTCGCCGCCTACAAGCACTTGTACGAAAGCGCCTTGGTCATTCTGGAGCAAGGCGTATTGCGGCAGCAAAAGCACCTGTTCCTTTTGGTCGGTGACGATCGTGAGGTTTGCCGTCAAACCGCTTTTCAATCGGGGATCGGCTTTTGTGAACGAAGTCTTCACTTCATAATTGATCACCCCCTGCGTATTCGTCTCTGCCGGAGCGATATAGGTGACCGAACCTTCAAAGGTTTCTCCCGGAAAGGCATCGATCGTCATCATGACCTTGTCATTAAGCGCGATCTTCCCGATGTCTGCCTCGGACACCCCCGCGTTCACTTCAAAACCGCTCGCTCCGATGATCGTCACAAGCGGGACACTTGGCGAAGCGATCTGTCCCACTTTCGCGTCAAACTGCGTGATCGTGCCATTGATCGGCGCAATGATCCGTGAGTTCTGCAGTTTTGCCTCTATACTTGCCACATTCGCTTCCGCTTTTTTCACCTGCGCTTTCTGCGCGTCGATATCCTGCACCGATTCGCCGGCTTTTTTGAGCTCGAGCTGGGCCCGGAGCTGCGCGACGGTCAATTTCTGCGAAGCGATCTCCTGGGTGACGGTATTCAGGTTCTTTGTCGCAGTGTTGACCTCATTCTGCGCGGTGACGACGGCAGTTCTGTTCGTCGAGAGCGTCGCCGCGCTCAGGTTGATAGCGCCATCAAGCACCACCGAAGCGCTATTCAGGAGATTGCGAACAGTCGAAAGATAAAGGAGGCTGTCGTTCAAGAGTGTCATCAGGACATCGCCCGACGTACTTATGCTGTTCAGTTCTGATTGCCAATCGTTAAGCGCCTTGCTCGCCGCGATACGCTCAGTGATGATATCGGCCTTCTTTTGACTATTGTTCGTATCAAATGTCAGCGTCGGTGTTGCTGTCTCCGCATTGGAGAAAAACGTATGGAGCTGTGTCCGCACTGCATCGTTCGCCTTTGCCCGCGCATCGATCGCGATATCACTGATGCTTGCGTATAAATTCGCAAGATCCTGCTCCGCCTTCGATAGCGCGGCTTCCGACGAGGCAATATCTTCCGGCCGAGCGCCGGCTTCAAGTCCCGCAAGCTTCGCCTGATCGATGCTCACCTGCGCCTCGGCCTGTTTTAACTGCGCCATTAGATCGGCATTCTTCAATTCCGCAAGCAGTGTTCCCGCTGTGACCTCCTTCCCCACCGAGGCATACACGCGGCCGATGGTCCCGCTGTTCTCGAATCCCAACGAGACATCGCGGACCGGCGCGGTGTTTCCCGTGACGGAAACCGCTTCAGTGATCGAGCCGCGCAAGACGGTCACCAACTGATAGTTGGGAACTTCACGCCCCCAAAGAAGATACCAGCCGGAAGCAAGCAAAAGGAGCACTATTGCGCCAAGAACGATCTTCGACCGGAAAAAATTCCTTACCATATGAAAAAATGATGAAATATTCTTATGCATAGATGAGTTTTGTTCGACCAATAAAATACTTTAAAAATATGCGAGAAAATGAATTTTCTCTTTCCCGATGTCTGTTTAAGTAAAAAAATTCAGCACGTTGATAAAAACCCGGCGGGGAGAAAAAGCAATGTGCTATAATACACATTATAACATTATTACCAGTAATTACTTTTTCTTCATGAATCAATCATCGCTCATCAGGATCATCGTTATCATTATTGCCGTTCTCGGCGGAGTATATTGGTATACTGCATCACGTCCTGTTCCTGTAGAATTACCGGTAAACGGCACCGTTCTCGTGCCTGAGGAAACACCGGTGGCTACCGGTTCGGCAAATGTTTCAGAACCTACCGCGACGATCGGAACGCCAAACGACGAAAACAATACTCCGAGTTCCTCCGCCGCTCCTATGTCCGTGACAGTCACTTACGCGGCAAGCGGCTTTTCTCCCAAGACCGTTACGATCAAACAAGGAGGCACGGTCACCTTTAAGAACGAACAGCAGGGCGGAACGATGTGGGTCGGTGCGAATGAACATCCCTCGCATGCGGAATACGGCGGCAAGAGCCGTGCGGAGCATTGTCCGGACACCGCGGGAACAGCTTTCGATCAATGCGCGACCGGCAACGCTTACTCATTCACGTTCCAAAAGGTTGGAAGCTGGGACTACCATAATCACGTGAATGCTAACGATGGCGGCACGATCGTTGTCGTCCCATAGTCCCGTAACATGGACGCAAAACGCTTCGCGAATATATTATTGCGGCTCGGCGTCGGATTCGCTTTTCTTTATCCGCCGTTCGATGCGTTGAAAAATCCTGAATCGTGGATCGGCTATTTCCCCCAATTTGTACGGGGCACTATGCCCGACGATATACTGCTTTTCGTCTTCGGTCTTTTTGAGGTCGCTCTCGCCATATGGATCATTTTCGGTAAAAAAATATTCCTGCCGTCGCTCATCGCCGCATGTCTCTTGCTCGCCATTGTGCTCTTCAATCTCAGCAATTTCGAAGTGCTTTTCCGCGACATCTCCATCGCCACGATGGCGTTCGCTCTCGCACTCGGCGCTTCTTAGGTGAGGCCGCTTTTAGCCGTCTTTCCCGGGCATCAGGACGCTTCCGGCGCTCTGCGTTTATTTTAACGAGTGTCTGCCGCTTTTTGCATAAGGTTTGTGATGCTTTCTGTTTCGATTGAAAGCGTGTAGTCCTCGGCGAGACACTCGAACGTGTTGTCGTGAAATGTAAAGATAAAATGGCGCAGCGAATCGTAGCGCTCGGGTGCATGCTGGCGGTAATTTTTATTCGTTTTTTCCAGCCGTCGCACCCATGACGAATTTTTCACTTCGAACGCACCATGTCCGCGAAGCCCGCGGCTTGAAAGCGGATGTTGATCGAGCGATTCATCATTCGGCAACCCGAACATATGCATTCGCGTGTAGTTGAACGAAAAAAGCGCAGCCGATGCGACAGCATCGATTCCCGAGATCGGGACGGGATTTTCCGACCCCGCTTCCCCCGCAAGATAGTACGCCAAAAAAAGACGGTCGCCGTCGGTAAAGATAGAGGGGTAAGGACGGAGGGGATCCGGCTGAGGGATCTGCGTCAGCTGGATCAGATCATCATCTTCACCTATGTTATACATACCTCTATTCTAACAAATTTCCACGGTCTGCCTATGGCTCGCCAATTACACAATAATCCGTTTCCCATGTTACCCTAGAGGTTCGCAGAAAAGGCAAACTACCCTTATGAACAAAAAACAACTCCTCCGGTCATTGAATGAAGTGTATGCACGCCTCGGAAAGAGCAAAAATGGCGTCGGCGTCTTCGCGATCCGCGCTATTCCGAAATGGACGGACCCATTCAAACATTGCGACCAATGGGGCGACGTGATCGAACTCACCGAGGCGGAACTCGCCGCCGCGCCCGCACCCGAAGAAGCCAAACGGATGCTCCGTGATTTCTGCGCGCTCCAGGAAGGCGTATATCATGTCCCCGACTATGGCATCGACGCGATCGACAAATCATTTTATCTCAACCACTCCGATACGCCGAACATGACGACGAAAGACGGCGGGGAAAGTTTCGTCGCCGCCCGCAAGATCAAAGCCGGCGAAGAATTGACGGTCTCCTACAACCTCTTCAGCGAAACGAAACATTTCAAGCGGAAGTGACCAGGAAGAAAAAACGACCGGGAAAGGCCTGAGACGAGCCGTAAAAAACATAGTACTATGGCGCAATGGGAGAGGAACAAGGAAGAACCGTCACCGAAAAAGAGGCTGCCGTCCTGCCGCACCTCTCCCCCGAAGAGCGCGTGCACGTCGTCATCGAACGTGTCCGTCCGTACATCCAATCGCATGGGGGGGACGTCCGGGTGGCGGGGATCGAAAACGGTGTGGTCACGCTCAAGATCGAGGGTACTTGTGCACACTGTCCGCTCGCAAATCTCACGTATAATAAAGTGGTCAGAACGCTCCTCGGCGAAGAGGTTCCCGAGATCACCAAGATCGTATTGACGTGATCCATTGAATCGAAGCTTATTAACATTTAAACCATTGCTCATATGGCAAACACACAGGAATATCCGCGGAATAAAGAAGGATCGAATATCGGCAAGATCGTCGTCAACCGCGATCTCTGCATAGCAGCGATCTCCTGCATCGCCGTTTCCGAAGCGACATTTCAACTTGATGATGAAAGCAAAGTCGTCGTCATAGACGCGAACACCGCCGACGACGAGACGCTCACCGCCGCAGCAGAGTCCTGTCCGACGAAAGCCATTTTACTGTTCGATAAGGCCGGAACGCAGGTATGCCCGAAGTGACCCCTTCTCATAAATATAAGTATCTCATCGTCGGCGGAGGAATTGCCGGAACGACCGCAGCCGAGACGCTCCGCAAGCGCGATCCCGAAGCGACGATCTGTATCGTGACCGACGAGCCGTACCGGCTCTATTCGCGCGTCCTCCTTTCAAAACCCGCGTTTCTCACGGGCGAACAGCATCTCGACAGCGCGTGGATGAAGACCGAAGCGTGGTATCGGGAAAACCGGATCGATCTTATGGTCGCCGTCTCCGCGCACCGACTCGACCCCGCGACGAAGACCCTCGGCCTCTCGAACGGCGACATTCTCGGTTATGAAAAACTCCTGATCGCCATCGGTACACACAGCCGCCAATGGTACATCCCCGGAAGAGAAAAGAGCAGCGTGCACTACCTCCGCACGCTCGACGATGCGAAGGGCATCATCGACGACCTCACGGGGGAAAAGAAACACGCGGTCATGATCGGCAGCGCCTGCGTCAGCTATGAAGTGATCGATATCCTCCGCTCCAAGGGGATCGAGGTCACCGAGGTCATGCGCGAAAAATATTTCTGGGAGCCGTCGCTCTCGAAAGAAGAAGCCGGGATCACTGAGAAACGGATGGTCGAAAAAGGCGTCACCATCATCCCTGAAATGGAAGTCACCGAGATCCTGGGCGATGAGCAAGTGACCGGCGTGATGCTTAAAGACGGGCGGATGCTTCCCTGTGATATGGTCTTCGCCTTCATCGGCATCGTCCTCCCCACCGAATGGCTCACCTCATCAGGCATGAATATCGGACGTGGTATCGCCACGAACGAATATCTTGAGACCTCGATCCTCGATGTATGGGCGGCGGGAGACTGTGCGCGCTACAAGGATGTCGTGCTCGACGATTCGGTCATGATGGGCAACTGGATGAACGCGACAAAACAGGGCGAGACGGCGGCCGCGAACATGGCGGGCGACAAAAAACGCTTTGAACTGGTCTCC
>MHLP01000031.1:0-2432 GCA_001821435.1 Candidatus Lloydbacteria bacterium RIFCSPLOWO2_01_FULL_50_20 | reverse complement strand
CCACGGTTTCGGCGATATGATCTCTTTCGCCGGAGACGGCCGCGCGCGCGCCGACCGCGAGTACATCATGCGCGGAAGCGCGGACGAGCGGAAACTCGGACGGCTTATCCTCCGCGGCAACCGCATCGTGGGCGCCACGATGGTGAACCGCACACAGGAACTCGCGACGATCGTGAAATTGATCGCGGAACGCACTGATGTCTCCGCGAAGAAAGCAGCACTTGCAGACGCGAACTTCGATCTGAAAACTCTCTTATCCCCAACAAACGCGATAGCGCCGACTCCTCCGGCTTCTTCCCCCGCCGCATCACCCGCAGCTTCACCCGCCCTACCGCCAGAGACAGCACCGACAGCCTCCCCGAGCGAATTCAAAAAGATCGCCATCGGCTGGTTCTCATTCTCCTGCTGCGAAGATTCAACGATCGTGTTCACCGAGCTCATGAACGACCATTGGCAGGAATGGAAAAAGATCTTCGATTTCAGGAACGTCCGCGTCTTGCAATCCAAGAACGTCATGGATGCGTTCGACATCGCCTTCATCGAAGGAGCGATCGCGAGCCCCGAGCACGTCGAGAAACTGAAAGATATCCGCAGCCGCTCCAAGGTACTGGTCGCGATCGGCGCATGCGCGGTGACGGGACTCCCCTCGGGACAGCGCGCGAACTTCACCGAAGGACAGAAAGCGGAGATCCAGTTTCTCGTCGATCGTTTCGGCGGACTCCCTAAAGTCCTCACCGTCAAAGAAGTGGTCGCTGTCGACGCCGAGATCCCCGGATGTCCGATGGATACGAAGAAATTTCTCGAAGCGGTGACCGCGACCGTCGCGAAACTCCGCCCCGAACTCGCGACACCCGCACCCGTTGCCGCCGCCCTGCCTACTCCTTCTGTCGTATAAATTATCAATATTGAAAACCAGCGTCAGAAACACATAAAACTTTTGGATTCGGATGCCATGCGAGACGCGGCCGAGAACTGAACCGAGGCGTACAGAGAGTACGATGAGGGAAGATCGGAGGCCGAAACGAAACAGGGCGCCGAGTGCGAAAGTTTGTAAAAATAACTCACCGAGCTCATATGCATACATTTAATTTAGAGATGGACGAGATCACCAAAGTCGAAGGCTCCGCCTCGATATCGGTCAAAGTGGTGGACGATAAAGTGACAAGCGTGCAATTCGCGATCAACGAATACAAGCGCTTCTTCACTGAGGCGATGAAAGGCAAGCCGATCATGGCGATCCCCGCGCACCTGGCCCGCATCTGCGGCACCTGCTCGAACGCGCACATCATGGCCGCGATCGAATCCTGCGAGGACGCGCTCGGCCTCATTCCCTCCCCGCAGACCGATATCTTGCGTGCCTTAACGATGCACGGACTCATCGTCCGCGATCACGCGCTCCATCTCTACCTCTTCTCGCTCCCCGACATCTACGGCAAAGACGCCTTCCTCGAGCTCGACGAGAACATTCCCGAGGAGCATCAGATCCTCCACGACGGTTTTGACATCAAAGCGGCGGGTAATTTCTTGGCGACACTCATCGCGGGCCGCTCCGTCCACGCGCAGTATCCGACGATCGGCGGATTTCTCCATTTCCCCAGTAAAGCCGAGGTTGACGAAGCCGTGCACAAACTCGAAGCGATACGCCCCGCCGCGCTCCGTCTCATCACCATTTTCAAGAACCAGCCGTTCCACTTCGACCGCAAGACGAACTATCAGGCGCTCATTCCCGACGGCAACTTCGGCTACATCAAAGGCACGATCAGAACGAGCCGCGGCGAAGTATTCCCTGAAAAAGAATATCGGAATCTTCTCGAACACGTCGTTCTCCCTTATTCGCAGGCGTCGGCGTACGCGTACAAGGGCGAGAGCTACATGGTCGGCTCACTCGCGCGTTTGAATATCGCGAAAGACAAGTTGCATCCGAAAACGAAGGAATCCATTCCCGAGGTGCTCGCGATGTTCCCCTCGACGGACATCTATCACAACAATCTCGCGCAGGCGGTCGAGATCCTGCACTCGATAGACGAAGCGATCGAACTCTTAACGACGCATGAGATCAAACCCGAGCCTGTCATCAAAATGCCTGCCCGTGACGCGGTGGGAATAGGCGTCGTCGAAGCGCCGCGCGGCACGCTCTATCACAAAGTCGTCCTCGGGGCCGACGGCACGATCAAGGAGGGCGAAGTCATTGTGCCGACAGGACAGAATCAGATAAACATCGAACAGGATATAGGGAGACTCATCGAAGGATTGATCGCGCAAGGGATGGGAGAGGACAAAATGCCGCACGAGATGGAGAAGTTGATACGGGCTTATGATCCGTGTATGAGTTGTGCCTCCCATTTCCTCAAAGTGAACTGGATATAAGAACACCGACTTTGGGCGATCCGCGTTGTTACCCGCACCTCGAACCCCCTCAACATATGCACTAT
>MHLP01000030.1 GCA_001821435.1 Candidatus Lloydbacteria bacterium RIFCSPLOWO2_01_FULL_50_20 | reverse complement strand
CCACGGCGTCGCGTGCCGAATACCCCGTCGGGACTTCGACCGAGCCTCAGTCGAGGTCCTTGCCGCGGGGTTGGACACGCGACCTGGTTTATTTCTTACCACCTCGATACATAGGTCGGACTTATGTCCAGACATAAGTCCGACCTATGTATTCGACCTATGTATTATGTCTTGTTTTTTTTGACAAAAATTTTTTTGCATGTAGATTGAGCTCAGTTGCCGCCAACTTCCTCACGGAGGAAACGATGTCCTTTATACAACTTCTGCTTGTCCTTTACGTTGCCGGTTTCTTCCTGATCGGGATACCGATGGGTATTTACTCGCTTCGCGTGTGGCGCCGTTCCGACAAGAACCAAGTTCTTTCTTTCCTTTTATTCCCGTGCCACCGTTTTGCAGAGTTTGTGGATCATGGACAAAGATACGTGGGCGTTTACCAGAATGCGTGTCCATGGGGAATGCTTGTGCATATGCTCTCCGAACACGACATTCTGAATGCTTCGTGCAAAGAAGACACTTGCGCTCAACTGAAATGCGCGCGTTATGTCATGGCTACCGCAATCGTTTGGCCGCTTCGTGTGGCCTATCTTTCGATAGCTGCAGTCATAGCGGGCGTTGTCCTGGTCCTAGTGCTTGTCTATCGAGCATATAACCTATTGTTTGATTTGGTGGACAAGCTACTCCTCCGTTGCATGCCCCGCGTGCGATTCTAGTCCACACCGCCGCCTCAACCCGGCGGTTTTTTTCTTGATACATAAGTCCGACCTATGTATCCGGTACATAGGTCGGACTTATGTACATTTGCTATACTCCACATAATGAATGAGAAGCAACTGCTCAAAAAATTGCGCTCGCTCTTCATGCCGAGATTCTTAAGGAGCAAAGCGACTATAAAAATCCAAGTGGGGTTGCGTACTCGCAAGCCCCCGCCGCGATTCGTCATCCGCGTGCGCCAAAAACGAAGAAGTGCGCTCGTCGGCACCCATGCCGCGTACAAAAAACACAAAGAAACCGCACGCGAGCTGGTACATCGCAAACTCACGGAGCACAACGCGCACTACGCGCTCGCGTTCGGCAAGGTAGCCATCAGGAACCAGCGGACACGCTGGGGCAGCTGCTCCAAAAAAGGCAATCTTAACTTTCACTACCGCATCGCCCTACTCCCTGAGCATCTCGCCGACTACGTCATCGTGCATGAACTCTGCCATCTTGCTGAATTCAACCATTCCAAAAAATTCTGGTCTTTGGTCGCGCAGACCATTCCTGACCACAGGGCGAGGCGTAAAGTGCTGAAAGGTTACACGACGAGAAAGACTTGACTTTTTTTGCCAAAAACGAGCACCTCGACAGGTGAGTGCATTTTTTATAAAGTGTCCATAGTTGCTCTTTGGGGTCATTATGGATTTGCGTATCATGTCAGATGTTCACCTGGAATTTGCACCCCTTAACAGTCTGCCCGAACTACCTACTGACAAGGACGGCATCTTGATCTTGGCGGGCGACATCTGCCCCTATAACTCGTTGCACTTTTTGCTTATTCCATTCTTGATGGCGATGTCTCTACGCTTCAGAAAAGTGCTCTACGTGCTCGGCAACCATGAATTTTATGGCTACGGGTCACTGAACCTCGGTTATCGAAAGATGCGTCAGCTTATTCTGGATTCAAAAATCAAGAATGTGCATCTTCTGCAAGAACAAACCTTGGTCATGGGTACAATAACATTCATCGGTGCGACACTATGGACTGACTTCGACAAAGGAAATCCGGGTTCCATGCTTCTGGCCAGTCAACGGATGTCAGACTATAGTGAAATACTTTACCACGCTCCTGACGACACCTCGCGACGTATCAGCCCGATCGATATCTACCAGATTCACCAAAGGTCGCGACGCTACGTCTTCCAAGCGGTAAAAAAGCAGAGAGCTCTCGGCCGCAAAACGGTCGTCATCGTACACCATGGCGTAAGCACCCTCTCCATCAACAAACGATTTGCTGGCGATCGAATAAACGGGAGTTTTGTCAGCGACCTTTCTCAAGAAATACTGGACAGCCAACCCGATCTCATTATTCACGGGCATGTGCACGACCCCACGGATTACACTATCGGTAATACGCGGGTGGTAGCAAATCCACGTGGGTATCCTGGGGAAAACAAGGTGTGGAATCAACAGTTGGTATTGCAAATATAAAAACAGCCTGTGTTCCAGGCTATTTTTATATTTGCAACTCTGCCACCTTGCCGAATTTAATCACTCCAGAAAATTCTGGGCGTTGGTGTCCCAAACTATCCCTGACCACAGGGCGAGGCGCACTGCGTTGAGATTCCACACACAAAAAATGGAGGAACAGCGTCTTACCTAATAACGTACACATCCCTATTCCACGATCTATACAATGAGAACTTGACTTTGTGTTTAATTAATGATATAAGATGCTTGGGTAAATTCAAGGTTCTCAAGTAAAGGAGCGACAGGATGCAACCTCACGATGCGCGATACCGGGAATGGCTGGAAAGAGCAGGCTTGAATGTCGAGCAGTTTCTGTTCTATATCAAGCTTTATTCAGAAGGAAACCAGCCGCGAACACAGCAACTCAATAGTCTGGCCGATGTCCTTTTTTATCAGGGCACAATATTCATTGCTGCCGCCAGGGATCACAAAAGGTCCCTCCGGGAGGTCACGGAAATTGTGCGCAAGCACAACATCACTGCCACCGTGCATGAGGGTGTTCCGGATAACACGAAAATACTCGAGGCGCTCAGCAAAGTAACATTCACGGGAAATCAAAAGGTATTTGTGAGCCTCACAGACGCGGTCCGCCCGGTCGACCCCAACGAAACGACAGAGGTCGTCATCTTTGTGGGGGAACGGAAAGAAATGATCGACTGGTGGGAAACGATGAGGCAAGCGCTTGACGGGA
The DNA here is from genome assembly GCA_001821435.1 of Candidatus Lloydbacteria bacterium RIFCSPLOWO2_01_FULL_50_20. Lineage (GTDB taxonomy): Bacteria > Patescibacteriota > Minisyncoccia > Phycocordibacterales > UBA6899 > MHLP01. The sequence goes on along the minus strand of MHLP01000030.1, from coordinate 17,388 downwards.
GGATACTGAATCATTGTCAGTTGGTCTTTCTCTGATTTTCAGCAAGAGTGTATCACGAACATCCTTACAAACTCCAGTTTGTAAGGATGTTTTTTGCTCTATTCCTTCTATTTGTCTTCGTCTTCTCCGGCGTCGCGATCGAGCTTGCCGAAATGCTTGCCGTCGGCACAGTCGCACGCCTCAAGCGGCGCACCGTGCTTGGGGCACGTTACCGCTTGGCATGTTCCCGGCGTTTCCGAAACTCCCTCGCACCCGCCCGTACAAATATAATGTGTCATATACATTTGAGTATACCATGATGCCTCGCTTGAAAAACGAATAACGAACGTTGAGAAGACGGCGAACGTACTTGTCTCGTAGGAAATTCTCACTTTCTTGTGGGATCTTTCTTGCTCCACACTATTCCTCGGAGGAATTTTCTGCGCCACTGTTCAACAACATGCTTGCTTTAACCGCGCTTTTTCTCTGCACCAAAAGTTCTTGGGCATTGGCACGACTAAGGCGTAGCGACTGCCAGGCATGATCTCCCATTTGATTGGCGGGGCCGTCCCATCCGTCATAGTGATAAAAGAGACCTGTGGCGAAATCACTTCTTGTCTCTTGCTTCGGGTCGTCCAAGAGATGGATCGTGTACGGAAGCGCATCTTCGGAGAGACCGCCGAGGTAGCGCGCATCAATTTGACCTGTTGCCGCATATCGTTCAAGATTTTTCTTTGCGATAAACACATCGGGATCGAGCATATTCATCGCGAAGAGAAGGAGTACGACCGTACAAAATGTACGAAATGCAAATAGCGCCCGCTCTCCGTTCGTCCAAATATGGTGAGACAACAGGACGAGGACCACGGCTATCCAGACCATCAGCGCGTGACTGTAGAGACGAATATCCGTAAAACCATACGCTTCTTCATAGAGCGAAAGGCGAGTGAACGCGGAAATGAGAATGAGAATGACTTGGAGCACAAGTATCCCGCTCAATATTTTGAATGACCGAAGATGTGAGTTTTCTTTTTTGATGATCTGCTTCTCCGCAAAGGAGATGATGAGATATGAGAGCACCGCGACAAGCACAAGCTCAAAAAATCCTTTGCGGGCGTATTCGGCATACGTGAGTCCCGCCGCAAGCAGGTGTGATTCACCCCCGAAAAGACTGGCGAGCTGGAGGAGAATAAATATCAGAAACAGCACATTGATCGACCCGAGGAGGATCATCGTTTCGATCACGCCGAGATTGCGCGGCTTTTCGGGTGGGGAGGACAACAAACTTGGGTGGATCTTCCTGTACATGAAGCCGAACGCGCCGATAAAAAAGGCGGTGGCAATGAGACCGAGAATAAGCCGATCCACCATCTCCTGGTCCAGTTCAAACGTAACAATGCTTGAAAAAATTTTTTCAAATACGATATCCGCGGAAGCAAAAAGCCACGCGAAGACCGCGATCGCAACAAGTGCCATGAGGCTCCCGCGAATGATCTCCTTGGTGACCGAGCGGTCGCCCGAGATCCTGCGCAAGGACAACATTTCTCCGAACGTTTCAAAGAATGGTCCGATGAAACGAAGCGGGAGAAAAGGTGCTTTTATGTAATCGAGAGGAATATACGCTTTGATATGTTTGCCCGCAAAAGTACCGACGACGATAAGCAACAGAAGTAAGCTGCCTAACGCATTGAAAAACGTCAGCAACTCGCTCGAACGGACAAAAACCATTGATGAGAAGAAGAGCGCACAGAGCATAAGCGCATAATGCTCACGCTCGATGTGTCGGGAAAAGAGATATGCCAAAAACAGTCCAGAACAGACCACGAGTACCGCGAAGATCGAGAAGTTGAGGCCGGGTTCCTGTTCATAAAAAAGGATCGTAAAGGCGACCCCCAAAACGAGCGAAACTGCTCCAAGTACGAGAATTTTACCGTGCACTGCCAATTTTTCCATAGTTAGTATTGAAAACAACACTATGGTGAATAATGTCGCACCCCCAAGGGCGGGATGACTGTCCGCAATATTTGATTACTTTTTCTTATTTACTTACGACCGTAAATAAATAGGATTTTAAAATAAAAGCACACCGCGAGGTACTGGCACTAGTAGGGGGTCATATGTCTTGAAAAAAACAGTGCCTGCTTAGCTCCGTAGTAAGCTTGGCTTCACTACTGGGGATTCCGTTTCCCCGTTTTTCAGTCATAACGGGCCGTTGACTTGTCGCAGAGAATGAGATAGTTTCCGAATAGTTTCTTTTGAACGAACTGATGGAGTAGCGAATGAACAAGATTTGGCTTTCGGCAGCGCTTGCTAGTACACTCTTGTTGGTTGCATGTGGCGACGGAAAAAATGTCGAGCTCGAGAGGCTTACGGAAATGAACAAGACAATCGCTGATCTGGACCGCGAGGTACTGGGAGAATGGTTGCCATGTGTAACCAACACGTCAACGATGTGCCGCGATGTAGCCACGATCATAGGACACAAAGCGCTCGTTCAGGCCGGGCGTTGCGACGGAGGAAATTCGGTTTTTGTCCAGTTTGAGATCAAGAGAGATGGGTCGCAGAGCGATGAACTCTTCATCATATGGCATCAGGTGGGGGCATATGGCCAAATGCTCGCTGATCATAATCGCTATGTTGCGGCAATCTACGGGGAACAAAGAGCTGTCGGGTATCTTATCGGCCATGACGGATTCCTTACCAACGAAGAATATCGAGAAATAGCAAGCCGGGTCGCTCCGAACGCATTCGCCCATCTTGCATACCACGGACAAGGCGACTGCGTGAAACTCAAATAGTTTCGAGATACGGTTTCCAAAAATCAAAAGAGTCCCAACGAGGGCTCTTTATTATTTGGCCGCCAAAAAAATTGGATTTATTTTCACAATTTTATTTACACACGCTTTATCTTTTTTTGAGGATCTGTTCCCCATGCATCAAACAGCTCAATCGACACCGATTGAGCTGTTTGTGTTTTTGAGCGGGTTAAAGACGGACAACTTCTTCAAGGTCGGGTCTTTCAAAGCCAAGGCCCGACCTTAGTCCGTTTTTAAATTTCACACACGCCGGAGACGCAGGCTAACTCTTTCGCCCCTTGAGTCTCATCAATCTTCTCATAACTCACTATTTTCGAAAAATCGATATTCTCCCAACGCTTCGACAGCTCCGCATGGCGCTCCTCATTCACCTCCTCGTACGGCGCGAGCTGATACACATGATCAGTACGCGGAAGGAACGACAGTCCGCCGATCATGTTCCAATTTTCATAGAGCCATGACGCCACGGAGAGCCATTCATCCTCTCCCACCGAGACGGTCACGGACGGATTGTGCTCGGTGTAATTTTCCTTGATGAGCTTCCAGTGCGCGAGCTGCTCCATCGCGCTGATATCGTTCTTGAAGACGGAACCTTTCGGCGCAGCGACGGGAAAATCGATCACGTACGTCACGGCATTCTCCGCGCTCTGCCCGACTTCGGGAGCGAACGGAATACCCTGGTCGCGGAGCATCTTGAAGAGTCCGTCGGTCGCGGAAATACGGATGCGCCGGATATAGTATTGCGCGTGCCGCGGATGCATGCCGCTCGCCGAATCGACAAGTTGAGAAACCGTTCCCGAAGGCTTCACGCAGGTTACTGCCGTCGACTGATTGATGCCGAAACGCTTCGCATAGAGTTTGTTGACCGCGATCGCCTCATCGCGCAATTCGCGGAGGAGTTTGGGATCGTGCACGAGCGCGGGATTGTCCCACTGACCTGTGAGCGATACGCCGAGCAGCCGTTCCGCCTCGCAATTCTTCTTCCACTCTTTTGAGAGATATTTGAAATTCGTGAGCGTCGACTGGTATGTCCCCAACATCGCGGCAAGCCGCATCTTGCGCATGAGCGACACCTTGGTGTCTTCCGCGCGGACCACGACCTCGGTGAGATTGCAGAATTGTTTCGATTTGAGGATGATCTCGCCGCAGGGATTCGTTCCGCAGGTATCAACATCTTTCATGAATACTTTTTTGCGGCGCTCGGGAAGCTGGGTCACGAGTCCGCCGCGATTGAAAATGCCGCGTTCTCCGGAACCGGATTTCATAAGCGAGATCCATTCGTCCATGAATTCTGACGTTGAGGGACGCTGGAAGTAGACGGCGGAATTGTTCGCCATCATGCGCTGGGGTTCGGTGAGATAGAACTGTCCGTCCTTCGAATGCCGCATGTCATAATCATCGAGATCGGAGAGCGAAATAAGCGCGCTCCTCCTTACTCCTCCCGAAACGACCACTTCGCCGATCTTGCAGACGATATCGTGGACGTCCAGGTTAGAGAGGCGTCTCCCTTGGCGGCGGAGGATCTTCTCACGCGAGAAGTCGATGAGCGACCGCAAGGGATCGGGGCCCGACGATTTGCCACCCATCGTCGCCAACCGTGCTCCCGCGGGACGCAGCTGAGAATAGTCGAACTTGATGTCTTCGCCGTTGAACCAGGTCGAAAGTCCGAGGACGAACGCATCAGCCCAACCCTCCTTTGAATCGCCGATCACGTGCGTTTTAATGACGCGCCCCGTCTGCTTCTTGATCTGCGGCAGCTGCTGCACCGTCTGGCTCTCGATCGAAAATCCGACACCCGTTCCGCACATCGAGAGATACATGATCTCGCCGAAATCTTTGAGCACGGACGGCGCGATGAACGAGCAGTTGTATCCGCACACATTCGTTTTTCGCGCGGCGGAGCCTGCCGCCCACATGAGCCGCATCGAGGGCATCGCCTCTTGCCGCAATATTCCTTCGCGCAATTCTTCGTATTCTTTGTCGTGGAGTTTCTTGCCGAGACTTTCTTTCATGAAATTCATATAGCGGTCCACCGTCTCGATCCATGTCTCGCGGCGGCCTTCGTGGTCGATCCAGCGCGAATAGGAGCGGTAGTAGACGAACTCAGCGAGCGAATTTCGGAAATACTGCTTACTCTCGCGTGCAAGCTCTTTGACGCGCTCGGGAACGATACCGGTTTGTTCGCGGATCTTCTTGTGTTCCTCGCGATAGAGAATGTATCCTTTCGCTGTTTTCGCAAAATCTTTGAATATGAGCTCGGTTTCGACGACATCCTGCACATCTTCGACTGTCGGCAGATATTCCTTGCGCTGTCTCGCCTCTTTTTCCATGTAGGCGACCACGCCGATCGTCACGCGCTCCGCGTCTTCTTCGCTGCCCTCGCCTGACGCGAGCATCGCCCGATAGATCGCGCTCTTGATCCGCTCGCGATCGAATGGGACTACTGTCCCGTCGCGCTTTCTCACTTCCGTCAATGATGTTTTGCCACCCGCTGTTGATTTTTCTTTCCGCTTCGTTGAACTGTCTGACATAAAATGAGAATTAAAGAACGGATAATAATCGAACAAAGACTACCAAGACCCCGCCCAAAAACAATTTGATGAGAATCGTTTCTGAACGAGGCCCTTTAACAATGAACACCTCGAAGCAAGATTTTCGAGGTGTTGTTACCCCTATTGTAGCGTCCATCCCGCTATCATCAAACTGTGGACAACCTCGGCGCAAGCGAGGCGGGCGGCCGCTCGAACCTCGTCTTCGGAGAATTGGAAAAGGGGGCGAATATGTGTTAGTCTGCGGCGTAGAACTACGTTCAAAGGAGCCAGCAATGACGAAAAATGCCCGTCGGCAATCAGCGAGAGTAAGGGAATACCTCTCTCAACACAGGGCAAAGCTCAAACTACTCGAGAAAATGTGGGCCGACTCGCGCGTGCAGTGCTACGACGACAAGGAAATGCCCGACCAGGACGAGATCCGCGATCTTGGTTCGGCCTTTCTCGCGGGTCCCACGTCCTGGCTGCAGATCCTCGAGTTCAACTGGCGGTGCAAGGCTGTGGAACTTTTGCGTGAAGCAGGATTCGAAGGGTGGATCTATGTTCCTGAGTCGAGGGGACTCAAGAAAGAGGGTGATTTCCCCGACCGAGCATACATCCACTATTGGGAATCAGACCGTCTTTTTGGTCCCTACATGAAATTCGGAACAACAAAGAAGATCGTCTGGATTCCAAGAAACTCCGGTGAGCTCTTGGGACTCAACACCAATCTCGAATTGGGGCTCATGCTCGGGATGATCGCCGCAGGAAGAGAAACCAGTCTTTTTGTCGGTTGGCCTGTTGATGCGGCGCGAATGGGACTACCCGATCATTATTCTGTGGTACGTCAGGGCGTGAAAAGGCATGATACCCTGCGGCACTTATGCTATGCGGTCGTTGGCAAAGTTCCTCCCGAAGATCTCGTTCAGGATTTGGACGATGACTTTCCATTCTGAATCGTTCCACAACTCTGCACTTCGCGGGGTCTCGCCCCGTAGTAGCGCTTCGCTTACTACGGTGTTTTATTTCGTGATCATCACCATATCTCCCGTTTTCCAGCCATAACGTTCTGCGGTCCCCGAAGGAACTTCGAGTACATACAGGGCCGGAGCACTCGGGCTATAAGTCGTCGGGTAGGATTCAGGCGGAACACGGTGGGCAATGCTCACGATGCGACGGTCAGCGTCGATCCAGACGATATCGATCGCGAAACGCATGTTGGGCATCCAAAAGGTCCAACGATCAGGTCGTTCGAAGATAAAGAGCATCCCCGCGCCTTCCGGGAGAGATTGCCGTCCCGACAGGCCGATCTGCCGCTCTTCCTCGGTTACCGCGACATCTGCAAAAATGGTCGCCCCGCCGATGGTGACATGCGAGCGGGAAAGGTCCGTTTCAGGGGGTGTTACCACTCTATAGTGCACCCAGTACGCAAGCATGGTGACACCGACAAAAACAACAAAGCAGTAAAACAATATCTTTGCCGGAAATTTGTACATGTGGAGATTATAGCAAAATATTCCGTCTCCTTTCTCGGAAAGAAGGAGGGCGGGTTTTGTCGTGCTGCTGACGTAGACAAAGGGCTCTTGTTCAGGTATTTTTGCGTAAGATCATAGAGGAGGAGGAAAATGGCAAGGATCTTTTTGATCTGTCCTGTGCGCAAAGCCAGCGACGAGATGAATACGCACATTGAAACGTATGTGCGCGAGCTTGAGGCAAGCGGTCATACGGTTCATTGGCCAAAACGCGACACCAGACAAGACGGTGATCCGGTCGGGATCCGTATCTGTACCGATAACCGCGAGGAAATGTTTGCCGCGGACGAAGTACACATATGGTTCGACCACGAAAGCCGCGGGTCATGCTTCGATATCGGGATGGCCTATGTGTTTGAACATCTCCGTCCGGGACGGGTCGTAATCGCAAACCCTTCCGATTTCCTCTCCGCGCCGGCATCGCCGCAACTCTCTTTGCTTTTCAGTATTGTCGCGCACATGTTTTCTCGCCCGGTGCAGATGAATATGGTGAAGCGCTGGAAAGAGTATCCCCCCGATGAGCTCTTTCGCCACACGACACTTTCCGATGATACACATACGCTTCGAACGGTACCCTCGCACACCGGCGCACTCTGTGTGTATGGTATGATCTTCGCGGTCATGCAGAGCGTACCGCGAAAGATCGTCCTTGAGGTGAATATCGCATCGACCCCCGAAAAAAGTTTTGACAATGTGCTCCTCTGGCTCGTCGAGCACACGAAAAACGGCCCAAAAACTGTTTGAACCGACTAGCCCCGCCTAAGAGCAGGGTATTTTGTTCCTTAAAATTAAAAAACAAAACGACCCGCTTCGGGTCGTTTTGTTTTGCGTTTTCGCTTTGAGCTTATTCGGCACTCAGCGCTGCGCGCGTCTTCGGTCCGAAGTATCCCACAGCGGGCGTAATGCCTTTTGCTTGCTGGAACTTGACGACCGCGGCGCGAGTGAGACTCCCGAACATCGTCGTCTCGCTTCCCGCTGAACCGGGACCGCTTGAAGCAACCGTATAACCATGCGTATTGAGCCAGACCTGAAGGGCTTTCACGTCGTCTCCTTTTGAACCGACGGTGATATCGCGCTTAAAGCTCGCGTTTGCATTAGCGTTGGCAACGGCATTGGCATTCGGAGTCGCCATTTTGAGCTCTGCCTGAAGAGCGGCGATCTTCGCCATGATCTGTGCGATCTGTGCTTCACGATCCGTTCCCGCCGCGGCCGGTGTTGCGGGAGTTGCTGGTGTTGCTGGAGTTGCTGGGGTGGCGGATGTTGCGGGGGTGGCTGGTGTTGCCGGTGTTGCAGGAGTAGCGGGCGTTGCGGGAGTCGCGGGGCAGGAACCATCGTCCTTGTTCGCGAGCGGATTATAATTGCTTGCCCCAAGCCTCGTACATCCCCAATAATCGGGCACCGCACTGCCTCCGGAAGGCGAAGGAACGGTGATCAATCCGGATGTCGTCGTCGTAAGCTCACCGCTCGTTGCCTGGATATTTGCAGCACCGGCAAGGTGGCCGTACATAGTAGCGCTTTTGCTGTCACCTGCAACTCCAAGGTCTCCGTCAATAACATCTCTAACTTTATTCACGAGTGACCACGCGGTTGCTGCAACATTCTCCACGAAGTTACTGTATTGATCTCTCGTAATCGAGTAAGCGGTAACACTAGAACCGGAATTCAATGTCTGCGCCGCCACAGTGGTTCCGGAACCATCAGCTGCAGTTTCCACTAATACATCAGTTGCGGCATCGGCGATAAAGATTACGGTAGATGTAGCGCCTGTCGATCCGTCAACAAGATTGCTTGTAGCCTCCACAGTAAATGTCCCCGTCGTGGTAATGGCTGTCGGATGTAATATTGCATCGGCAGCCGCCGTCGCAGAGAGTTTAATAGTGACTTCACCCCTACCATCATCTGCCACTGTGTCACACGTATTCGAAAGTGAGGCCGCCGCAAGGGTGAAACGAATAGTGCTCGATGTCGTCGCGACCGCAGAAGGTGCCGTGTCGACGCCATTCACACATGACTCGCCACCGGTTGATGCTTGGCGAATTTTAAAATCGCTCGCCTGGTTAATGGTAAGTGTTGTTCCCGTCGGGAAATAGAGTATGGTCGTACTTCCCACACCCAAACCGGGGGCCGGAGATATTATCGTAAAGGTCGTCGTCGTCGCGAGTGCTGCAGGAGAGGTTCCTACGACCGCTCCGGACGGAGTATAGATGACGCTGGTCATCGTCGTCGTTGCGGCATATGCGCTTGAAGCACCGAAAAGGAAAGCGGCCGAAACAATGAGAGCGGCTGCTAACTTTGCGTTAATAAACTTTTTTGCCATAAGTTCCCTAATTAATTGGGTTTCTTAATCTATTAAAACGAACCGTGAGGCGATCCTTTGTAAGAATTCAACACTCCCCATATTCATGAGGAATGGCCTTGGCTTCATTTTAACCCCTAAATGCCGCTACAACAAAGAAATAGTCAAAATTTCTGGGGATAACTATGAGCCGACGTGCATTATGTGGCTCTTCTCAACACTTCCCTTTAAGGTGAGAAATGTTTGTCCTTTATAATGATTTTTAAAGGACATCAAAAAAGATCACGCTAAATGCCAAAAACCGGGACTTGCGTCCCGGCCAATTAGGGCCCCACAGGATCCTTGCCTGTCTCAACAGGCTGATGAGCTGCCGCAACCGGCCGCTCCTATTGGTGATTCTACCCCGAAGCAGTTTTCGCACAAGCGAATTTTTGGGGATACTGACTTACGCATTATATCTCGACACATTGGCAACAACGGTGTGGAATCAGCAAAAATTGAGTACCAATATTTAACTCCGCAGACCATGTCCCGTTTTGAAAAGCCACCAATCAGCCACAGCGAAGAGCACGCAGAACAGCGTGAGTACGATGAAACTTTTCATCACCGAAACATCGCTGATGCCGAGAAAACCATAGCGAAACCCGTTGATCATATAAAAAATAGGATTCCATTCAGAGACTCGATGCCAGAAAGCGGGAAGAGCGTTTACTGAATAAAATATCCCGCCGAGATACGTAAGCGGCGTCAACACAAAGGTGGGGAATATCGAAATGTCATCGAAATTTTCCGCAAAGATCGCATTGGCAAGCCCGGCGAGCGCGAAAAGTATGGCGGTCATGATCGCAAACAGCACAACGACTCCGAGATGGAGAATGGTGATATCCGTGAAAAAAAGCGAAATGGAGAACACAATGATCCCGACAAGCAATGCGCGCAGGAGCGCCCCGGTGACAAAACCGAGAATGATCACCCAGTATGGCGTCGGGGAAACCATGAATTCTTCGATCGCACGCTGAAATTTCGCCCCAAAGAACGAGGAAACGGTATTCTGGAACGAACTCATGATGATAGTGAGCATCACGAGTCCGGGGATGATGAACTGCATGTACGAAAATCCACTGATCGGCTTGATCTGTGTGCCGATGAATGTGCCGAAAATAAGAAAATAGAGCGTCGTAGTGATCACCGGGGGAACGAGTGTCTGTCCCCAGACGCGTAAAAAACGGCCGACTTCTTTTCTGACCAGTGTCGTATATGCCACCCAAAGCTGTTCTCCGGTCATTTATGGGTGAGTGAAATGAATAATTCTTCCAATCGATTATTTTTATTGCGAAGATTCTTCACCGAAATACCGAGCCGGTCGAGTGCGAACACCGCCGCGTTCAGATCTTGTCCTTTCCCCAGCGTGAGTTCGATCGTCTGCTCGTCGATCTTCCTCGGATGAAACAAGGTAAGCGCGGCAAGCTCCGCCTGTCTGACGGCCTCCCCCACATCAAACACGAGCACCTCTGCACTGCGGTCGGCAAGCAGTTCTTTGATCGCACCGGACGCCACAATGTTCCCCCGATCGATGATCGCGACGTTCTTGCAGAGATACTCAGCCTCTTCCAGATAATGCGTTGTCAGAATGATCGTTACGCCGCTCTCGTTCAGATCCTTAAGGAATTTCCACATACTGTGACGAAGTTCGATATCAACACCCGCTGTCGGCTCGTCTAAAATGAGCAGCTTCGGTTCATGGATCAGTGCACGAGCGATCATCAGTCTGCGTTTCATCCCGCCGGAAAGCGTGCGCGCCGCCTGATTGCGCTTCTCCCACAAACCCAGTCGTTTAAAAAAATATTCGGTGCGCTCCATTGCGATCCGTCTCGGAATTCCGAAATATCCCGCCTGCAGGATAACGATGTCCATGATCTTCGTAAAGAGCGAAAAGTTAAATTCCTGAGGAACAACACCCACATGCATCTTTGCAAGCGGCGCGTCATCATCGATATTTTTTCCGAAGATCCGCACATCGCCTGAATCCTTGTTTACCAGTCCGGTCACCACGCCGATGATGGTCGTTTTTCCGGCGCCATTCGGTCCCAAGAGCGCAAAAAAATCCCCCTCTTCTACGCGGAGATCGACATCGGAGAGTGCGACAGTCTTGCCATTATATATCTTTTGCAACCGCGAAATAGAGAGAGCGGGATCCATAACCGTAACTGAATTTTAGCACAATCATTATGAACAAAAAATGCCCCACACCGTGGGGCACGCACTGCTATGTTTCAACTGAAATAAGGAAGATCTTTTTGGAAAACCCTCCGCGCACCCGCGCGCGCTGTTTGCGAATTTTCTCCAGTTGCTCCGGGTCAATGCCGTATGCTTCTTTGATGGCCTTGAGTGCTTCTTCGACATCGGCGAGTTCGGCAATAAGCTCTTCCATTCCATTCGCCTTGCGTACTTCACCGGCCTCTTCAACAAGCTTGTCGAGCAAAGCATCCTTGAAACCTTCCGCAGAAAGCGTGCGTGTTTTGGGAACTCCGCCATCTCGCTCGATGAACCTTGGAGCCCTGTCCCGCACCAGCTTGCCGTATTTTTTTGTCGTCATTTGCTTTTTTTACTCCTCTTGGTTGTCCGCGGAGATGATAACCTATGCTCGTTTTTGGTGCAAGCCCATTCTTCATGAAAATTTTTACTTTATTAAACACAATAACCGGAACCCTTTTCAACGCGACTCCGCCCGTCAAGATCTGCCGCAGGTATACAAAAAAACTCCGCTCGCCCTATGGCAAACAGAGTTTTGAGGTAATTGCTATTTTTTTTCTTTCCACGGAGCAAAGTTCTCGAGCTCAAGCACCATCTTGTTCCCCTTGCGCCGATAGACCGTCACCGAGGCATTTTCCGTAGGATGTTTTTCGCATGCATCGATCGTCTGCTCACCGGTCCAGTTCTCGAAGATCTTTCTCCAAACCGGAAGGGTCTTACGGTGCCCGAATACCACAACACATTGGTTCGGACATTCGACCTGAAGCGTAAGCCAAAAACTCCGCAAACGTACTTCCACATCGGCCCAGCTCTCGCCGTTGAGTGGTTTGAAATGGAAACGACCCTCCCGCGCCTTGCGTTGTCTTTCGCTCCACGGGAACAATCGTTCGATCTGTTTGTCGGTAAAAAGTTCCTCGATGCCGCGGCGCAGTTCGATGAGCCGCGCATCAACCGTCGGTTCGACCTCGGGATAGGCGATGCAAAACGTCTCGAGCACGCGAACGTAATACGAAGAAAAATAGCGGTCAAAAGAGTATCTGCGATGAAGCCACTCGCCAAGCTGCGCGGCCTGTATTTTGCCGTACTTGGTCAAATGACAATTGTGGGTTGAGAATCCCTTATCCCGTGTTTTTGCTTTTCGTGAAAGGCGATTATTCACGGCATACGCATGGCGGATCAACACCAGCGTTTTGGGCGCAGACAAGGCGATGCTCATAAAAGGCCCTCCGTGCGTTTCAAGTTTCTGGTGGAAATCTAACATGATACCAAAAAAAAGAAAGCCCTCCGTGCAATGAAAAGTACACTTTTCATCCTGTTTTTGCTATAGTGCTTTTGTTCATTTGGTAGTTGGAGGCGTCGCATAGCGGTCTAGTGCCGAAAGGACTTGAATAGACTTGGAGAGCACGCTTTCCAAATAAGATGGTTGGGATATAAAAAAATAAACACATACGGAGGCGTCGCATAGCGGTCTAGTGCGCGCGCTTGGAAAGCACGTAAGGTGTTAAAGCCTTCGAGAGTTCGAATCTCTCCGCCTCCGCCAGATGTCCAAGTTCGAACTGAAGCAAAATAAGGGTTTAAGGTGGAAAAGGTTATAATAGAGTTTAATTTGTAGTGATACCGTCAAAGCTGGCGCCAACATTGTAATTACCGTTGGCGTCTTGTTGAAAAACTTTATAGGTATACGCCTGACCATCCAATAACGCAGACGTGGTACAGCCGGCAGTTCCGCCGCTTCCGTCAACAATACCGCTTTTCACCGTTGCGGTGGTAAGAGCCGCAAAAACACAGGCGACGGTGGCAGTGGGGGCGATTGCATCACCGGCCGCATACGTCGCGCCTTCTGCCGGAACTTCAGCGCCGGCGGATGAGGCCGCCCAGCGCAAAATTGTTGATGTAGAAGTCTCACCATTCGTAGAGGTCCAGCCGAGGGTTGCTTGGGCAGTTCCTCCGCTACTGCTTAGTGAGGTGGCGGCCACCGGAGAGGTATTGTCGATAATGGTTGTGTTCGGATTTGTGTCGGTGACTGTCGGTGTTAAGGTTGAAGTAACTGCAGAGACAAGAGGATTGATACTATACGAAGCGCCATCGGGCACCGGCATAAGAGCATGACTCAGTGGTGTCACGCGAATTTTGAAAGTTACCGAACTCTGGGTAAGAGGGAGTGGGGTACCACCAGAAAAATTAATCACATTGGGAGTGCCGCCGTAGAAGGTTGATGTCGCAACAAAATAGGTCGTCGCTCCCGTTGTGTCGGTAATACTTACTTCTTGCAAACCGAGGTAGGGCGTTCCGGATCCGGCCAAAGTGACGGTCATGGCCGTGATGGTTTTATTAGCGCAAGGGCTACCGGCGCCCGCAGTCGCTGTGAATACTCCCCTGTCAGCGATCCCGCTTTCGGGCGCGATGGTTGCTCCTGCGACGTCTGTTCCGATATCAATAGTAACGGTAGTACAAGCCGCGGCAAGGGCTGAAGACGGATGAAAAGAGAAAACAAAAAGTCCGACGGTAATAAAAATTCCGAGACGAAGAATTCTTTGAGAATGAATTTTCTTCACCGCAAGGGCAGAGTTATGCGATCGTGTTCTTGTGCTTTTGAGTAATATTTGATCTTGCTCAGCAAGCCTTGCGGAAAATTTTTCCACGATCGCGAGGGATCTTTTCGCAAAACAAAAAATGTTGGAACGGTGCGAGAACATGTAAAAAATATTCGCTGTTGCTGTGTTCGTATGTGATTTCAATTTTGCAAAACCGCCTTCGATCTTTTCAATCGAGTTTGTGCTGTGGCGAGTTGAGACTCACTACAATGCCTGCTCCATAAGCCGAGCGCCTGCGGAGGTGCGGTTTCCCAATAACGTAATTGTACTTCTTTTTAGGCTGTTTTTTATCTCAAAAAAAAGAAAAAGGGGGATATCTTGACTTTTCCAAGGCCGTATAATAAATATCCTTGATTGAAGCCGTAAATAAGCGGAAAAAAGCAACTAAAAAAACAAAATTTATCGACTTCAATACTCTTCGCTTTATTCGATCCCGGCGGTTTGAAAATTGGAGACTTTTGAATGACGAAATCCCTCGCGATCATTCGAGCGAGGCGAGCGCGTCTCTGGCGCTTCGCAGATCTTTGTTATACGCGAGCGCGGTCTCAAATGCCTTTCGTGCTGAAACACGGTCGCCTTTTTTAAGATAACTTTTTCCAAGAAGCACATGGAGATCGGGATAGGCAAGATTGTTGTCGGAGAAAATTTTCTGCGCAAGTGAAAATACTTTATCGTAGTTTCCTAATGCATAGTACGCTTCGATCGGCTCAAGCTGATACCACAATACGTGCTTGGTCAGCGCAGATTCCGCCGCCTCGAACGCGCGCACGGAACCCGCATAATTGCGGATATAATAATCGGCAACCGAAAGATTGAACCACTGGGTCATGTCATTCGGATCAGCGGCGACCGCTTCCGCTCCGGCCAGGGCCGCTTTTTTCCAGGCGGCGAGCTCGTCGACATCTTCCCCGATGATCGCCTCAAGCTCCGCGCGTTTATCGGGCGCCGCGAACACGACGTATCCATAGTTGAACGGTTTCCAGAGGAATAAAAAATCATTGTACGCGATGGACACATTTTTACCCTGAAAGCCGTCGTCTTCGATGATCGTTTTTTTGCTTTCGTCGTACCCTCTCACGACACGGTAGTGCGCATAATCTTCATCGCTGACCAGGAGCGTGCGCACCATCATGGGATATCCTTTTGCGGTCAGGCGCTTCAAGAGATCGATGCTGCCGTTCGGCCGAAAGTATGCGACGAGTCCGTATGTTTCGGCCTGTGCCGCGAGCTTCTCCGGCGTCGTTGATTTATCGTCGCCCTTCCCCGTCCTGTTGTTCGTGGGACGCAAAATGTCGGCAAGCGTCTGCTGATCGACGCGGATCCCATAATACGAAAGCATCATGGAAAGCGCGGCCGGACCGCAATTGTTGAAAGTTTGTGCGACATAATAATCGCGGTTATCAAGAAGGACCACGGGCGGGAGAGCGGCTGTTTTCGGGGGAGCTGCTGCGGCGGAAATCTCCTTCTCAACGCCCTTCGAAGCGGAGACGTACGAGGAGGACAGATCCCGCTGGAGCGCAAAAATGAGCGCTGAACTCGTCAGCAACATAAGCAAAAAAAGTCCAATGTAAAATATTCTTTTTTTCATGCATGTTTGAACCTTTTGAGTAAAGAATACGCGCCGTACGACACGCGATTGAACGGAATATCGATATTGCCGATATAGCTTGTCTCTTCGCCGCGGAACTGGCGCTTGAAATTGGTGAGTGAAGGCCAGCGCGAATCGTCGATCCCTCCCAGATCATAGTATTCATACCCCCTCCACTTCGCCTCCTTCATCGCCAACCAATGAAGATAGGTATCGACCTTCGCTTTCAAATGTTCGGTGTGCGAGGCGCCGTAAAGATACGTAGCGGTCTTTCCGAAAAAGAGTACGAAATGCACCGAGGCCGGCTTGCCGTCGCGATAACCATAAAATGCTCCCAGTAAAAGCGAGTGTTGATCGTTGGTGTCGCCGATGAACGGTATCGTACGGAGCAGCGATCGGAAATACTCATCCCCGGGGTAAGCGTTTTGGCCGCTATTTCTCCTGATAGTATCTTTCATCATCAGGCAATACGATGCGTAATCGTCCTGCCCGATGGCAGGTTTCATGAGCACGCTCACTCCGCGCTTTTCCGCGCGACGGAGATTTGAGCGAGTGGAAGGATGGAACGAAGCGGCAATTTCTTCCTCGTTTGCATGAAGCGAGACGAGCATATTGTAGCGGGGCTGGATGTAATAAGGCGGCACGCGAAAACCGCGGTGCGCCAATCCTTGAGGCAACGTCGAAAGCGGTGGCTCGAGGCGGAGAAAAACGAAGCGGGGAAATTGTTTCTTCGCCCACAGCTTTATCGTCTCAAGGATCGTGATGACCGTATCGTCGGCCACATCTTTTCGGATAACCGGTCCGCGCTGAACGTATCCGTAATGCATGCCGGCCGGCAAAGCAAAATGTACGATCGTGAACGCCGCTATCTGTTTTTCGTTCTCAACGACCGTATACCTGCCGATCTCCCGCCCCAGCTCTTTCTGGAATTCTCCCCATTCCCATGTCTGCATAAATGCGCCGACGAACGGGAAATGGTCTTCCACAAATTCATTCCACTCGTGTTTATTGCCCACGGTAACATCTTCAATGGTCATGGCAGAAGAGGGATATTCTTGAAAGTCACCGTGTCCCCCGGCACTATACCGTGCGTCGCCGTAAAACCCACATTCACCTCAAGCACATACTGGGCGGGCTCGTCTGGAAAATAAAAGTTCGGCGCAGCGGGATTGAATGTCGTCGTGGCATTCGGCGAGATATCGACCACTATGCCGTTGTCGATCCAGATCATGTCGAGTGGGAAAAGCATGTCCGACATCCAGAATTTATACATGTACGGTTTGGGGAACATAAAAAGCATGCCGCTTCGCGGATCAAGCGACGGCCTGCCGGACAGACCCTTGCGAATATCGGCTGTTGTCGTGGCAATTTCGACAAGAATTTCCGTGCTTCCTATCGAAACCGTCGTGGCGGAATCGAGAAATTTCGGAAGAATTGATTCCGGTATGGCGGCATTTCCCGACGCGGCAATACGGTAAAAATTCAATCCGCCGTTATTGAGCAGAAACAAAACTGCCCCCGTCAGTACGATCGCCGCAAGAGCAAGATACTTCATACGCAGTTTTGAACGAAGTCTGGCCATTTTATACTCTATTTTGCCCGATATGCTCACTCATCGCAACCGTGCGTAAAATGTTCAAATAAACGCCTAAAGCATCCTGCGGTCTCGAGTTTAAAGATCGCGATCTGCTCCAGCACATGCACGCTTACCGTCACCATCTATGAGTATAAAGAAGGCGTATGAATTTTAGGTTTAAAGGAAGAATCGTCAGGCTGAATCAGTCTTCTCCTCTGAGTATTTC
>MHLP01000029.1 GCA_001821435.1 Candidatus Lloydbacteria bacterium RIFCSPLOWO2_01_FULL_50_20 | reverse complement strand
CCCCGCCGAGCCAATTCGCCGCGAAGCGGCGGGATGAATTGTCGCGCGCCGTGCGCCCATCACGGCGCGCGTCCGCTCTTTCAAATCGCGAAGTTTCAATCTGCGGAGACGGTGGGATTCGAACCCACGAAGCCGTTTAACGGGCTTACCTCGTTAGCAGTGAGGCGCTTTCGACCAGCTCAGCCACGTCTCCATATTTATATTGTATCCCTCTCCGATTTATCAGACACTCTCCATCACAGTGAGGCGTCTGTAGGTTCCCTTGGACCAGCAGAGCCACCTCTCCATGTATATTATCTTGCTCTATCAAACTATTGAACAAACTGCATCGCAGTGAGGCGTCTGTAGGTTCCCTTGGACCAGCAGAGCCACCTCTCCAATAAGGGCAACTCTAGCACAGGAAAAACTTCTTTAAAAGTTCTTTAGTGAGCGACGGCGACGGTGAGAATGCGCCTCGGTTTCCACTCGGAAAGCGCGCGTTTCGCTTCGGCAATCGTTGCGCCGGTAGTGATGACGTCATCGACAAGCACGACGGTTTTTCCCGCGATGCGTTCGCCGGTTCGGACGCCGAAAACGTGCGCGACATTTTCCGATCGCTTTGTTTTTGTGCGCGCTTCCACCTGCTGTTCATTCTCACGCTTTTTAAAAAGCATATTTGCTTCAAGTTCGAGTACGAGTCCGTCGGCTTTGGCCGCCTGCACGATCGCAGCTGCAATGACACCCGAATGATTGTAGCCGCGCAGACGCAGTGCGCGCTTCCCCGAAGGAACGGGAACAAGCACGATCGCTTCTTTTGGCCGGGTGTTACCCTGAGCGACCGATTTAAAGAATTCTCGATAGAGCGCGATGCCGAAATATTTCCCCAATGAACGTTTGCGGTGATATTTCAATGCCCATAACGCCCGTTTGACGAGCGGATTCTGGTAATCGAAAAGCGTGGCGACGGTCGTTCCGAGCGCATGAGCTTTCACGGTAATTGAGCGTTCGCAGATAGCACACAGCGCGCTTCCGGTTTTGTTGCAGCCTATACAGTGTTCCGGAAATAATAATGTAAGAAAGTCTTCCAACATGACGAGGGTTTGCCTTTAGTGTACCCCGTAGTAAGTGAACTTTCTACGTTGTTGCTCGGTCGAAGAACAAATGCGGACATTTGTTCCCCTTCCTCGCTCGACGTAGTAGACCCTGATGCACTGAGATCGTGCGTAAACAGCGGCGCTTTCAGGGCAATAGAGATTGCGAAAACTTTTTCAGTTTGCGGGGGCTTGCTACGGGGTGTACCCCGTAGCAAGCCAAAGCTCTACGTACAGGGCAGGCCCCATAGTAAGTGAACTTTCTGCATCGTACTTTCGGGCAGCAGAGAGGAGTTTACCCCCCTCTCTGATTGTGGACAGATGTCCGAAAATCATTCTTGCTGCTTATTATTTATGTTATGATGATGTTGTGGCGAATATATTTGAAAAACTACGCGATCTTGCTCTTTCCGCAAATAAAGGGAGCGGCAATGTTGTCGGTGTGGATATCGGGGGAGCATTCATTAAAGTCGCGGAACTCGGAAAAAAGGGGGACAAAATAGAGCTCAAGACCTATGGAGAGATCGCACTCGGTCCGCTCGCGGGACTTGAAGTCGGGCAGGCCACCAATCTGCCGGTGGAAAAACTCGTCGAGGCGATAAACGACCTCTTTCACGAAGCGAACGTGGTCTCCCGCGATATCATTTTTTCTATCCCGCTTGCCTCGACACTGCTCACCACCATCGAGATGCCGGCTCTTGGCGAAGATAAGCTCAAAGAGATGATCCCCATCGAGGCGCGAAAATATATTCCGACATCGATCTCAGAAGTTTCGATCTCGCACTGGGTGCTTCCGCGGATCACGCGCACCTATATCGACCCCGACAAAGAAGCGGCGAATAAAAACGCGCCGCCGACAGTCGAAGTGCTTCTTGCGGTCGTCTACAACGATGTCATCAATAAATTCAGTGAAGTTGCGGCCAAGATCGGAGCAGCGAATGTTTCATTCGAGATCGAGATCTTTTCAACGGTCCGATCGACGCTCGGGCGAGAAACGGCCATGACGATGCTTCTCGATATTGGCTCCGCGAATACGAAATTGGCGCTGATCGAAGAGGGGGTGGTCAGGAGTTCGCATCTTATTGGTGCCGGTTCTCAGGATGTGACTGTTGCGCTTTCGCATGCAAAGGGGATACCAATGATCAAAGCTGAAGAGATCAAGCGGCAATACGGCCTTCTTGGCGATCCTGCTGATCCTGCGATCGCCGAGATCACTCGCCTTGCGGCAGACCGGATCTTTGCCGAAGCCGACAGGATTTTAACCCAGTACCAGCGCGAACGGCGTGTCGCCATAGGCAGTGTCATCCTTTCCGGCGGCGGCTCGCTGATGAAAGGAGTTGTCGATCTCGCCAAGAAAAGTTTTGAAACAAACGTCGTTTTTGGCGATCCGTTCAGCCGTGTGGAAGCTCCGGCGGTTCTTCTTCCGCTTTTGAAAGAGGCGGGACCGGAATTTGCGGTTGCCGTCGGTCTTGCGCTTCGGAAATTCTGAGCTGAGTGAATGCCTTTGCGTGGGAAAATTGTCAGTTATCCACCCCGCATTTGCACAGGATACCTCGCTCGTAATTGAATTTCCCTGTAAAATATAAAGAGGAATGGCCAATTCATTTGATACATCGTTTATTCCGCAACAGCCGCTCTTAAAGGTGGAGGGTTCTGCGCGCCGATTTGAATCGGTCAATATCATATTGGTGATCGCGTTTTTCGTTTTTTTTGTCACATTGATCGTCTGGGGTGGGATGTACTTCTATAAAACAAGCATTGATAAGCGCATTGTTGAAAGCGAAAAGGAGCTGCAGTCCAAAGAAGCGAATTTAAAGACCGACGAGATCGCCCGCTATAAAGCGATCGACGAGCGGCTTTCCATTGCAAAAGGATTACTGCAAAATCATGTTGCTTTTTCGACGATCCTGACCCTGCTTGAAGAGATCACGGCGAAAAATATCGGTCTGACCGGGCTTAAATATTCCGTTGACAGTGACAATGGTTCCATTACGCTTGATCTCTCCGCACAAGCACCCAGCTATAGTGCGGTATATGCTCAGGTGGAAGCGTGGAGGGAAATGCGGTCAATATTAAGAGAGGTGAAAGTGGATATGCCGCGTGTCGATACGGTAAGCGGCATCGTTTCATTTGCCGCGAAACTGGCCATTGATCCCGGCTATGTGAAGTATGCGCGTCTTGTGCAAGTGGGGAGCAGTGCGACCGAAGCGCCTGGAGAGAGTTCACCACAAACACCATGACCATAACCCGCTACATACTCCCTATCCTTGTTCTGCTCCTCGCGGTCACGACATATAAATTAGGCATAGAGCCGCTCTATGAAGACATTCATGTCGCGCTGGTGAAAGAAGCCGAAGTGAAAGCGGCGCTTGTCGAAGCGGATGCAGCACAGGAGAGATTGAATGAGATCGCAAAGCGTTATGAAAGTTTCCCGCCGGATGCCGAACAGCGGCTTTCCGAGATCATTCCCGAGAAAGTGGACCCGATACGCTTGCTTGCGGAGACTACCGTTTTCCTGGAACGGAACGGATTTTCAGCAAAATCCCTTGCTGTTTCAACTGATGACAACGGAAGCGGTGAAGGAGGAAATACCGGAGGTCTCTATCGGACGTATCTCATCTCTTTTACGATCCCTGCGTCATATGACATCTTCCGGACATTTTTGCGTACGCTTGAAGATAGTCTAGCGCTCCGTGATTCTGCCGATGTGTCATTCGGCGCTACGTCCATATCCGGAACAAGAGGAAGAAGTCCCGAGCTCTATCTTTACGACTACAATGTCCAGATCGTCGGTTATTCATTGAGGTAAAATGCCTGATTATCAGCACATCTTCCAATAAACGATGAAAGCAAAACAAACATTGATCGATATCGGGATAGTGTTTACCCTCCCGGTTCTCGTATTGGTCATTTCCATATTTTGGGATCCCACCGCGAATGAAACGTCCCTGCTTTCCCTGGTCGGCCCGGTACCGGAAGAGCAGGAATACGGCGCAAAGGCCAAAGAGGCGCTTGCAACGCTCAGGTCCATTGACATGGATACTTCATTATTCGACGATCCCATCTATCGCTCGCTTCAAGAGTTTCATGTGGACATAGCACCTGCAGTGCTCGGACGCCCCTATCCTTTCACGCAACCTGAAGTCATACGCAGCATGGTGAGGACGCCCTCACCGCTCTAAGGTGAGGTAGATCAACCGCAAGGCATTGGGGGCTGGCGACCTGGTTTATTTTAGCGTGCCCCCGGACTCCGGAGGTGTGTTGTGCGGCCTGCCCGTACCGAACGGCACGTTCGGGCAGGTTCCTTTCCATTCCCCTTTTTGTTATGATGGAAGTATTCATTGATAAGAATTCCGCGAAAATTGCGGACGCGATATGTCAAACATATTTTCTTTAAAACTCACGAGCATTATGAGCAGTAGACGGTTGGGTTACGGGACTTTTCAGTCCGTATTCCGCCCTTAACCGGATGAGTTTTCTCCTTTTTTTAACGGAAAAAGGTTTGTTTCGCGAGGGTGATATTCCCGAAGTAACCTCTCAGTCCGAAAAAGCCCCTGGAGGCATCGACGAAGTGCTTATGAAAGGCGGCATTACGCCCGAGCAGTTGCTTGCGCTTAAGGGAGAATATTACGGCATTCCCTCGAGGAATCTTTCCGGATATAAAGTCTCGAATAACGTACTCCCCTATATTTCAGAAGAATCAGCGCGGCATTATCAGATCGCTCCGCTTGCAGTGGTCGATAACGTGCTCGAGATCGGCATTGTGGATCCGGACAGGACAGAGGCGCGCGACGTCGCCCAGTTTATCGCAAATAAGCTCGGGATGCCCTACCAGCTCTACATCATTTCACTGAAAGATTTTACTGATGTGCTTGAGCAATACAAGAATCTTACCGGAGAAGTCACCTCGGCACTTTCAGGAGTTGACGTCGGAGAAATGACCCTGGAACAGTCCGATTCGTCGCTGGTTGAGACCCATGAAGACGTAAACGGAAAAGGCGAAAGCAAGATTGTTGAAGACGCTCCGGTCACGAAAGTCGTTACTGTGATCCTCCGGCACGCCGTCGAGGGAAATGCTTCGGATGTGCATATCGAGCGCATGAAAGATGAGATACGCATCCGTTTTCGTGTTGACGGAGTGATGCATGCGTCGCTCGTCCTCCCAAAAGGCATTCACGATGCGATCGTAGCCCGCATCAAGATCTTGGCGCAGATGCGTCTCGACGAGAAACGTAAGCCGCAAGACGGACGTTTTTCCGCTCACATGGACGGCAAAAGAGTCGATTTCCGCGTGTCAACATTTCCCGCATATTACGGTGAAAAAGTCGCCATCCGCATCCTTGATTCGAGTCAGGGAATACGCACGCCTGAGGCCATGGGTCTTACTCCTGAACATATAGAGACCGTTCGCGACGCGATCCATATGCCCTACGGCCTTATTCTCGTCGTCGGTCCGACTGGTTCCGGAAAATCAACGACACTTTATTCGATGTTGAATGAACTCGACCGCGAAAAACGCAACGTGATCTCACTCGAGGATCCGGTCGAATATAATATTCCCGGGGTCAACCAATCCCAGGTACGTCCGGAGATCGGTTATACGTTCGCTAACGGCCTTCGTTCCATACTTCGCCAGGATCCGGACATCATCATGGTCGGAGAGATCCGCGACAAAGAAACTGCTCAGCTTGCTGTTCAGGCAGCGCTTACGGGACACCTCGTCTTTTCTACGCTCCATACGAATTCCGCAGCCGGTGTGATACCGCGTTTGATCGACATGGAGGTTGATCCCTACCTGATCGCGCCGACTTTGATCCTTGCCATGGGGGAACGATTGCTTCGCACGCTGAGTTCGGATGGAGGAAGGCCCGTTCCGGTCTCAGAGAGCATGCGTCTCCTGATCGATAAACAATTTGCCGACCTTCCGGAGGCTACCCGTGCGAAGATCAAGATTCCCGATCATGTCTATGACCCAGCACCATCACCTTCCTGTCCTTCAGGAACAAGGGGAAGAACCGGTGTCTTTGAGATGCTCAAGATTGACCGGGACATCGAACATATCATCCTGACCAACCCCTCTGAACAAGCCGTTTACGAGGCCGCCCGGGCAAAGGGGATGCTCACCATGAAAGATGACGCTATCATTAAGGCATTCAATGGTGTCATTCCTTTTGGAGAAGTGAGTAACATTATATAATCCCCTTATGGCCAAAGAAAAAACTGCGCACAGCATTTTCGTCATCGATGACGATACATTCCTATTGGACATGTATGCGCTTAAATTCACCGAGGAAGGCTTTCAGGTTTCAACGTCGGCGGGAACTCTTGAGGCGCTCGAGAAATTGCGCGGCGGGGCGGCGCCGGAGATCATTCTGGTCGACCTCGTCACGCCTGCCATGGACGGCTTTGCTTTCCTTGAGCAACTGCATAAAGAAAATCTCGTACCGAATACGCTTATTATCATCCTTTCGAATTTGGGCCAGCAGGATGATATTAACCGTGCTTTGAAGCTGGGTGCGGCCGGTTATATCATCAAGGCATCGAATACGCCCACAGAAGTCGTTAACCGGGTGATCGAAGAGCTGAAAAAATGCGAAAAAAAGTAGAAAAAAATAATGGCGCGGCGAATATGTTTTCTTAACTTCCTCTGCATTTATGTTCTATTTATCAAAAAACTTGTTTCGTTCGTTAAGAAAATAAACCATCATGTCACAATCTGATTATCGGAAAGAACTCGAGAATCTTGTTTTAGCTGTTGTCCACGAAGGAGCATCAGACCTGCATTTGATCGTCGGGCGTCATCCGACCATTCGCGTGACCGGCGAGCTTGTTCCCCTCGTGAAGATGCCCGAGCTTACTGCGCAGGATACACTGGGTATTCTCAAAGAATTGCTCGATGAGCAAAGCCACAAGATCTTCCTCGAAACGAAAGAGATGGATTTCTCTTTTTCTTTCGGTAAGGAGGCGCGTTTTCGCGGAAAC
Source organism: Candidatus Lloydbacteria bacterium RIFCSPLOWO2_01_FULL_50_20 (assembly GCA_001821435.1). GTDB lineage: Bacteria > Patescibacteriota > Minisyncoccia > Phycocordibacterales > UBA6899 > MHLP01. The sequence goes on along the minus strand of MHLP01000029.1, from coordinate 13,682 downwards.
GCGTTCTTTCAGAAAGGGACCGTCGGCGTCGCGCTCCGCCTCATCCCTCAAAAAGTCAAAACGCTCAAAGAACTTTCACTTCCGCCGATTCTTGAGACATTCACCAAGCGAAAGCAGGGATTTTTTCTTGTCGTCGGCCCGGTCGGGCAGGGGAAGTCGACAACGCTCGCCTCAATGGTGGACATGGTCAATCATGAACGCGCCGAGAACATCATCACGATCGAGGATCCGATAGAGTATGTGTTTGTTCCCGACCGTTCGATCATCAGCCAACGCGAGGTCCGTTTTGATACTGCAGACTTTCATGTTGCGCTTCAGGCTTGTTTTCGCGAGGATGTTGATATTATTCTGATCGGTGAAATGCGCGGACTCGATACCATTTCGACCGCGGTGACCGCCGCTGAGACAGGGCATTTAGTGTTTTCGACCTTGCATACAAACAATGCGGCACAAACGATCGACCGCATCATTGACTCATTTCCGTCAGATCAGCAGGATCAGATCCGTCTTCAGCTTTCCACGAGTTTAGCAGGGATTTTCTCTCAGCGATTGATACCGAAGATATCGGGCGGTCTTATTCCGGCGTACGAGCTTCTGATCAATAACAACGCCGTTGCAAACCTGATCCGCGAGCGCCGCACCCATGAAGTGCCAATGGTCATCGAAACAGGATCCGAAGTCGGCATGATCGACATGAACCGCTCACTTGCCGATCTTGTCAAAAGAGGAGAGATCACCGCGGAACATGCATACATGCATTCGTTTAATCCGAACGCTCTTGAACGTCTTATATAAAAATCGTGTGACGGTGCGACGGTAATTCTTTTTATGTTCTGCTTGTTTTGTTCATAATGAAAATCACTCATGCTGTATAGATACAAAGCCATAGATCAGTCTGACGGCGAAGAGCAGAACGGGACCATTGTCGCCACCACCGTCGATGTCGCCATTGCCGCGCTCCAGCGTAGGAAACTGATGATCGTCTCTATTGTTGCGGCCGAGAACGGTTCATTCGTAAAGAAACTCATGATGGTCGGGCAAAAGGCGACGTACCGGGATGTCGTCATCCTTTCGCGTCAGATCTCGACGTTGTTTCGCGCTTCCGTCCCCACGCTCCGCATATTTCAATTACTTGCCACCGAAACAGAAAATCCGCTGCTCAGGCGCCGGCTTGAAGAGGTCGCCGAGGATATCCAGGGTGGAGTATCGCTTTCGGGGGCACTGGGGAAACATTCCGATGTGTTTTCCGATTTTTACGTGAATATGGTCCGGGCGGGGGAGGAATCGGGCGATCTCTCAAAAACCTTCAGTTATCTTGCCGATTATCTCGACCGTTCCTATGAACTCATCACCAAAACACGGAATGCGCTTATTTACCCGGTTTTCGTGATCGTGGCGTTCATTGTCGTGATGGTGCTGATGCTCGTCATTGTCATTCCGAAGCTTTCGGCGATCATATTGGAAACAGGGCAAGATCTTCCGTTTTACACAAAAATAGTCATCGGCACGTCCAATCTTTTTATCGATTATGGTCTCTTTATGGCGATCATGCTGGCGCTTGGCGGGTTCTTTCTTTGGAGGTATGTGAGCACTGATAAGGGAAAACGTTATTTTGCCGGATTTGCGCTGACTACTCCGTATGCGGGAAGGTTATTTCGCAAACTTTATCTTACCCGTATTGCAGACAACTTGAACACCATGCTGACGGCCGGAATAACCGTCGTGCGTTCCGTGGAAGTTGCCGCTACGGTGGTCGGCAATGAAGTATACAAAAATTTGCTCGTACAGGCCTCTCAGGATGTGCGCATGGGTGTTCCGCTTTCACAGGCGCTTGCAAAATATCCCGATGTTATGCCGAGCATTATGATCCAGATGATCAAGATCGGGGAAGAAACCGGTGAATTACCGAGTATTCTTGACACACTCGCAAAGTTTTATCGCCGTGAGGTGGACAATGAGATCGATACGCTCATCAGTCTCATCGAGCCCGCGATGATCATTCTCCTCGGTATCGGCGTTGGCGGGCTTATGGTTTCGATACTTTTGCCGATGTATGACATCGCCTCGTCATTCTAGAATTCCACCGGTCAAAAAACACCCAAGACGCAAGCTTTTTTCTCTCCGTAAGTTATCCACAGGTCGAAATAACATCATGTATAGCGCTTCGTGATACGATAGAGAGGTTACTTTGAATCAATGGTTCTTCCTCCGCGTGTTTCTTCGATGATTTATTAATTATTTAGCATTTTTATGATGTTCACTTCTCTTAAGAGTACCAAGAAAGGTTTTACGCTGATCGAGCTCCTTGTGGTGATCGCGATTATCGGCATCCTTTCTTCGGTCGTTCTCGCATCGCTTTCAACGGCACGTGCAAAATCACGTGATGCAAAGCGCATTTCTGACGTTGGTCAGATCCAACTCGCACTCGAGCTTTATTTCGATGGTGCGCAAAGCTATCCTTCCTCAACGCCAGCAGACATTCACTTTACATCAAATGTTCCCACCTGCGCTGCTCCCACAAGCGTTAACGACAAGGCAGTAGCTCTTCTTACTTGCAAGAATTTCCTTCCGCAGACCCCGCTTCCTCCGGCCGGATCAGGAACAATGAATGCCTACGCGTATAGGGGTGTGTATTTTGTTACCGGAACCGCGACTGAATGTACCGCCGTTGGTACCTCGTGCACTTCTTACTATCTTGGCATCACGCTCGAACGTAGCGACAATACGGTCCTCTTGGCAGATTCAGACAAAGCGATCGGTACATTCTACGGTAGCAACCCCGATTGTATCGTTGCTGCGGCCGGCATCGATACGTGTTACGACGTTTCGCCGTAAAGTAGCCTTTCGGACCTCTTCCTGTCAAAGCCCCCAATAAAGGGGGCTTTGATTTGTGTCGAGGTCTTGCTCTCAATATCAAGACATCGCTCTTATCAACACCGATATGTCACGATTTTCTTTGTTGTGTTATATTAAGGGGGTGATGGTTGATGTGTGTTAATCGTAGTAGTTCCGAAATAGAAAGAAATAATATTTTTTTATATATTTCCAAAATGATCTCATTGAAAAAACAGTTCACGAATGTTCAGTGTGTTTATAAAAAAACCGGAGCAACGACCGTGGCGCTTAAAAACACCAAAAGAGGCTTCAGTCTTGTCGAGCTTCTTGTCGTCATCGCGATCATAGCGCTCCTTTCAGCGATCGTCATGGCGTCACTCGCGAGCTCACGCCAAAAAGGGCGCGACGCAAAGCGTATTTCAGAGGTCGGCGAGATCCAGCTCGCACTTGAGCTCTACTATGACGGACACCGAGGCTATCCTTCAACAACGCCGGAATGTGATCCGGCTTGTCCTCGGCCGGCCGCAACGGACGTTGTCGTTCAACTTCTCGACCAAGTTGACCTGTTGAGGGAGACCGCGATCCCTCCGCCGGGAGGATCACCGCTCTATGTTTATAAGGGAATTTACTTTACTGCCGGAGCCGGTGTGATGACCGAATGTACGGCAGATGGCAGGACATGTACTTCGTACGTCCTTGGTCTGACACTTGAACGCGACGATAACCCCGTGCTGAGAGCGGATGCCGACAGGACGCTTGGCACTGTTTTTTATGGCGATAGCCAGGATTGTCTTACGGCGCCGGTGGCAGGAAAAACAGAGTTGTGTTACGACGTGATCAAATAGCGTTCACTCAATATTCCTTTTTGAGCGCGCACATAACCGTGAGACGGATCATCTTACTACGGGGTATACCCCGTAGTAAGTGAACTTTCTACGTTGTCGCTCGATTGAAGAACCAATGCGGACATTTATTCCCCTTCCTCGCTCGACGTAGTAGACCCCGATGCACTGAGAGATTGTGCGCAAACAGGAGCAAGTTTTCAAGGCAATCGAGATCGTGAAAACTTTTTCATTTTGTAGGGGCTCACTACGGGGTATACTATGGGCATGCTTTATGGTGTTGTACTTGGCATCCTCATTTTTACATTGGGAACAGTGATCGGCAGTTTTCTTAATGTCGTCATCTACCGGACCGGAAGCGGCGTAGGATATAGCGGCCGCTCAAAATGCCTCTCTTGCGGAAAGATGCTCACTGCGCAGATGCTTGTCCCGCTTTTTTCATTTTTTTTTCAACGTGGTCGTTGTGCCTACTGCGGGACCAAGCTTTCCTGGCAGTATCCTCTTGTTGAGACATTGAGCGGGGCACTTTTTGTCATGGTGTGGTGGGTAACCGGGTTCGACCCGCTCTCAAGCGGTATAAAAGAGACAAGCTTCTTCTTTTTGGATGCAGCGATCTGGATGACCCTTCTTGCGATCACCGTCTATGATCTGCGGCACAAGATCATACCCGACCGGTTTGCGCTTTGTTTTGCCCTCTTATCGGGACTCCTGCTCCTTTTCCGTTTTGAGCAGGGGCTTCTTTCCCCGTATTTTCTCACTTTTACAGGAGAGTATATTCCCGTATGGGTCGATCTTGTCGCCGGGCCGCTTCTTGCGCTACCGTTCGCGCTCCTGTGGCTTTTTTCCGGCGGAAGGGTCATGGGCCTTGGTGATGCGAAACTTGCATGGGGCATCGGTTGGTTTCTCGGATTTATTGGTGGTGTCTCGGCGATCATTCTTGCTTTTTGGACGGCCCTTATTCCGAGCCTGATCCTGTTGTTTCTTTCCCGGAAACGCTTTACAATGAAGAGCGAGATACCTTTTGCCCCGTTTCTCATTCTCGGTACACTGATCGTGTTTGTATGGAATGTCGACATTTTGAGGTGGGTACTCTAGGTTCTCTCTTTTATTTTATGATTCGTACATCTCCCATAACGTCTTTTTGAAATACATGAAATTTTTTTGGTCATATCTCCGCAACTCGGCGCAAAAAGCGGTCACGGAACTTCAAAAGGGATTTTCGCTTGTTGAGCTGGTGGTTGCGGTCAGTATTCTCATCATACTTACACTGACCTTCCTCTTCAGCTATAGTTCGTTCGACCGGCGGGTGACGGTCGATATTCTTGCACATCAGATCGCCGTGTGGATCCACGATGCGCAGGTTTCTGCGATGAGCGTGCGCCGCGCGGCGAACGAGCAAACACGATTTCCCGGTTACGGGCTTCATTTTGACAAGACGACTCCCGGTAAATTTGCTTACTTTGCGGATATTGATAAAGATCGGATCTATGATCCTATTCCCGCCGGCAAAAAATGCGGTGATGCCGGAGTCGAATGCCAGCAGGAGATCTCTTTATTGCGCGGCAATATTGTCGCGTCACTTTGCGGGAATCAGCCGTTCGGCGCACAGGAGGCGACCTGCACTTCGGCAGTTCCGGGAAGTGACAATCTTTATGATACGAATATCGTAGACATTGTTTTCATGCGCCCGAATCCTTTTGATGCGACGATCATCGGGAGCGGAGGGACTGCATACTCCCACGCAGAGATTACCATCGCTTCGCCGAAAAATTACCGTCATACGATCATCGTGTGGACTACCGGACAAGTATCCGTGCGATAATGATGTTTATTTTTATGATCAGACGAACGTTATCAAAAATATCTAAGGGGACTGGGAGGGGAAAACGGGGATTCACGCTACTTGAGATGATCGTTGCGATCGGAATTTTTCTCACCGCGCTGCTCATTATTCTCGGCGCATTGGTGGCGATCAACAATGCAGCAAGAAAAATGCGCTCGGAACGCGTCGTCGCCGACAATTTAAGCGCCGCGATCGACTCGATGTCCCGTAACATCCGCGTGGGGAGCAATCTTCATTGCGGCTGTGATGCGGACACCACTACGCCCAAGGATTGCCCGATGAGCGATACGCTTGGTGGTGGCGGTGACATGTGCATTGCATTCGAGAGCCAACTTGGTGATCCGGGTGACAATGGCGATCAGATCATTTACAAACTTTCCGGAACGGGCATTGAGCGGTCTACGGATAATGGTGCGACCTATCTTCCTCTTACCGCACCGGAGCTGAACATCTCAACCTTCAAGTTCTATGTTTTCGGTTCCGCAACGGCGCTCGATCAGCCGGTCGTGACGATGATCATCCGCGGTACTGCATCGACGAACGCACGCACGATGACAAAATTTGACGTTCAGACGACCGTTAATGTATATACGCCGAAGCTTAATATTTGAGACCACCCACATGTCTTTTTTTTCGCTTAAGATAAAATGCCGGCCATCTTCTTCCTCGTCTGTCGTTTCCGCGCCATCTGAACAGAAAGGCATCACCCTTATCGAGGCGGTTGTTTCGATCGCCTTGCTCTCGCTTGCGCTTGCGGGACCCATGACGTTGGCGTCGCACAGTATAAAAGCGGCCGGCAGTTCGCGAAATGAGATGATCGCGACCCATCTTGCCGAAGAGGGCCTCGAAGTCGTGCATAGCATGAGAGATAATAACTCCGCTGATGATGTTACGGCCGGAAGAACGGAATGGCTGGAGGGCATATCCTCTAGTTGTTATGGCGGGGTCGGTTGTATCGTTGATGTCACCATGCATCAGGGAACGGATGTTTGGAACAATTTGGGAACATTAAAACCCGGCATATCGACGATCTATTTCAATCCGGAGACGGGTCTCTATCGTCAATCCGATGTTGTGCTCGGTTCGCCATGGAGCGCTACGCAATTCACACGAACGGTGCTCTTGTCGGGAATCGACGCTTCTCCTGGGCCGGCAAGACAGCTTCGCGTCAGATCAACGGTAAATTATCCGGGTTACGGAGGAATGCCGCAAAAAGTGGTCATTTCAGAAGATCTTTTCAATTGGTTTCCGCCCCTTTCCCTTTCGGCATCGCCACCCGCACCGCCTTCCCCGCCCGGTTCGCCGCCTGCTGCGCCCACAAATCTTGTAGCGAGTGCCGGCGATGCTTTGGTGGGACTCAACTGGACGGCATCTTCCGGTGCGACGAGCTATAACGTCAAACGCAGCCTGACATCGGGGGGCTCCTTTACGAATATCGCGACCGGCCTCATTTCAACGAGCTATACCGATAGCGGGCTTACCAATGGCACGACTTATTATCATGTCGTCACGGCGCTCAGTGCCGACGGCGAGAGTCCGACTTCCAATGAAGCATCGGGAACGCCTGACACCGGTATTCCTCCGCAGGTTCTTTCTTACGAAGCGGAAAGCGACATGAGCCTTACGCCAGGCTATATAGTGGATTCCGGAAACCCCGAAGTTATCAAGATCAATTCCGGCAATACCGCGACCGCCACGCTGACCTTTTCCGGGACAAGCGGAATTTATGACGTCGCCATAACCGTATTGCTTGAGAATGACGGTCAATCCACGCTCGATATTTATAGAAATTCAACGCGGCTTCAGACATTCACTTACCCGCTTTATGTTTCCGGCTCTGGTTATCATACGTTTACGATGTCGAACATTTCGCTCTCGAATGGTGATACGATCGAGCTTGTTGGACATACGAATGCCGGTGCCCTTGCGCGCATTGATGGCATCAGTTTTACAAAAGTGACATCGCCTCCTCCCTCCGCCCCCACCAATCTTACGGGAACTCCCGGCGACATGACCGCTAGCTTAAGCTGGAGTGCTTCTTCCGGCGCCACCAGTTATCGCGTCAAACGCTCGACCACAAGCGGTGGTCCCTACACCACTGTCGCCAGCGGCGTCACGGAAACCAGTTACAGCGACACCGGCCTCACGAACGGCACCACCTACTACTATGTCGTCTCCGCAGCGAACGCCGACGGAGAAAGCGTTGATTCAGCACAAGCATCGGTGACACCAGTCGCGCCGGTCACAGGCCTCACCCCCCTCGGCTGGTGGAAGCTCGACGGAAACGCTTCGGATTCCGGAAGCGGAGGAAATACCGGCACGTTACTCAACAGCCCCACATGGGTGACCGGTCACATCGATCAAGCCATGCATGTCTCTTCGACGGCTGAAATGATCGTGAGTGCATTGGATAATGCGAACTTCCCCGCAAACGGTACGCTCGCGTTCTGGATCAAGACTGATAACCCAATGACCACCGGCAACGTGAACCTGTTTGACGGCTATGCCTCAACGAGAAACCATGTGTTCATCCGATTCACCGGAGTGGGGATGATCCAGATAGCGTTCCAAAAATCAAACAATACCTATGTGACCGCATTCGACCTGACCGGTTTCCCGCAGACGACATGGGCACACGTCGCTGTCGTCTGGAATACCGCCACCGACAGGGGCCAGGTGTATGTGAACGGCGCACTGGTTTCCGACAAGGCGATCACCGATCCGTCCTGGATACCCAATCAACAGACGGTACGTTTCAGAGATTCCGCCCTGGGCACTTACGACGACATCCGGCTCTACAATACCGCACTCACTGCTTCGGAGGTGACTGAGGTCTATAACTACTAACGCTTTATTCCCACATGAGACACTTCTTTCAAAGAACACAGCGAAGCAAAAGGAAAAACGGAGGATATATTCTCTTGCTGACGCTCCTTGTCATCAGTATTTTACTTGCGGTCAGTACGGGTATTTCCGGCATCAGCATAAGAGAGATCGTTCTTTCGTCGTTCTTGCGGGATTCCGCGAAAGCATTCTCGGCGGCGGATCGTGGCGCCGAATGTGCGCTTTTTTGGGATCGCTCAGTTCCTCAAAATGGCATGCCCTATACGATCTTTGCGACGGGAACGGTCGGTATCCTCTATGACTATTCGTCAAATTTAAGCGCTGCGGTATGTAATAACGGTCAAGCCAACATGCAACTTTCCGCTTCGAACTGGGTGGTCACGTCGGATGCCACATCGGGAACAACGAAATTTTCACTCAATTTTTCTGACGGCACTTGTGTCGATGTCACCGTGATCAAAGTTGGATTGGAGTCGACCACGATCATCGGTGATGGCTATAATACGTGTACCCTTGAATTGCCGCGCCGAACTCAGCGCGAAATAGTGGTATTCACGAATATTTAATCACATAAGTTTCGTAGGGACCAAAAAGGAGCCTGCCCTGTAGTAGATTACTTCTGAGTGAGCTTACTACAGGGTATAATCTCCGTATGGCACACAAGGAGAAAAAAACCGTCCCGCATACAGTGAAAGAACGGGCAGAAAAATTACGTAAAACGATCGAGCGCCATCGGTATCTTTATCATGTGCTTGATAAAGAAGAGATCACACCTGCCGCCCTTGATTCGCTCAAGGAAGAGCTCGTCAAACTGGAAAAAACGTATCCATCGCTCATTACCGCCGATTCACCAACTCAGCGCGTTGCCGGAAAACCCCTTGCAGAGTTCAAAAAGGTAAGGCACCGGGTGCCGCAGTGGTCGTTCAACGACGCGTTCAGTCCGGAAGATGTTGAGGCATTCGACGAGCGCGTGAAAAGATTTTTGGAAAAAAGCGGCGTGAAGGAAAAGCCGACATATACCTGCGAACTCAAGATCGACGGCCTCAAAGTGGTTTATGAATATCAGAACGGCAGACTCTTTCGCGGAGCGACCAGGGGGGACGGTGTCATCGGGGAAGATGTCACGCACAATATTCTCACCATCGATTCCGTGCCGCTCGAGCTTACCGAGCGGATCGATTGCATCGTCGAAGGAGAAGTGTTTATGCGGAAATCGGTTCTGAACGAACTGAATAAAGAGCGCAAGAAACTCGGCAAGGAATTATTTGCGAATCCGAGAAATATCGCTGCGGGATCCATTCGCCAGCTTGATCCGAAAGTCGCCGCTTCCCGCCGTCTCGATACGTTCATTTATGACATCGCGCAGATCGAAAAATTTCCCAAAAGCCAGCATGAGGAATTGCAGCTCCTCCGGAAGCTTGGCTTCAAGGTGAATAAACATTTCAAACGCGTCGAGGACGTGAAAGGGATCATCGAGTATTGGAAAGAATGGCAGAAAAAGGCGCCAAAAGAAGATTATCAGGTCGACGGGGTCGTCATCAAGGTGAACGAAGAGCATCTGCAGAAGATACTCGGTTATACCGGCAAGGCGCCACGTTTCGGCATTGCGTTCAAATTTCCCGCTGAGCAGGTAACAACGGTCGTCCTCGACATCGTGCTTCAGGTCGGACGCACCGGCGTACTGACGCCGGTCGCGCATTTGCGTCCCATCCTGGTGTATGGTTCGGTCGTTTCGCGCGCAACCTTGCATAACGAAGATGAGATCAACCGTCTTGATGTGCGCATCGGCGACACCGTCGTTCTCCAGAAAGCGGGCGATGTCATTCCGGATATCGTGGGTGTGCTCGCTGAAATGCGGACAGGCAAAGAAAAAAAATTCATCTGGCCGCGGCATGTTGCCGAATGCGGAGGAGACGGAAGTATTAAGCGGATCCCCGGACAAGCCGCGTGGCGCTGCGTCAATAAAAATTCGTTCGCACAGTTGAGAAGGAAATTCTCTCATTTTGTCAGCAAACATGCCTTCGATATTGACGGTATGGGGCCGAAGATCATCGATCTTCTTTTGGATAAAGGACTGATCGTGAACTTTGACGATATTTTCACGCTGAAGCGCGGCGACATGCTTCTCCTTCCGCGCTTTGCGGAGAAGTCGGTCGACAATCTGCTTCTCTCTATAGCCAAAGCAAAAAAAGTCACCTTGGCGTGCTTCATCATCGGCCTCTCCATCCCGCAAGTCGGGGAAGAAACCGCCCACGATCTTGCCGGTCATTTCGGAGATTTGGAAAAGATCGCGAATGCTTCCGCGGACGAACTTCTACAGGTGAACGAGGTCGGGCCGGTCATTGCCGAATCCATCGTCGAGTGGTTCCGGAATACTGAAAATAAAAAATTGGTCTCAAGGCTGCTCAGGGTCGTTGAGCTCGAGAAAAAAGGTGCGGAAAAAAAACGGAAGAGCATCTTTACCGGCAAGACCATTGTGCTTACCGGCACATTGGAGACAATGAGCCGCGACGAGGCGAAAGGGCGCGTGCGGGCGCAGGGAGGCGATGTGCCGGGGAGCGTTTCCCGGGAGACCGATTATGTCGTCGTCGGCGAGAACCCCGGTTCCAAGCTTGCTGATGCGAAAAAGTTCGGAGTGAAGATCCTTGCCGAACAGGAATTTCTGAAAATGCTGAAATAGTGTAGGATAACGTTTATGCTCAAGAAAGAAGACATTGATCACCTTTCGACCCTGTCTCGCATCGCTGTTTCGGAGGAAGAAAAAACTGAATTAGCGGGGCAGATCGATTCCGTACTTGGATATGTTTCCGTGGTTTCTGCGGTCGTGACGGAGGGAGAGGCTTCGGCAAGAGCGGGAGAACTGCGTAATGTCATGCGCGAAGACGATGATCCGTATTCCGGCGGCGAGTGGACCGATGCTATTCTTGCCAATGCGCCCGATACGGAGAATGGCTATTTTAAGGTAGGACAGATATTTTAGTATGATCGATCCATCAATGCTTACCATTGCGGCTGCGCAGCGTGCGCTTCGCAACAAAGAATATTCGGCGAAAGAACTCACTCAGGCGGTGGTGTCGCGGGCAAAAGAAAAAAATCCCGACATCAACGCGTATGCGGAATTATTCGACGATGCGATGGCGTCCGCGGAGGTGGCCGACCGCATGCTGAGTGAAGGAAAGGCCGCCCCGCTCGCCGGTATTCCCCTTGGAGTAAAAGATAACATGCTTATGAAAGGCAAGATCTCCGCTTCGGGGTCGAAGATACTCATGAATCATCGTGCGGTTTATGATGCGACCGTGATCGGGAAATTGAGATCTGCCGGTGCGGTGATCGTCGGCCGTACGAATATGGACGAGTTTGCCATGGGAAGCTCTTCGGAAACCTGCGCGTATGGCGCCGTCAAAAATCCTATTGATATAAGCCGTGTTCCGGGAGGGTCTTCCGGGGGTTCGGCGGCTGCGGTCGCTATGGGGGGCGCATTGGGTGCGCTTGGTTCGGACACGGGCGGCTCTATCCGCCAGCCGGCGGCGCATTGCGGGGTAGTGGGAATGAAACCGACCTATGGCAGAGTGTCTCGCTATGGATTGATGGCGCTGGCTTCTTCCCTCGACCAGATCGGCCCTTTTGCAAAAACCGTCGAAGATGCGGAAATTCTCTATCAAGCGATCGAAGGACATGACCCCATGGACAGCACCGCTCTTACCGAAAAGCATGAGTCAGAAAAAGGCGAGCAAAAGGAAAAATTTACCATCGGTATTCCCGAATCGTTCATTGCGATGGACGGGATCGATGAAGATGTTCGCGAAAATTTTCGCCTGATCATCGAGAAATTAAAAGGTGAGGGGCATGAGGTGAAGACGGTCTCACTTCCTTCTCTTCCGCACGCACTTCCGGTCTACTACATCATCATGCCGGCTGAAGTATCCGCGAATCTTGCTCGGTACGACGGGATCCGTTACGGTTTTTCGAAGGAAGCTGATACATTGATGGAAGTCTACCGTCAGTCGCGTGGCGAAGGATTCGGCAAGGAAGCTCGCCGCAGAATTCTTCTCGGCACCTACGTGCTTTCGGCGGGATATTATGATGCGTATTATAATAAGGCGGTTGCGGTCAGACGGCTGATCACCGAAGAGCTCATGCGGACGTTTTCGGATGTTGACCTCATTGCGACACCGACGACGCCCTCACCGGCTTTCAAACTCGGAGAAAAGATGACCGATCCGCTCAAAATGTATCTCGAAGATATTTTTACCGTCCCCGCAAATATCGCCGGCATTCCCGGCATCTCGGTTCCGTCCGGTACGGTTTTGCGCGACCAAACGACACTTCCCGTCGGAATACAATTCATGGCTGCACCGTTCTCTGAGGATGCGCTCTTTGCGATAGGTAAGGATGTCGAAAATGTACGAATATAAAGGTTGAAAAACGTATGGCCGATAAAAAACCTGAAAAAAAAGAAAAAAAATTCGATAAAAAACCGCCGCCAGCCGGAGCCGGAGGCGGTGCCGGAAATCTTGGAGCAGAGATCATTGTCGCGGCGGTCATGGTTGTTATCCTCGTTCCGCTGCTTGCCTTCTTTTTTTCGCCGGATCTCAGGGAGGGATTTTTAGTGTCGATCGCAACTCCTTTCGCGTATATCAAGATGGGCGCGACGATCATTACTATGATTGGGCTCTCGATCGCAATCTATGCATTCATACGTCTCCAAGAGATCATGACGGAAGAAAAAAAGAAGCTGGGGATCACGCTCCAGTGGGAAAATGAGCGCATTGAAAAAAATCACCGATGGGAGCGTGTGGAAGAATGCATGCGATCGCTCAATCCCTCCGACTGGAAAATCGCCATTCTTGAAGCGGACAATATTCTCGATGATATTGTGAAACGGATGGGTTACGACGGAGCGACACTGGGAGAGAGAATGAAAACGATCGAGGCGAGTGATTTTCCGTATCTTGAGGATGCGTGGCGCGCGCATAAGACGCGCAATGATATCGCCCATCAGGGGGGAGGTGCGGATCATGAACTCACCCGCGCGCTGGCCGAGCAGACGATCAACATGTATCACCGCGTCTTCAAGGATCTGGGGTATTTGTAGGAAAGATCCGCCAAATATTCCGGCGTTCGAGTCTTGTCGCTCGTACCTAGCACACCGTACTGGACGCCGTTGGAGCCAAAATAAAAGAAAGCCGGAGTTGTATCTTTATACCTGAGCTTCCATAACAATCTTTGCACTCGTATCGCTGTACTCCACGGAAGAAACCATTTTTCTTGCTGTTTTCACCGCAAATCGTGCATGGTTTGTGTTTTTTTAAATTGCG
>MHLP01000028.1 GCA_001821435.1 Candidatus Lloydbacteria bacterium RIFCSPLOWO2_01_FULL_50_20 | reverse complement strand
CGCGATGTTTAAGATCTAGTTTCACAACACAATGGCTCAAAAGCTATACGTTGGCGGATTGCCGTACTCAACTACGGACCAGGAGCTTGCTGATGCGTTCGCGCAGGCAGGTTCGGTTACCTCCGCATCGATCGTCACTGATCGCATGACCGGCCGCTCGCGCGGATTCGGTTTTGTCGAGATGGCGTCCGAGGCGGAAGGTACTGCTGCTATCGATATGTGGCACGGCAAAGAGTTCGGTGGGCGCACGCTCACCGTGAATGTTGCCCGCCCGAAGGAGGAGCGTCCCCAAGGGGGAGGTGATCGAGGTGATCGCCGTGGCGGAGGCGGAGGTTGGCGCGATCGCTAACATTCTGTTTTCACACAAGAACCGTCTCGCAAGAGGCGGTTTTTGTTTGTCGCGTAGCAGTAAAATAGCACAACCCCCGCTCATCTTGTCGGCATCAGCAGGGTGCTTCTATATCTTCCTCGCGCGCATATAGAGAAAGAGCGGGATCTCTTTACGGGTGCGATTCTCCGCCTTTGCTCGCGGGCCCGAGTCGCTCTCCTTGTGCGAGATCCATTCTTCAAAACGGTCGATGACGAAGCCAGCCTTCACGAGTCCTTTCACGTAATATTGCAGCGGTCGGTGGAATGAAATTGTCTGCGGCGAATCTTTCATGCCGGGATGCATGTCGATCGTTTCGCGCGATTCGGAGAGATACTGATCGATGCGGCGATATTGGAGTTTTTCTTTTTCGTCGTATCCCCAGCTGGATCGTTTGGGGATCCGAAACGCCGGATGATTCATGACGATATGGAAGGTACCATCCTTTTGTATGACCCGCGCTGTTTCAGTGAATACTTTTTGCACCTGCTCGATATTTTGTATGGCGAGGACAATGACCGCTTTATGAAAATACCCGTTCGGAAATGCCGAGAGGTCTTCTGCGCTTCCGACACGGTAAGTGACTCCCGCTCCATCTTTCTTTTGCGCAATGGCGACAAGCTCGGGGCTGATATCAAGGCCGGTTACTGACGCTCCTTTTTCCGCAAGCGCACGTGAAATATATCCTTGCCCCGAAGCGAGATCAATGATCAATTCTTTCGCCTGCGGATCGACGAGGCGAAGCAAATTGGGAAGGATCACCTTTTCATGATACGTATCTGTACCGGCAAGATGTTTGTCGTACCATGTCGCCACGGATCCCCACGATGTCGTCGCCTGCTTGGGGGTGTATTTTACCAGCTGGGTTTTTGTACGCTCGCTTCTGCCTGACGTTGGACGGGCAGGCACAAACTTCGAAGGAAATTTCGGCGGGTGAGGTGTGAACGGCCTCTCGGTCGACGGTCGCTTTTGGTTATTCGAAGGAAGAAAACCATAACGGCCGCTCGCTCGAGCCGCTGCCGGTGTCCTGCCTGTAAATGTTCCGTGACGAGCGCCTGGTCCGTTCGGTCGGTAGGGAGGTTTCTGGGGGAAGGGTGAAGGCGTACGCGCTCCACTAAACGGGCGAGGTGTTCTTGCTTCCGTTCTCGGCGTAGCACCCTTCCCCGCGTCTTTTCCGGTACGCGATACCCATCGTGGTTTTTTCACTGGGGAATATGCTCCGCGCGTGAACGGTCTTGATGGTTTCCCGAATTCCGGTCGTGACGATCGTTTTCCCAGTCGCCCCGCGGGACTTCCAATTTTCGACTCCCTTCGGTCGGAAAATTTAGGTCGCGCTGATCTTCGTCCAGGTCCCGAAGTATTATTGCGAGGAATGTATGCCATCCCGTTAGAAGTAGGACGCGGACAGAAAAGTCACGCGGTCTATTCGGTTAATGCTTGCAATGCTCATTTTTCGAGAAAAGGTATTTTTCATAATGCGTCCGCAACTTCTAACGGGACCATCCGCGCATTCTTGCATACATTGGATAAAAAATATACCCCTGTGTATTTTTATTGGGAGCGTCTAGAATACCTCGCGGCTGACTTTGGCTGAGTGCTTCAACCCCGAGCTCCCCTCGGTCTGAAGAGCTCGGCTGGCTCAGTCGAGGTCATTGCCGCGGGGATCGGACGGGCGGACAAATTTATTTTCTCCGCGAGATCTTTGTCCGGTGTATGCATCTGGCATGAGGCGGCTACTCCACAGTCATTGCAAATTGTGTTGAAATCCACTATAGTTTAAGCATCAGACGCTCGCCCTGTGAGATGGGAATCCGGGTATGGAACTCGGTTTTTTATTTGAGAAAAATAAACTCTTCTCATGCAGGGCGGCACCGCTTTATCTATCTCATTGGGTGAGCGGTGCGGGCGTTTCGTTTTGTCCACAATACTCATGGAAATTAGAAACATCGCAATTATTGCACATGTTGATCATGGCAAGACGACCTTGACCGATGCTTTGATGCGCCAGACGGGGATGTTCGTTGAGGGAGAGAGCATGGATTCGAACGCCCTCGAGCTTGAGCGCGGCATTACGATCTATTCAAAGAATACGTCGGCAATTTATAAGGATACGAAGATCAACATCGTCGACACTCCCGGCCATGCCGATTTTGGCTCCGAAGTCGAGCGCGTGCTGCGCTCCATCGATTGCGTACTTCTTGTCGTGGATGCGCAGGAAGGACCGATGCCGCAGACGCGTTTTGTGCTCAAAAAATCCCTTGAACTCGGATTGAAGCCCATCGTCGTTATCAATAAGATCGACAAACCCGCCGCGGATGTCGACGCGACGGAAGAAGGGGTGCTTGAGCTTTTTATGGATCTTGGTGCGAACAAAGAACAGCTCGACTTTCCCGTCGTGTACGCGATCGGGCGTGAGGGGGTGGCGATCAGAAAAATTGACGACCCACGGAAGGATCTCTCGCCGCTGCTTGATCTTATTCTGGAACACGTGCCGATCGCTTCAGGTTCGAGCGATAAACCGTTTCGCGCGCAACCGTTCAATCTTGCCTATGACAACTACCTCGGGCGTTTAGCTATCGTCCGTGTCGCCGATGGCATCGTCCGTGTGGGTGATGGTGTTGTTCTCCTCAAGGAAGGTGTGGCACCGTACAAAGGCAAGGTGACGAAACTGTTCACCTTTAAAGGCATAAAGCGCGAAGAGGCGGGTGAGATCGTCGCGGGAGACATCGGTATTGTTGCCGGTATCCCGGAGATCTATATCGGTGAAACGATCGCGCATACCGCCGATGTTCCGCTTCTCCCCGCGATCATCGTCGATGAACCGACGATCGAGCTTAATTTTCTCGTGAATAATTCTCCGTTCGCTGGTCGTGAAAGTAAATTCGTGACCTCGCGGCAGATCCGCGAGCGTCTGGAAAAGGAACTCGAGGTGAACGTGGGACTCAAGGTTGATTTTGTAAGCTCTTCCGGAGACACCTTTAAAGTATCCGGCAGGGGAGAACTCCATATCGCCATTCTGTTGGAAAATATGCGGCGCGAAGGATTTGAACTCCAGGTCTCGCAGCCGAAGGTCATCATCAAAACTATTGACGGAGTGAAATGTGAACCGTTCGAAGAAGTCACCATCGATGTACCGAGCGAGTTTCAGGGCGCGGTCATTAAGAAATTGAGCGAGCGCGGCGCGATCATGAACCACATGACGCAGACACACAATACGATCCGTATGCTTTTCGAGGGACCGACGCGCGGACTCCTCGGATATCGCAATCAATTCATTGTCGATACAAAAGGCGATGGCATCATGGCGTCGCGCGTGATCGGATTCAAACCGTACGCGGGCGCAATTGAGCGCAGAGCAGCCGGTTCGATGATCTCGATGGCCTCCGGTAAGGCACTCGGCTATTCACTTGCTAATCTCCAGGAGCGCGGTGAACTCTATATCGGCCCGACAGTGGAGGTGTACGAAGGGATGGTCATCGGGAATACCTCGAAGGGAGACGAAATGCCGGTGAACCCGACAAAAGGAAAACAACTCACGAACATGCGTGCATCTGGTTCCGATGATGCGCTCAATCTCATTCCACCCCACCCGGTTGGCATCGAAAACGGCATGGAGATTATGGCGGAAGATGAATACCTCGAGATCACCCCGAACAGCGTACGCCTGCGCAAACAATTTCTTACTGAAGCGGAACGTTCACGCAATAAGCGTGGTATCGATTCATCGAACAGGAGGATCGCGTAGGGGCGTATGATTGACAAAATATGACGATATGCTAAAGTGAACTTCTCATAAAACTCCTCTCTCGTTAGTCGAAATTGAGAGATTCCACACGAAGCATTGGTGGTAGGGGGTGGTGTGGGATCTATCAGTTTTTAGTTTAATTTATGGAACAAGGAAGTTTTAGGCCTGCCCGACTGAACAATGTCAGTCGTTCGGGCGGGCGGCCCTCTTATGGAGGGACGCGTCGAGCCGTCGTATTGGGCGGCATCGGAGGCGGAGGCCGATATGAACCCCCGCGTAAACGCACAAAAGGAGGCGGCAATTTTGCTGCACGTCTCGACCGCGGACCCGGTGTGATCGGGGGAGGAGAAAAAGGCGCCACAAGAATTCCTGAAGCGCGGCATTCGGGCGGGAGGTCATTTGGCGGAAGACCGCAACATGTTGGGACAGAAGAGCGTTCATTTCATGCACGCTCAAGCGGATATGGAAATTCCCGCGGAGGTTTTGGCGGCGGAGGGCGCAATCGGGGAAACAGAAATCCCGGTGAGAATATCGATGTCACCAGATTCGTTAATCGCTCCGTTACGGTGGAGGAAGAAAAACCCTATTTACCGACGAACCAGTTCAGCGATTTTGCTATCGATGAACGGCTGAAAAAAAATATCACGCAAAAAGGATATGTGATCCCCACGGCGATCCAAGACCAGTGTATTCCGGCCGTGTTGAAGGGTAGCGATATGGTTGGCATCGCGAATACCGGCGAAGGGAAAACCGCCGCTTTTTTGGTTCCGCTCATCAATAAGATGCTCCATCATCCGGATGCCAAGGTGCTTGTCGTCGTTCCCACGCGCGAATTGGCGCTCCAGATCGATGAAGAGTTCATGGGATTTTCCCGGGGACTTGGTATCTATTCCGTGCTACTCGTCGGCGGCGTGTCTATTCATATGCAGATCGAACGTTTGCGGCGCAAAGTGCGCATGGTGATCGGCACTCCCGGACGCCTTAAGGATCTGATCGAACGCCGGGAGCTTCATCTCTCCGAATTCCACAACCTTGTGCTCGATGAAGCTGACCGCATGCTTGATATGGGATTCATCAATGACATCAAATATCTGATCGCGCGTCTTCCGAGAGAGCGCCACACGCTTTTCTTTTCCGCGACATTTTCGAAGGAAGTCGAGACGCTTGCGAAGCCGCTGCTTCAGGATCCGGTCCGTGTTTCGGTGAAGAAACAGGATACCGCAAAAAATGTCGAACAGGATATCATTCGTGTGCGCGATAAGACGGAAAAATTCACCAAGCTTTGCGGACTGTTGAAAGAGCCCGGCTTCGGCAAGGTGCTTATTTTCGGACGCACCAAGCACGGCGTTGAGAAACTCGCTCAGGTGCTTTCCCGCGAAGGATTTCGCGCAGCGTCCATTCATGGAAACAAATCCCAGCCGCAACGACAGCGCGCGCTCAAAGATTTCAAGGAAAACCGCGTGCAGATCCTCGTCGCGACCGACGTCGCGGCGCGCGGGCTCGATATTCCCAACGTGACCCATGTCATCAACTATGACGTTCCGTCTTCCTTTGACGACTACGTCCATCGCATCGGCCGAACGGGCCGAGCGGGAAAACGCGGCAACGCGCTCACGTTTGTCGAAGGTGAGCCGCGACGCTAGGAAACCCGCGAAGCGGGAGTGACTCGTCTGATATAAAAAAAATGCAGGGATCATTCCTGCATTTCCGACTTCGCTCACGGGGCCGGTTTTATTTTGTGTCTACTCCGTCCGGACCGCGGTAGGAACTTCCTTTATGAGTTTTTCCAGATCCATACCTTGTTCCTTGGACCAATCGCGAAGTACCGGCGAATGACCCCGATGCATTGGATACAGACTGAATATTGCCGGCGCACCCGGTTCCTCGGTAACCTTGTTGGCACTGAGGAGCGACCACAATGATTCTTCACCGGTGACATTCCAGACCGAAGCATGAAGCTCGATGACCTTTTTCCATATTTCGAGATGATCGATCATTCCGACGTGAGCAGGCGTTTGGAGCATAAAAGGGACAAACGTGTTTCCGTCCACAGGGTTCTCCTCAAAAAAGTATGAAAAAATTCAACAGCTCACTCCCGACCCGAACAACCGCTTTAGTGTAAGTAAATTACTTGAATAAAATGTGATCGTCGGGTGGGGGATGAGTCGTTGAAATTTTTTTTGCCTCTGAATTTAATATAGCAGAATAATTTACTTTGTCAATCATTGCGTAATTTCAATGCGCAAAAACCCAATTGTTCATGGGACCCATCTCTCTGCTTGCTTTTTTCTCGATGTCGTTGTCGCTCCTAGGCATCTGTGCTTGAATGGGGACAGAAAAGAGCTTGCACATTAAAATAAGTTCTCACAAGGACTCTCTCTTTAATTTGCGGCGAGTATTTGCGGAGGAGGCGTCATGAAATATGGTTTCAAGATCGACCACGTCGGTTTTCTCAATGCAGTCGGCGATCCCCTATGTGAACTTCCGGCGTTCGTGAATGTCCCAGATAAGCTCGTGCAGATGTACCGGGATATGGTGATGATACGCACACTCGATCAGAAGGCGGTCAACATGTTCCGCGTCGGGCAGATCGGGACATACGCGTCGACACTCGGCGAAGAGGCGGTTGATGTCGGAGTGGGCAGTGCATTGATCGAGACGCCTGACAACGTCTTTGTGCCGTACTATCGTAATCACGGAACACTGCTTACGCTCGGCGGCCCGCAGTCTTTTTTGCGGACACTGCTTTTTTGGGGCGGCGATGAGCGAGGAAATTTGCTCGCTGATCCCGGAGCGCTACTTTCATTTGCGGTTCCCATCGGGACGCAATACCCGATCGCCGTTGGACTGGCGAAGGGCCGCCGGCTACTGAAAAAGCCGGGAGCAGTCGTGGTCATGGGCGGTGACGGTTCGACCTCCAAGGGCGATTTTAACACTGCGCTCAATGAGGCGGCGACAAAGAAACTCCCGGTGGTATTCATCGTGAAGAATAACCAGTGGGCGATCTCGATGTCGCCCGCCGAACAGACGGCGACCCGTCCGCTCGCTCTGCGCGCTGCCGGTTTTGCGATGCCCTCCTTGGTCGTTGACGGGAACGATGCGATCGCGGTCTGCCATGCGACGTCGCTTGCGATAGCGCATGCACGATCCGGAAAAGGCCCGATGATGCTCGAGGCAGAGACCTATCGTCTTGCCGATCATACAACAGTGGACAACGCAAAAGACTATCGCGATCAGAACGAAGTGATTCATGCATGGCAGCATGAGCCACTCCTGCGTTTGAAAAAATTCCTCATGGAAAGAGGACACTGGAGCGAGAAAGAAGAGTCAGCGTGGGTCGAGGTTGCGAAAGAAACAGCAACAGAGATCCAGAATGCTTACCTTACATTTCTGCCGCAAGGGTCATCGGACATGATCGACTATCTCTTCGAAAAAGTTCCTGATGTCACCTCATATCGTGAACAGCGCGCCCTACTCATAGAGAAAGGAGTATGACATGGTCATCGCGACAGGCAGTCTGCATGCGACAGTGTCGGGGTCGGCTGGTGCGATCTCAATGGTGGACGCTTTGAATCAGGCTCTTCGCCACGAATTGAAGCGTGATCCGGCGGTCGCTCTTATCGGAGAAGATATCGGTGGCAAAAAGGGAGGCGTTTTCCTTGTGACGAAGGGGCTTGCAAAGGAGTTTGGCGATGATCGCGTGGAGAGCGCGCGTCTCGATGAGGCGTCGCTTGCCGGTTACGCAGTCGGTATGGCCATCGCGGGTATCCGTGTCATCGTTGAATTTCAGTTCGCTGGATTCTCTTATGCGGGTCTTGAGCAGATCATCAATCACGCCGCACGGATGCGCAATCGTACACGGGGGCTTTTGTCATGCCCCATGGTGATCCGCATGCCCTATGGCGCGGGCGTGCAGTCGCCGGAGCATCATCTCGAGAGTCCCGAAGCGATCTATGCGCATGTTCCTGGGCTACGCGTGGTCATTCCTTCGACGCCGAGACGTGCGTACGGTCTCATGCTTGCGGCGATCCGCAACAACGACCCCGTAGTGTTCCTTGAGCCGACGCGGATGTATCACGACAAGGATGATGTCCCGGATGACGGTGTTGCACTCCCGCTCGATCGCTGTGTCGTCGAACGGGAAGGGAATGATGTGACGCTCGTTGCCTGGGGTGCCATGATGCGCGAAGCTCGCGCTGCGGCCGTGCTCCTTGAAGCGGACGGCACCTCCGTCGAACTGATCGATGTGTCGACGATCACGCCGCTCGACTTTGACACGATCTATGGATCAGTGAAGAAGACGGGGCGCGCGGTCATTGTCCACGAAGCACCGATGAATGGCGGATATGGCGCCGAGATCGCCGCGCGGATCGCTGAGAAAGCATTGTTCTTTTTGAATGCTCCGATCCGACGCGTAACGGCTCCTGATATCATTCCTCCCTACACCTGGCGTGACCACAAAACCAGTATGCCGCGGACGGTCATTCCCCGGGTCGAGGATGTGGTGTCCTTCGTGCGTGATGTCATGCGGTTCCCCCAAGACGCACAAATACTTTTAAAGTGACCGGCAACGAAAAAGGCGGGCGGGTAGCGAAAGTTGCCCGTTTTTTTATTTGTTTCACATTGCATTGACGCGACAATTTTGAGTGCTAGCCTGAGAAGAGAGAGTTGTCTGAAAAAAAAGGAGAAAGGATCATGGCACGAACTCATTCGGTCAAGCATCTCGACAACATTTTGGTTCGACTCAATAAGGCCGGCAAAATTCTCAACCTGCCCGATTGGCTGATGGAAACACTTTGCAGCTTCAAACTCGTCTGGCAGTCAGGACTTGAAGTCAAAATGGATGACGGCAAACTCCGCCGTTTCGAGGCATGTCGTGTTTGGCACCGCTCGCCGTTCGTTGATCAACCGCATAAGGGCGGGGATCGATGGCACCCCAATGTCAGTGTTGAAGTCATGAAACCGCATTCGATGGAGATGAGCTGGAAGATCTGGCTTGCAGGTATTGAAATGGGGGGCGCAAAAGGGGGAATCGCTGTTGATCCAGAGACACTCTCACTGGGCGAACAAAAACGTCTCACTGAAGCGTCGGTTGACGAAAGGGACGAGCGCAACATACTCGGTCCGCGACGCGATGTTCCGGCACCTGATGTCGGTACGAATTCGCAGATCATGCACTGGGTCAGGCAACGTTATGCACACCGCCATCGCGTGCGCGAAGACGGGCCTTTTGCTGGCGTGGTGACAGGAAAGCCGGTCGGCTACGGTTTCGACGGCATTGAGGGGCGTACGGAGGCAACTGGCTTTGGCGTGATGCATGTGCTTGATCGCGTGATGTCAGAGCACTGGATGCCATACCCACGCATCAGTACCCCGCGCCTTGCAGTGATGGGGTTTGGTAACGTCGGTTCGCACATTGTGCAACGTGCGGCACAGCGACAGTACCCCGTTATTGCAGTAAGTGATAAGAATGGCGGAGTGTATGCCTCGGGAGGCCTTGACCTCCAACAACTGTTTGCATACTACAAAGAAAATCGCACTTTTTCCGATTTCAAGGGTGGTGATCGGATCACGAACGACGAGTTGCTCGTACTTCAGGACATTGACGTTCTGTTTCCCGCCGCACTTGAGCACGTACTTACCAAGGCGAATGCCGCAAGGGTTGGTGCGAAGATCATTGGTGAGGGCGCGAACAGTCCGACGACTTTCGAAGCAGACAAGATCTTCGAGGATCGCGGCATCATCGTTATTCCCGACATCTGTGCGAATGCGGGCGGCGTGATCGTTTCTTTCTTCGAGTGGGCGAGAAACATGAATGTCCGTGACGAACGCGTACCGTGCGGAGAAAAAGACGCGGTGCTCAGCGCCATGGAAGCGATCATGAGCAAGTCGACAGCTGAAATGTGCGCGAATGCAGAGAAATACAAAACAAGTCTCCGCAATGCCGCGCTTGTCACCGCGCTTGGTCGTGTTGCCCCGCTCTTTGTCGCAAAGCACACTGCTTAGATCACTGTTTAAAGTATTCATCCCGGCTGTTCATAGCCGGGTTTTTTTTATTCATTTTTTTATGCTAAATTTCATGGACTTTTTCAATTTTTCTGGTCTAATGGGCCCATGGATACAAAAGAGGAAGCAAAGAAGGTCAGGCTTGACCGCACGCTTCCCGAGAGGGGGCTTGTTTCTTCGCGCGCGCGTGGAGAAGTGTTGATCACTGAAGGTAACGTCGCCGTCGATGGGGTAGTAGTGAAGAACAAGAGTTTCCTTGTCGGAAAGGAGAACATGGTCACCCTCCTCCGTGAAGATATCAAATGGGTTTCTCGCGGGGCGCTCAAGCTCGAACACGCGCTTGATCGGTGGGCGATCGACCCCAAAGGAAAGATCATCCTTGATGTCGGGGCTTCTACCGGCGGATTTACCGAAGTGCTTCTTTCCCGTGGCGCAAAAAAAATTTATGCGCTTGATGTCGGGCACGGGCAGCTTGTTGCGAAACTTTCCACAGATCCTCGCGTGGTCGACATGGAGGGCGTACATATCAGTGACGCAAAATTATCTGATTTCAAAAAACCGATCGATATGATCGTCGTTGACGTGTCGTTCATCTCTCTTGAAAAAGTCCTTCCGAAGGTGAAAGAACTGCTCCGGAGCGGGGGAGAACTCATACTGCTCATCAAGCCACAGTTTGAGGTCGGCAAGAAGCACATCGGGAAAGGCATCGTTTCTGACCCGAAACTGCATTCGGATGTTGCCATGCGTATCGAAGCGTTAGCTGAGGAGCTTGGTTTTTGCGTTCAAGGAGTCATCGCTTCACAGGTCTTGGGTGGTGACGGAAACAAAGAGTTTCTCCTTTATGCACAGTTTTGTGCATAGTGAAAATATGTCCCGCCGTATATACTAAAGGAAATATCCGACCGCCTTTCCACGGTCGAGGCTCCGTATGATCACTTTCTACCAAAAGACCATTACCAAAGGGAAATTGAAGCAGATCGAGCAATTCAAGGTCGGCTCTTGGGTCCACGTCGAGAATCCTTCCGAAGAAGAATTCGTGCGGCTTGGCGAAGAGTTCAAACTCAACCTCGGATTACTCGAAGATGCGATCGATCCCTATGAGGTTCCCCGCGTCGAAGTTGAAAATACCACGACCTATATCTTTACCCGCATTCCGTATGAGGAAGACGGGCAGATCTTTACCGCCCCGGTGCTTTTTGGTGTTGCGGAAACGTTCGTGTTCACTATCTGTGCCAGAAAGCTCGTATTTTTCGAGCGTTTCATGGACGGCCGTGTCGATGTATATACGACGCAAAAGGTCCGCTTCCTTCTTCAGCTGCTGGCCGAAGAAGATGCCGAATATGCGCGTTTCATCACGCTCATCAATAAAGAGGTCCGGCGCCTTTCCGCCCGGTTGTCTGGGAAGATAAGCAACGAAGATATTGTTCGTTTCGTTAATTTTGAAACGATCCTGAACGACCTTCTTGATGCCCTGGTGCCGACGAATGCGACATTGTCGAAGCTTGTTTCCGGGAAGTTCCTGACACTTCGTGAAGAAGATAAAGAATTTGCGAATGATGTCTATCTCGAAAGCGGCCAATTGGTCGAGCTTTCACGGAGCAACATCAGGGCATTAATGAACATACGTAACGCATATTCGACGATCATGACGAACAACCTGAACCGCGTGATCAAGCTTCTGACCGGACTGACCATCGTTCTGACGATCCCGTCGATCATCGTGAACATGTACGGCATGAATGTCTGGCTTCCATTTGCAGATTCAATGCATGCGTTTTGGATCATCGCATCCATTACCGCAGTCGTTACGACGCTCACGCTTTGGGTATTCAAGCGAAAGGAATTCCTCTGACCCGTTTTTGGAAATATGCTTAATCCCGGACGGGCGCATTGGTAATGATGTCGAGGATCTCATCGTGGTTGTCAGAGAGCACATAGAGGCCGAGCTCCCTGCGGTTGACGGAGGCATGTCGCTTCAGACACTGATCTTCAAGAAATGCCTGGAGCGGTTTCCAAAAATCCACACCGGTGAGAATGATCGGAACATTCCGTATTTTTCTTGTCTGTACAAGCGTGGCGATCTCAAAAAATTCATCAAGCGTGCCGAATCCGCCCGGATAGAAAATATATGCTTCCGAAGAGAAAGAGAGCGTCGTTTTGCGCGAGAAAAAATAATAAAAAGAAAGCGAATCGGTGACGTATGGATTCAGCACTTGTTCATGGGGCAACTCGATATTGAGTCCGATCGAATGGCCGCCCGCCTCCTTTGCGCCCTTGTTGGAGGCTTCCATGACACCGGAACCGCCGCCGGTAACGACTGCATAACCCAGTTTGGAGATCTTGAATGCGAGTTCGTACGCGTCTTTGTAGTGTTGGTTCGTCGATGCGAAACGTGCCGATCCATACATAGTCACCGATTTGGGGTATTTTTTAATGAACTGGAGACCGCGGTCGAATTCATTTGCAATACGCGAGGCCCGGTCATTTTTTACCGCATGGATGAGCTCCTTGCGCGTGTGCGGATCACGGGAGAGCTCAACTTCGGGAATATTGACACAGACAAGCGCTCCCGGAGAAGAGACTTTCTTTGCCATATTTTTTCCGATCATATGGGTCCAGTATAGCATGGTTTTTCGGGTCGGCCGTGTGGACATGTTATACTTTTTGTATGGCGGAATTTCTGAAGGCAGTCGGCAATCTGAAGCTCTATATCCGAAAAGATAAAGAGGATATAGCGAATTTTTTTGCAAAAGATATCTCACGAAAACTCAGAGAATTCCGCGATGTCGAGCACCGCGATGTACTCTTTCTTTCTTCCGGAGGGTCGGCACTCGGTGTGCTTGACCGCATCGAGTCCGGCGTCATCGGACCGTATCTTACCATAGGCATCTTCGACGAACGCTATGATCCTACGAATAAAACGTCCAACTATGCGCAGCTTCGGAAGACGGCATTTTATCAGCGGGCGGTCCAAGGGGGATGCCGTCTGATCGACACGTCAACACAAAAAGGACAGACACAAGAGGAACTCGCTGATTATTACGAGAATGAACTCCGCAGCTGGCGCGCACGGCACCCGCGGGGAGCGATCATGGCTACGATGGGTATCGCGCTCGACGGACACACTGCGGGCATTATGGCATTTCCTGAAGACCCCGACCGTTTCCATGAATTATTTGAGCGCGAGCGGTGGATCATCGCATACGATACCGGAGAGAAAAATCCGCTCAGGCTGCGTGTGACCACCACATTTACGTTTCTCCGGTATGTTGACCTTATTGGTATCTATCTTGTTGGAGCTGAGAAAGGGCCTATGTGGCGAAAACTCATGGGGGGAGATGATTATACGGAAATTCCCGGACGGATCATTAAAACGCTGCCGCGCGGAGCGGTCTATACTGATGCCGCGCTTATGACGGCGGCAGGTTATGCGGTTCCCGGGAAATTTTCCTGATCGTCCGGCGGCCGCTCAAGGCTTGTGAGAAATATTTTTCTGTAGGGCTCACTACGGGGCTTGCCCCGTAGTAGATCTTTATTGATAACCCGACACCTTGTTATTTGTGAATGTATGAAAATTTTTAGCAAACATTTAACATTATATTTGCAGAGCTCACTACGGGGCTTGCACCATGGTCTGATTGTTGTAGGATGAGCGCCAGAAGTTCATCGCGTTTCACGCAGGAGGGACACCATGCCTCGACAGATCGATCTTGTTGGCGTCCCCTCAGAGGCGGGCGCACAGAACGGCACGAGCGGCGGGCCGGATGCACTCTCGCCCGTCCTGCTTCGCGCGCTGCGTGATGCGGGTGTTTCCGCCGCTTACGATAACATCGAGGAGCACGCGGACACACTGGACTTATTCAACGCAAAAGGCAAACCGCGCGGAAAAGTTCGTTATCAAAAAAAGGTCGCACAGATAGCCGCACTGACGTCTCGTTGCGTACTCACCTCGCTTTGCCGCGGGAATATCCCCGTCGTACTCGGCGGTGATCATTCGGTCGCTATTGGCAGCGGTCGTGCAGCTCTTCAGTTTTCGGGCATCAAGGGGAAAAAGATCGGCCTTCTATGGATCGATGCGCATTATGATGCGCACACCCACGAAACGACCCATTCGCATCACGCGAATGGGCTGCCGCTCGCAACGCTTCTTGGATTTGGTCCGAAAGTATTTCGTCCCGCTCAGGATGCGTTCGCACCGGAGAATGTGCTGCATCTTGGTGCGTGTACGGCAGATTGCGAGCCTGAAGAAAGACGATTACTCCGTAAGCTGAAAGTTTCCATGTTCCCCGCAAAAAAACTGATGCGTAACCCGATGCCGGGGTGGATCGCTGCGCTTGATCTCTTCAAGCGGGTCGATCTCGTCTGGGTCTCATTTGACCTTGATGCGATGAACCAGGCAGATGCGCCCGCGGTGCATCTCCGGAACAAAGTCGGACTCAACCGGGCATTCCTGCTGTGGCTCGTGACGCACATTGCGATAGGAAAGAAACTCTGCGGAGTCGATATCGTGGAATACAAACCAGGGAATGAAGAATACGACGAGAACGGGATAGGAAAGACCGCCATTCTCGCGAGCGAATTCCTCCTGCTGTTGCTGATGTTATAAAAAGGCCTCGGACCAGTTGATTGGTCCGAGGTGTTTTATTTGAACAAAACCGACGAGAGGCTCGTTTAGAGCTCTTGAGCTGCTTTGGCGATACACTGCACTGCCAGGTCGATCTCGCTCTTGTTGATCACGAGCGGCGGAGTGAAGCGTACGGTGTTGTTTCCGGCAACTCCGGAGATCAGCCCGTGCTTTTTGAGCTTCATGAACAGCTGGTCCGCAGTTGCCACATTTTTATCGAGTTCCATCCCGACAAAGAGGCCTTTTCCGCGAACATCTTTGATCGCCGGGGATCTCAGTTTTAGAAGTTCTGCGAGGAAGTATTCACCCATATTCGCCGAATTCTTTACGAGCGCTAAGTCGTCGCGCACGATAAGTTCGAGCGACTTGAGCGCCGTCGCGCATGAAAGTGCGGTGCCGCCGAACGTGCTTCCGTGTCTCCCGGGCGTAAAGCATTTGACAATGTCGTGTCGCGCCGCAAACGCGGAAACCGGCATATACGCTCCGAGCGCCTTGCCGAGCAAAATGCCGTCCGCGTGAACTCCCGACCATTCACCGGCGAACAGTTTTCCCGTTCGCCCAAGACCCGTCTGGATCTCGTCGAAAATGAGCAGCACGTTCTTTTTGGTGCACAATGTCCGCACCGCTTCAAGATATCCCGACGGGGGGACGACGATGCCGCCTTCACCCTGGATCGGTTCAACGATGAATGCCGCCGTGTTCGGGGTGATCGTTTTTTTGAGCGCCTCGATATCGGCGTACGGCACTTTTTTGAAACCTGGCGGAAACGGGCCGAAATCCGTGCGGTATTTTTCCGTCGCCGACGCCGCGATCGCAGCAAGCGTCCGGCCATGGAAGTTTCCTTGCGCAGAGATGATCGCGGCTCTGTCGCTCCTGACGCCCTTTACTTGATATGCCCACTGGCGGGCACCCTTCACCGCGGTATCGAAAGCTTCCGCACCGGTGTTCATAAGAATGGCGCCGTCTTGATGAGTAAGTGCGGTGATCTGTGCCAGAAGCTGCGGCTGCATGTCGTTCACGAACCGATTTTGCGCGCTGGTCATGCGAAACGCCTGCTTGAGCATCGCTCCAATGAGTTCGATGTTGCCATGCCCGTGCGCGATCGCCGAATAGGTGGCGTTCATGTCGAGGTAGCGTTTACCCGCCATGTCCCACACCCAGCAGCCTTCCGCATTGCGGAGAACAACATCGTTCTCGCGATGATAGTGATTCGCTCCCCAGATATTCTGCATTCCCAAGAGCTGATCCTGACTTGGTGCATATCCGTCTTTAGGAAAAAGCACGTTCAATGCCGCAAAAAATCGATCAAGTGCTTGTCTGACTTTTTTGGCGCGTTTGTCCGAGAGATACATATCTCCCTCCATTTTTTTGATTCAAACAACAGCAACCCTCTCTTAGTACTAACAGAACAAAAATGCCGTTGCAACCCCGTAGCAAACGAAGCACTACTGCGGGCATGCCCCTCTTTATTTTTGTCTCTTTACAAAGCACTGTATTGCTGGTTTGACACCGTGTGTTTTGCAGGGTAGTTTTTTGATAGAGTAACAGTTTTTTGTAAAGGAGAAATCAATGCTTCCTTCGGAGCAAGTATTGCTTGCAGAGATTAATCGTGTCACACAAGCGGAATCCATTCTGGACTTCACAAAAGCCGAGATCAGTGTGTTGGTTGCCGACGGCTTTGCGCGTTTTGAGCGCGAATGGGTCGGTAAAACATGGACACATGTGATCGGCGGAATGAATATTGCCACCGGTTTCACATTTCTTTCCAATGACTCGTATCATGGAACGCCAATCGGCACGTTCTTCGGCACCCCCGATAAAGCGGTGCTTGATGAAAGCATGCGTCGCGTCGTCCTTGCGCAAAAGCGTTGGGAAAAGCTCGGTTGGAAGAAGCGCCTCGTGGTGCTCTACCGGCTTGCGCAGATGCTTCAAGAGGACAAGTGGACCTACCTTTTTGTCGCCTCGCTTGTGACCGAGATTGGGATGAGTCTCCCGGAAGCGTACGGCGAGTACAACGAAGTGTATCGTTTCTTACTTCAGACCGTTTACTACGCGATGAAAGAATATCGTCAAGACGGCATTGCATCTGCGGCGTTTTCGGGAAATACGCAAGCGGTGTATCTCAAGCCTTACGGTGTTGGTGTTGTCGCATGCCCGTTCAACTTTCCGACCGCGACAACAACGAACATGATTGTCTATATGCTCGCGTTCGGCAACGTTGTGTTCATCAAGGGTTCTGATAAGGCTGCGCTCACGACACGCATCCTCTACACAGCATTTAACGAGGCACTTTATGCCGAAGGGGTGGAAAATAACGGCGTCGTCAATTTCGTTCCCGGGCCGGGCAAAGACATGGTCTATGCGCTTCTCGCACATCCCGACGTCAAGATTTTCTCGCTAACGGGAAGCCCTGCCGCATTTGAATCAGCGATGAAGGATTTTCAGTACATGCCGCGCAACGGTGCGAACCAGCTTGCCATAGGCTGTGCGGAAACGGGCGGGGTCAACATCATGCTCGTATGCGACGATGCGAATCCCAAAGAGGTTGCACTCGCCGCAAGGATGGGCAGTGCGAGCCGCTCGGCAGAAAAATGTTCGTCAACACGCCTTATCCTTGCGCCTGAAGCCCTCGCTCCTCGCATCATAGAGGATCTGGCGAAGGAATACGATGGGATCTCGTATGGCAATGTGCGCAAAGGTGCGTATATGGGGCCGCTCATTTCGCGTGAAGCGCGGGACAGAATTTTAGATGGCGTCCTTCAGCATGTCTCCGGAGGCGTGGTCGTCCCGGTGTATGAAAAAACCATTACGCCATCGCCGTCGGGGTACGATTTTGCACCAATGATCCTGCAGGCACATCCGGATATGTATAAGTCGTGGGACGCTGTCCGGTTCGAGAAGCTCTTCAATACGGAGTTCTTCGCGACAGTGGTCACCATCGTTTCCTATCGCAACAAGGAAGAGGCCGAGCGTCTGGTCGGATACTCGCGTTATGGTCTTACGGGGGCAGTCTTCTCTAATGATCCGGAAATGCTCGCGTGGGGGCTTATGCTCCTTCCGTCGGGTATGACGTATATACGACGAAAGCAAACCGCGGCGACGTCAGCCGAAGGGTTCCACGGAGCTGGCGGGACCGCATCCTCCTACAACGGGGGAATGATCGGTCAGCATCTGTGTGCGCGTCACTATACTCCAAAACATCTCTCCGGCTTTCTTCCCCCAGAGTGGAGTGAGGAGGACTTCCGTCGGTTCACCGAGGTGCTTGGAGACAACGTCGCGTTCATCAAGCACCCCGCATATTAAGCAATTTTTTTCAGCCGCTTGTCCCCACGGATTGGCGGCCTTTTAATTTCCCGAAATTACGCCGCGTAATCGTCAATTAAGACGCGGCGTCTCTTGCGTAATCATGTCGTCGCAACCGTCGATTCAGAGGAATCGTGCCGCATTCCTTCAATTAAAACGCGGCCAACGGAGTGCTTCTTTGCACTTTTTTGTCTTTGGGGTAGGGTAAACGAAGAGACGAATTCTTTCACACGATTTGATAAGGAGGCCGCCATGGCCGAAGACGTCAGCAAAGAAGTCGGGCAATCGACTGAACGCAAGCTTTCCCCATACGAAAAAATGCCGCGCGAATTGCAGCTGCAATGGGAAGAGCGGTATTTCAATATGTTCAAGCTTCGTCAATCGCTCCTTGACGCAGATTCGGCCATCACTTACGCTTACGTGCTTTGGGCAAGGTTTGCGTTGCTTGTGGCGATCTTGCTTGCGATCGATCCCGTCCGTTTTCCGTGGAGAGTTGATTTTGTTTTTGGGTTGAGTGCGTTCCTCGTTTACTACGCATTGATCGGCTTTGTCAGGAGACAGACAGAGCGCAATTTTACGGAGATCTCTGCTCAACACCCGGATCCGAATTATCACAAGAGCGACGAGTTCAAGAAAAAAAAGCCGTACCACGAGGAAGATGATCCACCACTCGCGCATTTCTTTTTTCGCATGCGGCCGAAATTGGGGATTCCGCGCCGCGGTGCTGCACAAAAAGAGGTCATCATTTGGCAATTTGTGGTGGTGCTGTGTTATGTTGTCAACTATTCGTGGTATGTAGTCTGGCGCGGTGAAACTTCGGGTGACATTTCTTTGCTCTGGATGCTGCAGGTGACCATGACCTCCGGAGGGATACTCGTTTTGTTCAAGAATGCCGGCTTTCTCGTAAATACTCGGCACCTTCTCCAGGGTATCCAAGGACTTGTGGGAACTGTTCTTGGACACTCAAGCACGAGTGTGACCATCGACGGGGGAGACAAGAGACCCTGCCCAGAAAAAAAAGAGGGCGAATGACGATAAAACAGAAGAACGGAGGCCGTGCCCGTTCTTTTTTTATTTTCATACTACAGCGTATCTTTGAGTCGGAGCGGGAAATAGATGGCGAGGATCATGATGAACGCCAGAAGATAAAAAAGACTTCCGAGATCGATCATGCCGAACTGGAGCAGAACGCTCGCCATGATCGGTGCCGCGATGAGCGCGAGCGGACGCGAACGTCGGAAATATCCCATGAGCCCCGCGCCGCTCCCGTCGATCTGTTTGAAGAAATAGGTCTCCGACATGGTCTCAACGATCGATGCGCCCATGCGCCCGATAAAGAGGAGGAGCGCAAAAAGAAAAATACCTGCTTCTGCCTTGCCGAAGAGGGGAATGAGCGCGGAAGTCACCGCCATAAGAAGGAATCCTCCGACCAAAAGTTCCTTTTCGCCGAGCAATTTGTCCGCGAGCCAGCCGGCGGGATAGGGGAAGATGATGAATGCCGACAGCGCGATCGTGAGCATCATGCCGAATTCCTGATAAGAAATACCGACATGATTGTGGAAATAGAGCGGGGCGTAGATGATCATCCATGCATAGAAGAAATGAAGAAAGAAATTTGTCATGAGAATGTAATGGATGTTGGGATGCGCCAACGCCGTTTTGTGGGACATCATGAACGGAGCGTCGTTATACGCAAGATCAGTGAAATCGCTGAAATAGCGCATCATGATGAAGATCGTGGGGAGAACGACCGCAGCGCCGACGAGATAGACGAGCTGAAAACCGTATTGATCGACGAGGGTGCCCGCAAGGACGGGGGGGAGAAGCCATGCAATCGAGGCGATGGCCAGAAAAAGACCGCGGATCATCCCTGTCTCCGCATCCTTGGAATAGCGCTCGAGAAAGACATCGAGATTGAAATAGAGGACGGCGACGAGTGCCGTCTCGACCATAAAGAGAGG
Source organism: Candidatus Lloydbacteria bacterium RIFCSPLOWO2_01_FULL_50_20 (assembly GCA_001821435.1). GTDB lineage: Bacteria > Patescibacteriota > Minisyncoccia > Phycocordibacterales > UBA6899 > MHLP01. Next base: position 959 of record MHLP01000028.1, on the reverse strand, counting down.
AATGATCAGCCATCCGGAATCGAACATCGAGAGCCCGAGCAGAATGAGCACGTGGAGAATGAGGATCGAAAGCGTCCAGCGGTAATTGCCGATCTTGCGGAGGATCTTCGGCGCAGAGAGGAGTGCGAGCAAAGTGATGAGCGCCGCGAATGTATAGAGCGTGCCGACCATATCCTCCGGTTCCTCCCACAACTCCATTGAGGATAATCCGGGTGTGTTTGCGATCGTGCTCGCCAGGTATGAAGAATCGACGTAGATCGTGAGCGACACCTGCGCGGAAAAAAGGAACAATAACGTCGAAAGAACGGCAAGGGCCATCTTTGCGGAAAGAGGAGTGCGGGATTTAAAGAAATTCATGGAGGTAGTATAGCAAAAAAGCGGCCGAAGCCGCTTGTTCCTTCACCACTCGATATGCACCCCAAGCTCATAGTGGTACTCATAGACCTCTTGGCAGTTGTGATAGCCGGGATTCTCACCCGACGTCATCTTTGCCGTGAAGCCTTGTTTGACGAGGCGTTCGACTACCCGCTTCACCGCATCGCAGTAACAGTCTCTGTGCCAGCTTTGTCCTAAATTGACCAGCCGCACGTCGACGGACTTCTCCTTGCTGTCTTTGCGAACAGTTGCTTTTGCTTCTTTGATACATTGCTGGGTGAAGGTGCTCACTCGCTTGAATGCTTTTCTCCGGATCTTGGCGCGATCGCGTTTTTTTCACTAGTACGGACCGAACGGATCCTGCAGTTTCCTGAGGATTGCAGCTGAGAGTGACTTGATGACAGTATCAATGTCACCAAAGAGTTCTTTTTGCGAAAGATCACGCACCAACGCCATCGCCTCGTCAGTCTCCTTGTCCACGTAGAGATCAGCGAACACCCCTGCACGTGTTTTTCGGCTTAATGGTAAATTTGTGAGGCTAGACAGATACTCCAAGCAATGACGTGATGAGTTTTAACTTCCGA
>MHLP01000027.1 GCA_001821435.1 Candidatus Lloydbacteria bacterium RIFCSPLOWO2_01_FULL_50_20 | reverse complement strand
GACTTCCGCGCGCTCGGAAGTTAAAACTCATCACGTCATTGCTTGGAGTATCTGTCTAGCCTCACAAATTTACCATTAAGCCTGAAGTGTCAACATTATGGCCTGCCTGCGTCTGACATCGGATGGGTGAACAACACTCTCCTTCCCTTTTTCCGCAAGGACACTTCCCCTCTTGATCGAGTATTATCCCGTCTCGAGGCAAGGCGCAGGCAACACCCTTCTCGCCCGGAGATGCGTCAGCACATTGGCAATGAGTTCCGCAGCCTCCCATGCTACTGTTTCTTTTTTCCGCTCGCCTTATTGGCGACCACGCGCGGAATGACACGCTTCACCGATTTTACCGCTCTTTTTGCAGCCCGCCCCACGACTTTCTTCTCGGACTTCGCTACACGGTTGATCTCTCGCTCGACATTTTTCCAGTTCGTCTTGAGCTCCGCCGCCAGCGATCGCAGATCCGCCTTGTCGATCGAGCGAACCGTTCCATACGCCTTCATCGCTTCATCAACAACCGCGTGGAAGGCGCGCTCGTCCAGTTTTTTCACTTTCTTCGCTTTCTTCACGACCTCGGCCTTAAAATCATTCGCCCAGCGTGCCGCCTTCTTCCGATTCCCAGCCGCGTGCTTGCTTCCATAAAAATAATAACCGGCACCGAGCGCGCTTGCCGCGGCCGCTAACCCCAAACCAACGCCCAAAGCTTTCTTCTTGTTTATGTTAACCATAGTAGAGCAACTAATACCATCTCCAATGAACCTTTTCACACCAAGTCTTGAATATTTCGGCTACGGCTTTGAGAAAAATCCTCAATATATCCCCGACAGACCTCAGATTTTCCTCGCTGCCTCGCTCGAAATTTTCTGCGACTTATGTGAAGACCTTCATTGTCGATGGTATAAATTATGAATAATAATTCCCTCAATGAATGACGGAAGAAAGAAATTGACGTTCACTTCTTTTCTTCGCTTTTTCTGCGCGTTTTCTTGTGTCCGACGATCCTGCCGAAAAAGTCCGTGAAATGCCGTATTTTCATGCCCTCCTCGCGGATCTTCGACCGAAGAACCGATAGGTCGCCGCGCAGACTATCGCTCTCCTCCGAAACATTGCGTGCAACATTGTCGACGCTTCGAAGGATCCTGATGACGTAAAACAGGGCAACGGCCAAAAGCAATCCACCGCAAAAAACGACGACCGTGGTCACCACAAAAAAGACGTTCATTTTCAAAAAATCGTCCATAATGGAGAACGAGACAATTATATCATATCTGCTGTTCAGGATGAACAAGCGGTATTCACAATTGCCCGAGAAATCCTCGTACGATGCTCTCAACTTGTTCGGGGTTTTCGGTTTCCATTAGTTTCATCCGGAGTTCCCTGGCCCCGTCAAAACCGTTCACATATGCCTTGTAATGTTTTTTCATAACGGCAAAATTTTTGACATCTCCCAAAAGTTCGTGGAAAAGCTTGGTATGTTCGACCATGACGCGGAGTTTTTCTTCAATGGTCGGGTGTCCCAGTCCCAATTCCGCAAAACTGTCTGGGCGCAACGCACTCGCTTCGCTAGGCCGATTCCGGCGCTGCGTTGCATGGTTGAGCACGAGCGTATCATCATTATTTTTTCTCTCTGCAACTCTTGGCGAAATTGGGACGGGACGCTCAATTTGCCAACCAGCCCGAAGCTGGGGCAAATTGGCGAACAACCACGGATTGCCAAATATCGCCCGGCCGAGCATAACGCCGTCGGCACCCGTCTCAGCGGCTTTTATTCTCCCATCATTCACATCGCGCACGTCTCCGTTCCCGACAATAAGCGTTCCGGACCCTTTCGCCATTTCAACAACCTCTTTGACATAACCCCATTGAGCAGGGACTTTCGACATTTCCTTGCGAGTGCGCGCATGCACGGTGATCGCCGCCAGCTTTGTTTCAAGGAGCTTCGGGATCCAGGTTTCGAGTTCGGACTTGTTGAATCCCACGCGCGTCTTCACAGAGACCGGAAGTCCTCCGCCGCCTTCTTGCGCCGCACGGATGATCTCTTGCGCGAGCTCCGGGCTCTTGATCAGTGCCGCTCCGCCGCCCTGTTTTTCGACATTTCTATCGGGACAGCCCATATTGATATCGATGCCGTCAAAACCAAGCTCTCTTATCAACTCCGCAACTTGGAAAAAATGATCAGGTTTTGAACCGAAGATCTGCGCAACGATCGGTCGTTCCGCTTCGGTGTACATCAAGTCACGCAGAAGCGGATGACTCAAAGTGAGCCCTTCTTCGCCAAAGCTACGAAGGACGTGGCAAAGACCGTCGACAGAAACAAATTCCGTCCACAGGACATCGGGTTTTCCATATTTCGTGATAATGCGCCGAAAAGCCGCGTCAGTAACATCAGCAAGCGGAGCTAAGCAAAAGAAGGGTTTCGGGAGTCGGGACCAGAAGCTGTTTGACATGTCGGAACTATAGGTTAGTCTGTGCGCAGACGTCAATGAGACGACAACGGGAGACATTGTGCAGGCTGAAATACACACGCGCGCGGAAACTGCGCTTCGCAACTCGATCAAAGAGATATTTGGCACGCCCGCCCAAGAAACGAACTCCGAAAGTGAGTACGCCAAGCTTGGATGCACGCTTATGGTTGTCCTGCCCGACGAGGCGACATTCGGACGTTCGTTGGCAACGGCGACGTCTCGTTACAGCTTTGATAAAAAGCTCAAGAAACTCAAACGATCTCAGCAAGAGATCGCGGATGAATACGGACTTCAGCCGATCGGAGACGGCCCCAAAGCGGCGGCAGGCGGCGTCTTCGTTATTTGTCTTGGCTACGAAACAGAGTACGCACGCTCGCTTCAGGCGCAAGGTGAACAAAAAAACAGCAGATGAACCTGCTGTTTTGTTTTTTCCTATTTTTTCCCGGCTTCTTTATCGGCGAGCTTTACGAGCGCGTGGTCGGCCTCCCGATAGAGCGTCTTCAAAAACAACGTGACGCGCTCGACTGCTTGTTTGGACGGGAGCGCCTCGAGTGCAAAAGCCATGGTCAACGGACGGACGCGGCGCTCAAATGCAGTGAGAGAGGCGTATTCATTGAGCGCGGGGAAAACGGTTCTATTCGTTGCGATATATTTGAAATTCCCCTCCAATTGCTTGAGCTCATCTCTGATCTCTTTTTCGAGGACGACCCACCGTAGCTCCTTTTTTATCGCCTTCTCTTCCTCTGTTTCCGCCGCCGGAGCAGACGGAGAAGGAACCGGGGTACTGCGATTGTAAGTTTTTCCCTGAGGACCGTACGCCTCATCGAGCGCATGGGCGATACATTCCCCCGCTTCTCTCGCGTGAAGATAATATTCTGCGGGAACGCCGGTGTTCACGATGGGGACAAAATCATGGCAACGGAGCACTCCGCCATGATATTTCTCTCTGATGAGCCAAACCGCATGCCGTGGTGTGCATGCCGAGATCTGCGGATAAAGCGATAGGTAGTCGGCGAGCCGCGAGCCGGACAGCACGTAGTCACGCAGGCTCTGGTGCAATTCCTTGAGCAAATCGACGTTGCGGGCGCCAAAAATTCCGAGCATGGGAAACCCCTTTGGAAACGAGCACACTGTGCTCAATATACGCACCTGTCTAAAAAAGACAAGGAGAATATATTAGTTCTTCTGTGCGAGTTCGGGAAAATCGCGAGCGGAAAATTCGATCGTTGATCCTTGACCAGACTTCCCCTCAATGATCTTCTCCGCAACTTTCTTTTCGACGATATCCTGCACTGCGCGCGCCATCGGCCGGGCGCCAAATTCGGGATCGACGCCATGGAGCAATATAACGTCAGTGAGCGCGTCATTCACGACGAGATTGATACTTTGCTCGCGCAGACGGCGCTTGAGCTTCTCAAGCATTAATCCTGCAATCTTTTTGTAATTATCCATATTGAGCGCGTGGAAAAGCACAATGCCGTCAAAACGATTGAAAAGCTCCGGCTTAAGCTTCCCTTCCGTGATGATCCGATCGATGATCGATCCTTTTACCGTCTCCAGCTCTTCGCCTCTTTCCATTGCCCCGCGGATCTTCTGCGCACCGGCATTCGATGTCGCGATGAAGATCGTATTGCGTGCATTCACCTTTTTTCCTTTTGCGTCGTGAAAGATCCCCTCATCGAGTATCTGAAGAAACAGATCAAGAACTTTCGGACTTCCTTTTTCGAATTCATCAAGCAAGAGGACGCCATAGGGATGCTCTTTGAGCATCACGGCAAGAGTGCCGGTAGAGCCGTCTGCCCCGCCGATCATGCGTGAAAGGCCGTCTTCACCCTGATACTCGGTCATATCGATGCGCGACATGGCATTCTCATTGCCAAAAAACACCGTCGCAAGGGCTTTTGCGGTCTCGGTCTTCCCGACACCCGTCGGTCCGAGGAAAAGGAATGTCCCGATCGGCCTGTTCATATTCCTCACGCCGGCACGCGAGCGGCGCATCGCATCGGCGATCACATTAAGCGCCTGCTCCTGCCCGACCACGAGCTCTTTCATGAGCTTCTCGAGATTCATCAGGCGATCGCGCTCATCGTCTTTGATCTCCCCGACCGGAATGTTCGTTTTATCCCGCACAAATGTCAGGACATCGAGTTTCTTCACGAGATGCCCGCCCTTGGAAAGCATCGCGGGCGTGAGCTCAACGAGCAGGTCGATGCCTTTATCCGGCATGACGCCATCGCTAAAATATTGCTGAGCGCTGCGAACGATCTCAACAATGGCGGGGTAGGTAAAGAAAATACGGTTCTTTTTTTCGATCGTCTCCGCGGTGTCTTCAAGAATACGCAGGAGCGATTCTTCTGCGGGCTCAGAGAGCATCACTTTCTCAAAGCGGCGCATGATGGCCTGGTTGGGCTCGATGATATCGTGAAAACGGGTGTTATCCGCGGTCGCGATCACCTGAAGCGTTGCACCCGCGAGATACGGATCAATGATCCCCACAATGTCGGCATCAAGCGCCTTCGCGCTTTGGATGAATCCCGGAAAGTTCTCGATTACCAAGATAATATTGCCCGCCTTCGCGGCATCATTCATGATCTTGATCAATGCCGTTTCAAGTTCCTGCTTCGTCTTCATTCCCGCGACAAAAGATTTCGTATCAAAAGCCATGACACGTTTGTGCATGAGCGCGGGATTGGTATATCCGTTCATGATGTCGCGTGTAAAGTCGGCGATGACGTCCATCGTTCCCACGCCATCTTCGCCGACTAGGATCGCGTTCGCTTCCTTGCTCCGTGTTAAGACGACTTCGAGCTGCTTGATCTCCCCTTTGCCGTAAACGAAGCGAAAATTCGCGCCGCCCTCTATAGCCTGACGCGAGAGATCGCGGCTGTACCTTCCAAGCGCGTAGGCGCCTCCATAGGCAAAGTCCGCGCCAAAGGTAGAGGCGCTCCCCAATGCGACTTTGCCCCAAAAACGTTCGCGCTGTTTCTTCTTTTTGATCGCGCGCTCCACCCACTCTGCCGCGCCTGAGATCTCGCGCTCACGGATCCCGAGCTCGAAAATAAACTGGTAAAAATCATGATCGATCTCAACAAGCTTCTGGACAAGTTCCGCCATCGTAAAAACATTCGCAAGCAGAGCCGTTCGCTCGCGAAAATCAATGATCTGCTTTCGCGTCCCGAGATACTGCTCGATCGTTTCATCGGCAAGGCCGAGGCGCCACAAGATCCTTTTGCCCTGTTTCGAGCGGCAAAAACTTTTCAGCAGATCGCCGCCGATCGTTTCATAATAAATATTGCACACTTCGTAATTAGGAGTCGTGTACGGCGTCTGCGCACCCGTCTTTCCGCGCTCGAGCAGGCCTTCAACGTAGAAATAATATGAGCGGCTATAGCACTTGAGCATCTGCATCACCAGAAAGATCGCGAGTGCGATAAGAAAGATGCCGTTGGCGACAGGTGTTTCTTCGGGAAGCGAAAAATACGCCTCTGGTGTGGCGCCTTGTGCGTAATACGAGGCCGCCGCGACGATAAGATAGACAATAATGATCGTGAGCGTTGTCGCAGAGACCCACGCGCGATAGTGTCTCGAAAAAGCGTGTTCGAGTACGATCCCGCGGTGGAAGCGGTAGTGCGGATCGCGGAAAAAATTGGGGGTTAATCCGAACATAGGTCTATAAGAGATAGTAAATTCCGCTCATAAAAAAGTAGAAGACCAGCGCGGGAAGGATCGTCCAGAGAAAAATGGCGGCGATCCCCAGTCCGAGCACAAAGGCAAAAGAGCAAAGCGCGATCGCCATAAGTGCGGTCCTGAGCACGAAGCCCACGATGCGCATGATGAAGTTCACGAAGAGATTCGCAAAAAAATCTTCGGGCTTCTTGAGAATGTTGACCTTTTCTTCCTGAATACGCTTGAATGGCGCAAACAGGCTTTTGAACACCTCGGGAACGGAAAACATGTGGTTTACGGACCAGAGATAATTCCGGAGGATGCCAAAGATATCGGCGTAAGCCGCACTATAGTGCCATAAAAAATAGTCGCGAATGATCGAGACGATCGGCATGATGTTTTTAGTATAACATGAGCTAAAGCATTCAAAGGAATATGCCCTGCGGGCGACTCTTTTGCCCAACCTTTCGCACTGAGCGCTTCGCTCCTCCTGCGGAAGCTTGCTCATCCTCGGCGCCAATCCGTCAAGTGAAATAACTTGACGGAGCCGAGCTTGGCGCCTGCGGACTCAGTGCAAAAGGTTGGGCGGGAGGTGATAGGAAAAAATAAGAAAATTGTTTTCCGAAAGACATTGTGCGGATAAGTTTGCATGGTCCCGCTTCTGAGCGAGAAACTTTCCGAGCATAACACGGCGAGCGCTGGCTCGCCGATGTCGTGTTTTCTGGAAAGTAATCACCTGTAGAACACTTTGTTGCCGAAACGCAGATCTACCGCCTTCAATACGCTGGCGGTCGAATGATCCTCGTTCAAATTCTTGAGTACAAGCGCAAGATTCCGCGCATCCTCCGCTGGGTCGCGCTCCGATGACCAGCGGATCGCCCAGGGTTCTGCGGTTGTGATCAGAAAGTCATGCTCCCCCGACTGGCGGACAACGCGGGGAACAAGCCCAAGTCCTGACAGACTCCTCAAGAACGTGCTCACTCTATCGAACTCCTCGCGGGGAAGCACATCGTTCGTTTTACCTGCTTCAATCGCCGTCGCGAAAACGATGAACGGATCTCCGGAATATTCCGGAGCGGGGGAAAAGATGTGACCCTCCAAATCGGCAAAGGAGCACCCTCTCATAGTGATCGTCGTGGTCGAAACATTTTCCGGCGGACACCAGAGAAACGCAGGGGAATATTCGCTGATGACTGCCGTGAGTTTTTTGCCCTCGACAGCGATAGTGACGTCTTTCACGCGCGAATCAACATCCAAGATCGCGGAGCGCATTGCCGATCGGGGATACAAGATCGAGTTTCCTCTGTCGATCTTCCAGAGCAAGTGACGAGCGAGTTGAGATTCGATCTTCCCTTCAACCGATCCCGCGTCAACCGCCTGCACACCCCTGATCTCGACTTCGGCAATATGAAACGTTTCGCGATAGGAAAACCATGCGGAAAAAATAAAAAGGAAATAGCAAACGAATAATACTCTGAAAACCATCTCGAACGCATGGTCAATGCGCCGCAGATGCTCCCGTCTTGACCGACGAATCGTGTTGCGAAATATCGGCATAAACCGAAGTGGCGGTTACCCGATGACGGATTTCCCCATAAATGGGCGAAGCGCTTCGGGAATGCCGACACGGCCGTCCGCCTGCTGATAATTCTCCACAAGAGACACGAGGAGGCGTGGTGTCGGTATCGCGGTGCAATTCAACGAATGTGCATACTGCAATTTCCCCGACGGGTCGCGATAGCGGATGTTGAAGCGGCGTGTCTGAAAATCATGGAAGTAGGAGGCCGAAGAGATCTCTCGGTAAGTGTTCTCTTTGGGGACCCAGAGCTCGACATCGTATTTTTTCACCTGACCCTGGCCGAGATCCGCTCCGCAGTTGATCACCGTGCGGTACGGAATGCCGAGCGATTCGATGAATTCTTCGGTGTTGCGGTTGATCTCATCGTGAAAGCGGACGGAAGTCTCGTGATTCGCTTCGCACAAGATCACCTGTTCCAGCTTAAAAAATTCGTGAACACGGATGAGTCCCTTGATATCCTTGCCATGGCTCCCCGCTTCACGCCGGAAACACGGCGAAAATCCGAGGTACTTGACGGGGAGCTGTCCCGCATCGAGCACTTCGTCGGCGTGGAATCCCATGACGGGGACCTCAGCCGTTCCCGCAAGCGCGTCGCCGTCCTGCGTCATATAATAGTCTTCAACGTCGCCGGGTAAATGTCCCGTGCCGTACAGATTCGCTTTGCGGACGATGACCGGAGGAATGATCGGCGTGAATCCTCTCTTGGAGAAAAAATCCATCGCGTAGTTCCAGATCGCGAATGAAAGCGTTGCGCCGTCTCCCGTCAAAAAATATCCGCGGAAACCATGCACCTTCGAGCCGCGTTCGAAATCGACCATGCCAAGCTTCGTCATGATCTCGATGTGATCTTTTGGATCAAAAGAGAAATTCGGTTTTGTTCCCCACACTTTGACTTCCTGGTTGTCCTTGTCACTTTTACCCTCGGGTACCGACACATCGGGAATGTTGGGAACGAGGAGCATAAGCGCGCGCCACCGTTCCATCACTTCTTTCAGCTCCTCTTCTTTTTTAGTGAGATGCTCTTTAAGCGCTTTCATCTCGTCGATTATCGCCTGGCGCAAAAGTTGATCAGCCGCTTTGGCGATCTTTCCCGTTGCCGCATTCTGCTCTGCGCGCATTCCCTCGACCTTGTTCAAGAGTTCGAGGCGTTTTTCTTCGGCGGCAAGCAGCTCGTCTACGTTGAACTGGCTGTGTTTTTTGCGCGCCGCTTCCTTTATCAGATCCGGATTTTCACGGATAAATTTGATGTCGAGCATGAGACAATAATAACAGAAGTGCTAGAATGAGCCAAATTATGGCGTATGAATTGACCAAACTTTCTCAAGAAGAGATCCCCCCGCAGCTGCTTGAGATACCGCAGCCGCCGAAAGAATTGTGGATCGCCGGCACTCTCCCCTCGCCCGAGACGGTTCTCCTTACCGTTGTCGGTTCACGCAAATATACGAGCTACGGCAAAGAGGCATGCGAGGAGCTCATTTCCGGACTCCGCGGCTACGATGTTGCTATTGTCTCGGGACTCGCGCTGGGTATTGATTCGATAGCGCACGAATCGGCGATGGCCGCGGGACTTCCGACGATCGCCGTCCCCGGCTCCGGACTTGATCCTTCCGTCATTTATCCGCGTTCGAACTTCCAGCTCGCTGAACGTATCCTCGGATCAGGCGGAGCACTCCTCTCCGAATTCGCTCCGCACTTTCGCGCAACCGACTGGAGTTTCCCGCAGCGCAATCGCATCATGGCCGGTCTCGCAAAAGCGACGCTCCTTGTTGAAGCTGGGGAAAGATCCGGAACGCTTATTACCGCGCGGCTTGCGGCCGATTACGACCGCGACGTGCTTGTTGTGCCCGGAAGCATTTTTTCTCCCGCATCGCTCGGCACGCATCAATTCCTGAAACTCGGTGCGACACCCGTCACTTCTTCCGAGGATGTGCTCCGCGCGCTCGGATTCGCCCTTCAAGAAATAACACATGGAGTTGTTGATCTCTCGGAACTCACTGAAAACGAACGCTCGGTGATGGAATTTTTGACCGAACCGCGCGATCGCGATTCGCTTATTGAAGCGCTCGAAATTTCCGCAAGTGACGCGAATATTCTTCTTATGAAAATGGAAATAGCGGGGCTTATTGTGGAAACTCCGTCCGGCATTCGCAGGAGATGAAATTTGCAAAAAGAAATCGGACATGCTACTGATTAGTGAACCCCAAAAGAAAAATTTTCTGTTGCACTTTTCATCCGGCAACAAATCATTTCGATCTGCAGCGAGAGTGACGAGCAGGAAATGAATGACTTTCTGAGGGGCAAATCATGAGTACATCAGCAAAAGGAAAAAAATTGGTGATCGTCGAGAGTCCGGCGAAAGCAAAAACGATAGAAAAATATCTCGGCAAAGAATATATCGTCCGTGCATCGGTCGGGCATATTCGCGATCTCCCAAAATCAAACAAAAAAGCCATCGATATCGAGGGTGGTTTTGTACCGCACTATGAGATCACGCCGGGCAAAGATAAGGTAGTGCACGAGCTCAGCGATCTTGCAAAAAAAGCCGACGAAATTCTTCTCGCGACCGACCCCGACCGCGAAGGCGAGGCGATCGCGTGGCATATCGCGGAACTGCTTGGCTTAAAAAAGGCCAAGAGGATCGTTTTTCATGAGATCACCGAATCGGCAATCAAGGAGGCCGTGGGGAATCCCCGGTTGATCGACCAGCATCTTCGCGAAGCACAGGAGGCGCGTCGGGTGCTCGACCGGCTTGTGGGATACGACCTCTCCGGCATCATCTGGAAAAAGGTGCGTTACGGCCTTTCCGCCGGACGCGTGCAATCCCCCGCACTCCGCATCATTATAGAGCGCGAGCGTGAGATCCGTGCGTTCATTCCCGAAACATTCTGGCGTTTGAAAGCAAAAGTCGAATCACAGAGCAACGAAGCCTTCGAGATCGTCTGCGCTGAAGAACCGCGCGACAAGGAGCTCGTCGACCGGATACTTACGGATGGGGAAAAATATCCATGGCACGTTGTCGACGTCAAAGAAACCGAGGTCGCCCGTGTCCCGCGTGCGCCGTTCACCACTTCGACGCTCCAGCAGACCGCATCGACGCGGCTCGGCCTCAGTCCGTCGCGCACAATGCAGATCGCGCAGAAACTGTACGAAGCGGGATTCATTACCTATATGCGCACCGACAGCACCAATCTTGCGGCGCAGGCCCAAGCGGAGATCCTCGCGGTAGTCGCAAAAAATTATGGTAAAGAATTCGCGCAGGCGCGAACGTACAAGACAAAAAGTAAAAACGCCCAGGAAGCACATGAGGCTATCCGTCCGACGAGTCCCGGAAAAATGCGCGCGGGGCACACCCCCGAACAAGAACGTCTCTATGTGCTGATATGGCAGCGCACGATCGCCTCACAAATGGCCGACGCAAAGATGCTCCGGACGAAGATCACGGCGAATATCGAGGGGGCATCATCACCTATTCCTGACTTCAACGCGAATGGCTCACGCGTCCTTTCCCGTGGCTGGCTCTCTGCCGATCCCGACGCACAAGGCGAAGAAGTGACACTGCCAAAAGTAACGCCCGGGGAAATATTGAAGCTGCTTGAACTAAATTCTGAAGAAAAGCAGACGGAACCGCCGCCGCGCTACACCGAAGCCGGACTAGTGAAGGAACTCGAAAAGCGCGATATTGGACGCCCCTCGACCTATGCCTCTATATTAAAGACGCTCCAAGACCGCGGGTATGTGATCAAAGAAGGAAAAGCGCTTTTCCCGACAGATACCGGCGACGTGGTAAGTTCATTTCTTGAGGAGCATTTCACGACATATATCAGCGACACGTTCACCGCAGAAATGGAGCAGGAGCTCGACGATATCGCCGAAGGAAAGCGCGAGTACGCCAAAACACTGAAGGCGTTCTATGATCCCTTTTCAAAGGAGGTGAAGAAAAGAGAGAAGATCGAAAAAGTCACCAATCTTGGCGAAGCTCACCCGGATATGAAATGCCCGAAATGCGGCGGCGCAATGGTCATCAAACTTTCCAAGAACGGCAAATTTCTCTCCTGCGCCCGATTTCCGGATTGCGACGGAGCGCGAACATTCGACGGTGCAGAGCTTGCAGACCCGAGACCCACTGGCGAAAAATGTCCCGACTGCAAAACGGGCGAACTGGTGGAACGCGAGGGACGATTCGGCAAATTCATCGCCTGCGGAAATTATCCGAAATGCAAATACATCAAGAACGATCCGGAGACGGCAAAATTGAATTCAACCGGAGTAAAGTGCAATCTCTGCACTGGTTCGACCCCTTCGATAAGCTCAGGGCAAGCAGGCTCACCACAAGGAGACGGCGAAATGGTCACGCGCCGCGGGCGTTTTGGTTTTTTCTACAGCTGTTCGAATTATCCGAACTGCAAGAACATTACGAAAGCCAAACCGACCGGAAACACCTGTTCGCTCTGCAGTTCCCTCATGATGGAAGGCACCAAAACCATCCCGGAGCGTTGTAGTAACAGGACATGCCCAATGCACAACCCTCACAAAATTGAACCGCAAAAATAGCCAGCTACCATTACCTAAATTGCTAGTGATCATCGGAGTTGCAACATTTCTAGTTGCAAGTTTTTTCTTTTTTCAACCCGCAAGCATGTCGCTCGTGCAGCGACGATGTAGACAAAGATTCCTATCTTTACTAACGCGGTTTTTTTCGTATGATGAAACTATGAGTAGCATCCGATCACTCGAGGAAATTCAAAAAACTCTGCGCAGCAAGGAGCCGGCCGATGCCGCGCTCATAGAGCGCGCGTATCGTTTTGCTGAAGCGGCGCATCATGGGCAAAAGCGATACTCCGGTGATCCATATTTCGTTCACGTCTCGGCGGTCGCTTACACGCTTGCGGAAATGGGAATGGATACGGGAACGGTCGCGGCCGGACTCCTTCATGACACCATCGAAGATGCGCAGGTCTCCGGCGAACATATCGAAAGAGAATTCGGCCAAGATATCCGCACGCTTGTCGACGGCGTGACAAAACTCGGCAAGCTGAAATACCGCGGCATTGAACGGCATGTCGAAAGTTTGCGTAAACTTTTTGTTTCCACCGCAAAAGATCTCCGGGTGATCATCATCAAGCTTGCGGATCGTCTCCACAATGTGAGCACGTTGAAGTACGTTCCAAAAGAAAAGCAGCGCCGCATCGCTCTTGAGACGCTTGAGATCTATGCGCCGCTCGCCAACCGTCTGTCCATCGGAAAGATCAAGGGTCAGCTTGAAGATTATTCTTTTCCGTTCGCCTATCCCGCGGAATATGAAAGAACACAAACATTGATCCGAGACCGAAGCCGCGACAGCGAAAAACGGCTCGAGAAGATCTACCGCGAGATCCAGATCGAACTCGCAAAGAACGGCATCATGAACGTCCGCGGAGAATTTCGCATCAAACGCACCTATAGTCTCTATAAAAAATTAGTGAAGCATAACTGGGAGATCGAAAAGGTGTTCGATATATCTGCAGTGCGCGTCATCGTCCCGACGGTCGCGGACTGCTACCGGGCGCTTGGAGTGATCCACAGCGTCTGGCGTCCGCTTCCCGGCCGCATCAAAGACTATATCGCCTTTCCGAAGCCGAACGGTTATCAGAGTCTCCATACGACGGTCTTCACGGGCGACGGCGCTATTGTCGAAGTGCAGTTGCGCACCGAGGAAATGAACCGCGAGGCGGCTTTCGGGGTCGCCGCACATTATGCCTATAAGGAAGACCTCGCCCACCGCTCCGCGAAACCGCTTCCGGGAAATCTCGAGTGGGTGAGGGAAGTATCACAACTCCAGAAAAACATTAGCGCATCCGGAGAGTACCTTGAAAACCTAAAAATGGATTTCTTTGGAGATCGCGTGTTCGTCTTCACTCCGAAAGGTGACGTGGTTGACCTCCCGCAGGATTCCAGTCCGGTTGACTTTGCCTATGCGATCCATTCGGACATCGGAGAGCATACTTCCGGGGCAAAGGTGAACAGAAAATTTGTCTCACTCGATACGAAGCTGCAAAACGGCGACATCGTTGAGATCGAGACAAAGAAGTCCGCAAAACCGTCAAAAAAGTGGCTTGAATATGCGCGTACCGCGCTTGCTAAACGCAATATCCGTTCTTTCCTCGAACGTGAAGAAAAAAAGCGGTAGGTCGAGAGAGCATGGAGGATCTCAAACGGAAAAATTTTTCACTGAATAGAGCCCGGGGTCATGATCGGCTGGCGATGTTCCTGTCGGCGCCGCTCCTATTCCCTGTTCGCTTTTTTCATTCCGGCTGCGCGACGGATCCAAGAGCTGGTCCTGATCGATCGCATGCGTTTTCATACCCTCCGTTTGTTCTCCCGACGGAAACGCAAGCGGTGTGCTCGCTTCAAGCGTCTTTTTTCCGTCCGGCTTTCCCGGGCTTTCGGTGCGTGACGCCTCGACCTGCTTACTCAGGTGTACCTTGGAAAGAAGCGCGCGAAGATCATCATTGGAGAAAAAAACGATGACGAGCTTTCCTCCGCTCTGACGCCGTTCGATCGATACGCGTGTACCGAGCGTTTCTGCAAGTTCTTTTTCGATCCGCTCTATCTCAGGGTCCGGAGGTAACTTATGCCGCAGACGATCATGCGCAATGTGCCGCGCGATCTGTTCGGCCTCGCGAACAGTCAACTGTTTCGCCACGATCTCTTTGAATAACGCCACCTGCTCCTCTTTTCTGTCCGCGAGCATCATGAGCGGACGCGCGTGCCCCTCGGTGATCCCTCCGCTTGAGAGTGCATCGAGCACTTCCTGCGGGAGCACAAGGAGACGAAGACTATTGGAGACATATTCACGACTTTTCCCGACTTTTTTTGCGATCTCGGTATGCTTAAAGCTGAACTCCTGTGCCAGACGAGCGAACGCCATGGCACGATCAACGGGATTCAGATCCTCGCGCTGAAGATTCTCGATGATAGCGAGTTCAAGTTTAAGCCGCGGGTCTTCCATTCCGCTCTGAATGATCGCGGGAACCCTCGCTATTCCGGCCAATTTTGACGCACGTAAACGACGCTCTCCGGCGATAAGCTCATATTCGACTTCGAGTCCCCCGTCCGGACGTTCCGTCTCCTTGCGCGTGACGACCAAGGGCTGGAGCACTCCGTACTGACGAATTGAATCCGCAAGACCCTGTAAGTGTACCGCATCGAATTCCTTGCGCGGCTGATAAGGATTGGGCTTGATCTTTTCAACCTCGATCCAGAAGATCGCATTATTCACGAATTCAGACATGGAACCATTGTAACACAACGACATCACGGCTTACGAATGTGTTATTGATTTCTCAGTACTATTTGGCTAAACTAGCAACACGCTCGCCGGAGTGATGAAATTGGTAAACATGCACGACTCAAAATCGTGTGCCGCAAGGCTTGTGGGTTCAAGTCCCACCTCCGGCACCAGAAAGGAAATAGCAAGTCAGAGCTCGCCGCCCCCGCCACCAGCGGCGCGACTGGTTCGCACTAATTCAAGTATTCTGCACAAATTACAAAAAGCCGAGGGTCGCACATGCCCTCGGCAAAATACCACAATAATGAAAGGTACGGTTAATCCGCCAAGCGTTCGTAATATTCGTTGACGATATCATCCGCAATGGTGTGCGGAGCACGATTGGTGCGACCCACTCTGTCCTTGAGTTTTTTGACAAACTCATTCAGGTCATCAACAGAAACGCAACTTTCCAAACTTGCGCGAAGCCAATCCTCCGCCTTCTTCACATCGTCCTCCTTCGTAAGCTCGGAAACCAACTGTAGTTCCTCTTCGACCGCTTCAGGTAACTTTTCCATAATATTACCATATTATAATATTGTGAACAGCTGCGCTATGCTGTTATCCGGCCGAACAAACGCCCTCCGAGCAATTAGACCTTGCCGACAAGTTCCCCATATCGGAGCAAAGCCTCACTACGGGGCAGGCATCCCGGCTTTTTAAATTTTACCAACGAGGTTCATCCCCGGTTTCAATGTTTCCTCTCCCAGTTCCCAGCTCGCAGGACACACGTTTCCCCCATGTTCACGGACATATTTTGCGGCACGCAGTTTGCGTAACGTCTCCTTGCCGCTTCGTCCGATATCATTATGGTGGATCTCGATCGTTTTTAATACGCCATCGGGATCAATGATGAATGTTCCCCGAAGCGCGAGGCCGACATCATCACCAGAAGTAATGTGTGTACCAAAAAGCTTGGCAAGAGTTCCCATCGGATCTGCGACCATGGGAAACTGCACTTTCTTGATGGCACCCGAGTGGTCATGCCAGGCCTTATGAACATAGACCGTATCCGTACTTACCGAAAAGATCTCCGCGCCCTCCTTCTCGAAATCCGCATAAAGTCCGGCCATTTCTTCAAGTTCTGTCGGGCAGACGAAGGTAAAATCTGCCGGATAAAAAAGGAAGATCATCCATTTTCCCCGATAATCCTTTGTTGCGATATGCGTATCTTCATCTTTCTTCGGGTCGTAGACAGCAAGCGTGAGGTCGGGTAACATTTCGCCAATATGTAGTGTATTTATTGAGTTTTCCATAGTTGTTAAATTATTTAGACTTTAATTATTTTTTCTATTATATCATAAGACACATGGAACCAAAACCAAAGATCATCGTTATTGTCGGTCCGACTGCCTCAGGAAAAAGCGATCTCGCGGTCGAACTTGCTAAGCAATTTAACGGTGAGGTCATTTCCGCCGATTCACGGCAAGTGCATCGAGGCATGGATATCGGTACTGGAAAGATCACCCAAGGCGAGATGCGCGGTATTCCCCATCATCTTTTGGGCATAGCTTCGCCGAAAATATTTTATTCAGCCGCAACATACAGGCGCGATGCGGAACGAGCCCTGAGGAAAATATTAGCGCGCGGAAAACTTCCTATTGTCTGCGGGGGAACGGGATTCTATATTTCCGCTTTGGTCGACGGCCTCTTGCTTCCTGATGTTCCGCCGGATCAAAAACTCCGCAAACAGCTTGAGGAAAGAACGACCACCCAACTATTCGCTTTGCTTGGGAAACTGGATCCAAAAAGGGCTGCCGCCATTGACGCAAAAAACCCCCGTAGGCTTATCCGTGCCATCGAGATCGCACGCACATTGGGCAAAGTTCCGCCTCTTTTCAAAAAACAGTCGGCATACGAAACTCTCAAGATCGGGATACTCATCCCCGGAAGTGCGCTCAGAGGAAAGATCAGAGACCGTTTGACCGCGAGAATGAAAAAGGGAATGGTCGCGGAAGTGAAACGTCTTCATGCCGAAGGCGTATCGTGGAAACGCATGGAGGCATTCGGGCTTGAATACCGATATCTTGCGCGCTACTTGCAAAAAAATATCACCAAAAAAGAAATGCTGGTCATGCTTGAAAATGAGATCGCTCATTACGCCAAACGCCAAATGACCTGGTTTAAAAAAGATAAAGACATTCGCTGGGTCCCTAAGAAAAACTCCGCGAAAGCAAAGGTGCTGGTCAAAAAATTTCTCGAGCAGACACCGCGTCTTAATAGACGGTTACGCGGCGTGATCTCGTGGTATTAAAACACCCCCGCTGAAAAGGGGCGTCGCATGCCGTTCATTCCTCGCCGATATATTCCGGCGGAAGGACGAAAACATGGTAATGATCGCGCTCAACGATGAAGTAGATCCTCCGCGCACGCTGATCCGCGATCAGTTTGCTCTGCAGCCACTGCTTCTGCTCGGGACCGAGATCGCGAAAACCCAGATCGAACGCTGAGCCTGTGGTGTGTGTTGAACAAAGAAACTGATATCGGCAATCCGCAGGCGACTTACCTCTTCGCACCTGGTACGCCTGATCCTCAAAAGAGCGGATGATCGATGTCACGCGAAGCGGAAGAACACCGCCCCGTGAACCGTCTTTTACGGAAAAATGACGATGCATCGCTTCTCCGAGTTCGACGATATAGTCGCGCGTCCAGTTGCGTGCGAGGCTCCGGTCGAGAGGGATCTCATTTTCCGCTATTTCAACATGGGGGGAGTTTATCGGCACAAGCGCACGGCCGCTTTCCGACTTGATCTCGGCGAGCGAGCGAAAACCTTTCAGTCCGTATGCGCGGGCAAAACAGACCTCCTGCGTTTGATGGGCTTTTGAACCACGAATGGACGCCAGTCTCATCTTCCATCCGGAAGCATCTTCGAGCTTCTTCTGTTCGGAAAAAACAAATGTTTTCACTCTCTCCACAGGATCTTCCGGCGTAGAATAGTTGATGCATTCGGTAAAAAGTTCAAATTTTTCTTTTTGAGCCGGCGTCAATCGCTGTTCAGTAGAGAGAGACGAAGGTGTCGGAAACTCCCTGATATTTTTCTTTGGTGTGACGCGTTTTCCCTGAACCCGGACCGGCGGCTTGCGCACTTTTTGCTTTTTTGCCTTTAGTGAAGAAGCGTTTTCTTTCTTGGCAATCGGCTTTGCACATGCCGCATTGTTCGGCGGGCAATCCACACGAGCAAGTATTGACCCCTCCACGCCATTCACATCACTCCCCGCTTTCAGCACGGAAGCAACAAGAATGGCAAATGTCACGAACACGCAACGCATGAGTCGCATCATGTCGATCCCCCTGTCAGTTGAACTGTCTAACTTTACGCTACCATTCGCGAATATTTATACAAGAATGACTTATACACAAAGCGTGTTGCGTAATTTGAGCCCTATTCAAGGTTCAACAAAAACCCTCCCTCGAAACTGAGGGGCAGAAAAGAAGCTTGCGCTCCCTTAATAAAAATAAAGATAGAGGTATAAGACAAAGATACCGAGCCCGCCAAGGATGACCGACCCGACGAGTATTTCTGCGAGCAGCGTTCCGCGTATTTGCATATGCTTTCGTGAAAGCAACCAACCCGCGATGAAAAAAACACCCAGCACAAGGAAGCCGTGAGTAGTCCAATGGTGCCAACTCACCGATTTCATCCACGCAAGAAGTGCGGGATTGAGTTCTTTGGCTATGGTGAGTATTGTATTGAATATGACGGCAACAGCGGCGGCGACACCAAAAGCTGCAGTTACCGGATCCACATTTGTATCATCATTTTCCATGTATATATTGTTATTTCGCAAGTTCCGCCAATAGACCCATTTTTACTCCGAGTGCGATCGTCGCACCAGCACCTTCAATAGCAAAGCCGGTCAAGACAATGAGTGCGGCTGTGGCAATAACGACAAACCGCGCTCCGCGATTAGAGGAAAGATCATTGACGCGAGCTGCAATGGTGAGAAAGAGCGCCAGCAAGAGCGTGACGAAAAACAGATGCTCTTTGATCTCCATGACTAACTCATGAGCGAACGGCCATGGACCCTTGAGGATAATTGCCTTATCGGCCGCATAGTAGAACACATACAAAATCCCTCCGCTTATCCACGAGAGAACAATGAACAGTGCGGGGAGTACGGCAGCGACCTTGATCCGCTTTTCATTCGCAGCTGAAGTATTGAGGACTTCGGCGATAACCCACACTGCCGCCATGATGCCGAGTGCACCGAGTGTGGCGTGCGACATGATGAGCATTTCTTTCACAAATCAAAGTATACCTTCTCGCGGCATGGTAAGCAATACATCGTACAGTTAACCATATGAGGTGACAGTCTTGCTGGATTGGGGTGACAAAGGTTAACCGTCTAGTATTCATCTCATATGGCAAACACAAAACAAGTTGCGGCGTATCCGGCAAAGATACGCCCGAAGTGGTATTTCTTGGTCGTTTTTCAAAACTATTGGCGGACCGTCTCAGGCTCGAACCTCTCTCGGCCAAGCGACCTAATTTTTCTTAGGTGTAATCACCTTAGAAAAATGGAAGTACTCCTGTGGTGCCCTGCAAGGCGGAATGGTCGTAGTTTAGCATACTTCCTCGACGCGTCTTGAGTGCCTCATTTTTCTCAAAAAGTGACACGGGTGCGGGTCCCTTTCGTTGCGAAAATCACCAATATTGTTACTGTGGTATGCGGACAAGCTTTTTCACAACTGACATGGGAAAGGGTTCGAATGGAACAATATTGGATGCCGAAGAGACTGGATTTTAAAAACCTGAGGTTGTGTCTCGATAACTATCAAGCTGAATCTCTGCGTATTCGATTGGTGGGCTCGATGGGTGGCACGCCCAAGTCCAATGAGAACCTGCGCGGGAGAACCCTTGATTTTAAAAAAGGCAAAACTGGGTTATCCATTCTGATTGACTCAGGCGAAGTTTTCCATTTCCCCTTGAAGGACTATCAAAAAGGTTTTTCTCTTGCATATGAGAGAATCGAGCCGACAGACGACGGTATTGGGAGGGTGGTTATGCTCAGCCAGGGTATTGATCCTTACAACCAAAATCTTCCTGAGCCAAAACGGTCGTTTCTAAGAACTGTATTGGACCACTATTTAATGGAGATAGGTTTTGAGGGAAGGGTTAATCTCAAATTTCATTCGTGGTGGCAAAAACCGCACTGGAAATACTGGGCCGTTGAAAAGCCGGACAATATTCGAGAAGCGATTGCAAAACAAAAGATTGAGTATGGTGAAGAGGACTCTTAGGCCGTATTCTGACGAACAACATTAACTGCCATCTTAAGGCAGTTTTTTATAATTACTCAAAACAAAGACTTAGGGCGTCTCGAGCGCAATAACTGCGCTCTTGATGGCGGGGTAGCTTGCGAGTACACAACCACACTTGGATTTTCTACAACCGAGTACGCTTAAGAAAATCTCAGCGCCCACGAGGAGATTCGACCATTACATGGTCAGTACCCCTTTCCCATTTATTCAGAATAAGAATTCTTCATAAATACGGGAGAAGGGCTTCGACTCCTCGACGCAAGCAAAGCAGTTTGCTTGCTTGGGCCCGTAGCAAAAATCGCCTTGCTCTTTTTGCTACGGGCCCACGAGGAGTCGAACCTCGGACTTTCGTTTTGGAGACGAAAATTTTACCACTAAACTATGGGCCCTTGTGATGCAAAATATATCACGCCTCACATAAAACACAAAAGGCGCTTTCATGCGCCTTTTTAATTGTTCAAAAATCCGAACCGCCGCGATTGATCGATGTCTCGCCCCAGATCAGTTTCCGTTTACAACCAGGACAATGATCCAATTCGCCAATTTTTTGAATATCAATATTGTGCCGGCAATGACTGCAATAACTCCCGCCGTTTCCTTGATCAGTGACAACACTTTCGATAAACGCGACTTTTTCGTAAAGACTGCGATATTCGACGGGGCGACTGCATTCTTTCGCTCTTTTGATGCCCTTCAGCATCCCTTCGCCTATTCCACGGTCGATGTAAACCACCGAGACTTCGGCGCATTCGCCCCAACGCAGTCCGGCTTTGATTCCCTGCTCGCGTTCACTGGAAACCTTGTCATCGAGTATGCCTTCTTGCGTATACAGCAAGTGAGGCTTAATAGTAAATTTGTGAGGCTAATATCATGATAAGGTGGCTCTATTAAGAGCTAGTTGAGTAAATAATTATGACGCAATTTAAAAAAACACA
>MHLP01000026.1 GCA_001821435.1 Candidatus Lloydbacteria bacterium RIFCSPLOWO2_01_FULL_50_20 | reverse complement strand
CATTCCGGACTTCCGCGCGCTCGGAAGTTAAAACTCATCACGTCATTGCTTGGAGTATCTGTCTAGCCTCACAAATTTACCATTAAGCCCAAAATTTAGTGAAATTGCACAACGATGGCTCGATAGAGCCACCGTCGTTTCCAAATAGCAAAAACTTGCCCCGGTAGTAGAGCAAAGCCTTACTACGGGAAAGCGCTGGCGGGTTTGGCACGGTTCCGTGCAAAAGTACTATTTATTTGCTATAGCAAATAAATAGTACTTTTGCATTCAAGCGGGAAACTTGCCGAGCGACATTGTATTTCTTATGGGCGAAGCGAGCTAGAAAACAAGAAGTGCCGTCGTGGTGCGTGGCATGGCGTGCGCTGACTCGCCGATGTCGTGTTTTTGAAAGGTGAAGGGAAAAAGCCCCCCGCAAGAAAACATTGACAGGCTGCTTTTCTCAGGGTATCGTACGGTCGGGTAACGTCAGAAAGGTATTGTTGTGTTGAGCGTTTCAAGGTTACTGCAGCTCGTTTTTACCATCGGCATATTGTTTGGTCTTTTTCTTCCACTCTCCGCGCTTAAGGCGTCGATTCTGCCTATCGTGATCGTTGGGGCGACACTGGCCTTGCTCTGTCTGGTGCTTATAGAAAAGGACAATGCTGTGAAGATGGAAGCAGCTGTAGCGGTTTTTGTGGGATTCATCTTCTTAGCTATCCCAATGGCGATCCTGTTGTTTGTTCGCGGATTTCAATAAAGAATAAGATCAATGATCAACACCCGCGATCAATGAACGCGGGTTTTATTTTTTTCCCAGTGATAGTACAATGGGAGTATGAAAATTTATATTGGTTGCGATCACGCGGGCTATGAGATGAAGGAGGCGCTTGCGTCGTATCTTGAAAAAGAACTCGACTATACCGTTCTCGATATGGGCGCGCACCAGAACGATCCCAATGACGACTATACGGATTTTATAACATTGGTCGCGCAGGAAGTCTCACATGATCCCGATGTATGCCGCGGCATCGTGCTCGGCGGTTCGGGGCAGGGAGAGGCGATCGTCGCGAATCGTTTTCCGAATGTGCGCTGCGCGGTCTTTTACGGAGGTACGCTTGATATCGTCAAACTTTCTCGCGATCACAATAATGCGAACATCCTTTCGCTTGCCGCGCGCTTTCTCACGCTCCCCGAAGCGAAAGCGGCCGTCAAACTTTGGCTCGAGACGCCGTTTTCGGAAGACGAACGGCACAAGCGCCGCCTGAAAAAACTCGAACAGATCTGGCCGTATAAATGATACAGAGTATTTGCGCCGCAAGGTGTACACCACGAGATCTGCCAGGAACGGGAGATACAAAAAAACGTCCGGAATGGACGTTTATTCTGATGCAGGGTGATTGTCGTCGGACTTATTTTTTCGTTTTCGCCCGAAGTTTTTCAGCGTCTGTTCTCCCGCGAGGGCCGCAATGACGATGATGAGGAGGGCAAGTGCCACAAGAAAAGCCGCCGTTTCCGGTGTCGTGTGGAGCAGTTCGTCGACGGACATCTTGATGCCTTTCTGAAATCTAGCCGATAGGATAACTTTTCCAGAAAATACTGTCAACGCGACGATATACCCACCAACATGTTTCGGGTGCTATAATTGCTCGATGATCGAGATCATTCCCGCTATTATGCCGGATTCGTATGACGACCTTGTCCAAAAAGCGGGGAGGGTGCGCGGGCATGTACCGCTCGCGCAGATCGATATTATGGACGGGGTTTTTGTGCGCTCAAAAAGCTGGCCTTACACGACGGGCGGCGTAAAAAAAGACGCACATTTTTTTGCTCTTTCCGCGCAGGATGAAGGCATGCCGTTTTGGGAAGTCCTTGATTACGAGATCGATCTCATGATCGCCGAACCGGAAAAGCACATTGATGAATGGCTTCCGCTCGGTGCCTCCCGGCTTATTTTTCATATTGAAGCGATCAAGGATCCCGCGCTCTTCTGGGGCAATGCTATTTTTCAAGAAGGTGCGCGTGATGTGGGCGGGGATAAGGTCGTTGAGGTTGGGCTTGCGATCAACCCCGATACGCCGCTCGAAACGCTTCTGCCGCATATTCCAAAAGTAGAATTCGTCCAATGCATGGGGATCGCAAAGATCGGGTATCAGGGGGAGCCATTTGACGAGCGGGTGCCCGAGCGTGTCAATCAATTGCGGATGAAATATCCCAACCTCAAGATAAGCATTGATGGGGGAGTGAATTTTGAAACTGCGAAACTTTTAAAACAGGCTGGCGCAACACGACTGGTTGCCGGCTCAGCAATTTTTGGCACAGAAGACCCCAAAGCAGCTATTGAAGAATTACGCAGGGTTTAATTGAGGGATAAAAATTCTCGACACGTATATGGTAATCTCATGAACATGGAAACTCTCAGCGAGCGCTTAAGAATTGGTCACGGGTTTTGTGGGCTACCGTAGGCGTAAGTTTCATGTAGTTGGTCGTCGCCATTTGAGGTTTTCATGGTATATCGCTGACGTTGCTGTGGATAGGACTTTTATGGCTTCAAGTATATAATAGGAAACATGAATAAGATCATTGGCATTGCGGTAACGTTAGCAAGTTTTTATTTTCTTATGGATTCGGGGTTTACGGGTACGCGGCTTTTTACGCTTATGGGTGCGGTCAAGTTCCTCCTTCACGCACTCTTCTATCTTTTTGCGGCATATGCCGGTGTTCGACTGATCGCTTCGAGTAGCAATAAGTAAATTTCTTTTTTCTCCTTCGTACGTACTATAGCCTTCTATTTTATGGAACATTTAAGCGATGCGCGCATCAAAGAACTTGAACTCAAGGCGAACGACATTCGCAAGACCATCATCGAGATGCTGATCGCTGCGGGCTCAGGGCATACCGCAGGCCCCTTAGGCATGGCGGATATCTTTACGTTGCTCTATTTCGAGGCGCTTCGTCATGACCCGAAAAATCCCGAATGGCCGGAACGTGACCGGCTGATACTTTCGAACGGCCATATCTGCCCGGTACTCTATGCAACGATGGCACATGCGGGATATTTTCCCGTTGCGGAGTGCAATACCTTGCGCAAATTCGGCACGCGGCTGCAGGGGCATCCGCACCGCGAATGGCTTCCTTGCGTCGAGACTTCATCGGGACCGCTCGGCTCGGGTCTTTCGCAGGCGGTCGGTATGGCGCTTGCGGAAAGGATCGATCACGGGAAACAATCGAATCGTTTCTTCTATGTGCTTATGGGAGACGGCGAACTCGACTGCGGACAGATCTGGGAGGCGGCGATGCTTGCGGGGAAAGAGAAGCTGCACAATCTCATCGGCATAATCGACCGCAACAACATCCAGATCGACGGATTTACCGAGGACATCATGCCGCTCGAACCGCTCAAGGAGAAATGGGAATCATTCGGTTGGCACGTACAGGAGATCGACGGGCATAATATGCAGGCGATCCATGATGCCCTGAACGAAGCGAAAGCGGTCTTCAATAAACCGTCGATCATCATCGCGCACACGATCCCGGGTAAAGGCGTTGATTTTACCGAGCGTCGGTTCGAATGGCACGGAAATATTCCGGGGAAAGGTCCAGCCAATGTGGTGCCAAAAGAAAAACAGGCCGAAGAAGCGCTTGCGGAGCTTCGCACCTTGCGGGGATTGATCAAGAGTGAACATGAATCCTGTTAGAGGTCGCAGACACTTAATTTTTTCAAGTCACGATATTATGGTTATTATTATGAACAATAAGCAGACATGGGCGGCAGAGCGATTGCCCATGCCCCACCTCTAACAGGATGAATGAATTGATAAAAAAAGACATAATAGTAATGGCGGTCGTTGTTGTCGTTGCAACGGTGCTTTCCGTCTCGTACATGGTTACGATCCTTTCTCACGCACAGACGGTGACAGGAACAGGGAATATTTCTTCCACTGCACTCACCTACGAAGCGGAAAATATGGCCAAAGTGAATTACATGAGAGACACCTATTATCCAAATTATGTCGTACTGACCGCCGATGGGGCGACCGGCTCGTTATCGACGAATTTTTCCGGCGGCACGGGAACATATAACATTCGCGTGCATGTGATGCTTGAAACCGACGGACAGTCCACGCAGAATTTTTATAAAGACGGTGCGCAAATATACAGTTATAAATATCCGTTAGGTGCTGACACGGAAACTTACTATGACATCCTCAATGTGTCGCTTAATGATAATTCGGCCCTAAAACTGACCTCCATCGGCGATGCGGGAAGCCGTGCTCGCGTGGATAAGATCGTCTTTACGCCGACAAGCGCTTCCTCCGGAACGGTTTCCGGTGCAGTTCCCGCTATTCCGGCGAATTTAACAGCAACCTCTGGTGACGGAACGGCGGGCTTAAACTGGACCGCATCCACCGGCGCCCTGAGCTACACTGTGAAACGCTCGACAACAAGCGGCGGTCCCTACACAACGATCGTAAGCGGCTTCACCTCGACAAGTTACTCGAACACCGGTCTTGCGAACGGCACCACCTACTATTATGTCGTTTCCGCGGTGAATGTATATGGCGCAAGCGCCAACTCGGCACAAGTTTCAGCGATACCCGTCGCGCCGATCGTAACAATAACTCCCGTTCCGACCACAACTTCGAGTCCCACGCCGGTGCTCATTGTATCCCCGAGAGGCACTTCTGTCCCTTCGGCTCCATATATCATCGACACGCACTTGAGTATCTGGACATTGAAAGAAGGAGTCGCCTATTTGAATGGATCGGCGGTCATTGGCGATACGAATACTATTAAACTTTACTGGGATGGTTCCGTTGTGTACAAGGAAAACAGTGCGGCCGAATGGTCGTGGTGGAATGGCATTGATTGGACGCGCGCGGGTGTATTTAATGTGGGTGAACCCTATACGGGAACAGCCACTGCGTTTCCCGGCACAGTAGAGGCGGAAAATTTTGATAAAAACGGCGAAGGCTTCGGCTATCACGATCTTTCCGTTGGTAATTCAGGCGGTACTTATCGCACCGGCGAAAATGTTGACATCATTTTGTTCGCCGACACAACGGGGAGCGGTTATGCCGTAACGAATTTCCAGACATATGAATGGCTCAATTATACGGTAAACGTAAAAGATGGCGGAATGTATGATTTCTCCTTTCGGGTTGCCAATGCAGGATCTCAGGCTGGTATTTACGTCGAAATGTACAGCACTGATATCACCGGTCCGGTGACCATACCGTACACGGGCAGCGGCAATTTTCAGTGGGTGACCAAGACTGACATAGAACTTAAGCCGGGTAAATATGTGATGAAGGTGGTTGCCATTAAGCAATATTTCGACCTGGATTCGATCAAGGTGACGGCAAGTGTAAAAAAGACAGCTACCACTACCATCACTACTACTGCCGCCACAGAGACTACAACGGTATCGTCGCCAATAACAGCGCCCTCAGCGACAGTCGACACGACGAATATGACGAATTCCACCGGATATACTCCTGCCGCTCCGACAAATTTACGTCTGAACGGCATGCCGACCGCCACACAGATCCCGCTTCTTTGGAATGATAATTCGAATAACGAAGACAGGTTCGAGATCGAACGAAAACTTTCAGGTGATGTCAGCTATGGAGGAATGGTCAAACTTTCCGGAAATATTACTGCTTATATCGACACGACAGTTGCCGCGGGAAAAAGTTACGATTACCGCACTCGCGCCTGCCTTTCGGGATTCGGCTGTTCCACCTACACATATTTGAAGAGTGTATCTGCGCCGGCCGTTGATACTGCGGCATCCAACACCCTTACATCGGACAATATCGTAACGACGACCCCTTTGAGCGCAAGTACAATTACTACGACCGCGCAGTATTCGAAATATTGCGACGACCCCGGACACTGGTTTGAGTGCAGGACTCTTGTGGAAATGGTCGTGGCATCACAGACGGTTGTTCCCGTCATTCCGTTGGTGAATCCGGAAAAGTTTGTCGCATTGCAAACGGCTGGCGAGATGCTCCCGGGCGGCGTATCGGACCCGGAGGAACTGCAGTTAAGTTGTTCACGGACGCAATACGCGACGATCTGCTCGGATATTCTTGTAAAAACCGGTGCCGCAGATGAAAAAACAGCGGTAAGTATCGCACAGCAAGTCCTTTCTCTGCAACTGCAGAATGAAAAAATATTTGCCGAGCGCTTTGGCGCACGCATGTTCCTCGACACCGACAAGGACGGTATCGTTGATTATGACGAACTCAACATTTACCGCACCCTGCCGAAGATCGCGGACACGAATGGCGACAAAATTTCCGACGGGGCGCAGATCCTTCTCGGCGAGGATCCGTTAGCGAAGGTACCGAAACAGGAACCCAAAGCGACCACTGCGGCCTTCGAGAGAAAAATTATTTATCAGGATCCGAGGTTCGCGGGTGACATCAAACCGGATCTTCTTGAAGTGACTGCAGTAGCTGTTGTTCCGGCTGCAATACCGGACGAAAACGCTACGGCAACAATGAGATTGCGCTTCCATGGCAAGGCGCTTCCGAACAGTTTTGTGACATTGTTCATTTATTCCGAACCGATCGTGGTGACCATCAAAGCCGATGCTTCCGGTACGTGGACATATACGCTCGACAAGGAACTTGCCGACGGCAAACATGAGATATATACGGCGGTGACTGACAGCAGCGGACGCATCCTGGCAAAATCCACGCCACTTCCTTTCGTGAAAGAAGCGGGCGCCGTGACCTTCGGCTCGCTGGATCTTCTTCCTTCGAATGATAAAGCCCCCGGGTTTTTCTCGGGAGCATCGCTCTATGCATTTATTGCTCTTCTTGTCGGCGTACTCGGTCTCGTTATTCTGCTTATCGGCATAGTGACGAGGAGAAATTCGGGCGTTGCGGCATCCGGCACATCCGCACCCGACCAACCCAATTAATACGCTTATAATTTTCAAGATAATATATCAATTATGAATATCGTTCCGCTTAATCCAAAATTGTTCGATAAAGATGTCGAACAGGCGCCGATCCGCCAGGGATTTGGCGACGGACTTTTGGAGGCCGGAGAACAGGATTCGCGCGTGGTCGCACTCTGTGCCGACCTCACGGAATCGACGACCATCCATATCTTTAAAAAACGTTTTCCTGAGCGGTATGTCCAAGTCGGCATCAGCGAACAATCGATGGCTTCCGTCGCGAGCGGTATGGCGGCGATGGGAAAGATACCGTTCTTTTCTTCGTATGCGATGTTTTCTCCCGGGAGGAACTGGGAGCAGATCCGTACGACAATTTGCTATAATCACGTCAACGCGAAAGTGATCGGCAGTCATGCCGGGATCTCCGTCGGACCGGACGGCGGCACCCATCAGGCCATCGAAGATATTGCCATTACGCGCGTTATTCCCCGTATGGTGGTTATCGCGCCGTGTGACAAGATCGAGGCGCAAAAAGCGACGCTTGCCGCCGCAAAATATGACGGTCCAGTTTATATTCGTCTGGCGCGCGAGGGAACACCGATCGTTACCACTGCTGAAACCCCGTTTGCGATAGGAAAAGCAGAGATCTTTTTCGCGCCAAAAGAAGACGTACCGCTTCAAGTTGGCATTATTGCGACGGGTTCGTTGGTGCACAACGCTATTATGGCGGCAAAAGAACTTGAAACTGCGGGCATCGGAGCGAAGGTGCTCAATCTCCCGACGATAAAACCGCTTGATGAAGAAGCCGTACGGTCGCTCGCAAAAGAATGCAGAGCGATCGTTACGGTCGAGGAGCATCAGCGAAAGGGCGGTATGGGAAGCGCGGTGGCGGAATTCCTCGCACAGACGCTTCCCACCAAGCAGGAATTCATCGGTGTCGATGATCATTTCGGACAGTCGGGAACACCGAATGAATTGGTCGAGTATTACGGCATGGGCACCAAAGCGATCGTTGAAGCTGCGAAAAAAGTAATTGCTCGATAAGCGGATGGATACCTTTTTCAATATACTGACGCGCGGGGTACATTTTGTACGCAATAATCCGCAGATCATCTACACGATCTTTCTCGTCATTGTCATTCCGCTGGCGTTTTTTTTGACCAGCGAACAGTTTCTCAGGGTCGCACGCGAAGATCAAAATCGACTCGAGCGCAGCCGTATCGGCGTCCTGCAGGATGTCTTTGCGTTATTCGCGAAATGGAACCTCGATGATACGAAATTTCTCCATGACCGCGTGCGCGTGGTCGCGCATGAAACCGATACGATGACGAATTTTCAGGTGCTTGGAACGGAAGACGGAGAATCATTCCCGATCCTCGTTTCAATGAATGGAGAAGAAGAGGGCACAATGCTCACTCCCGACCCGCACACGTTATCTTTGCTTCGCACAGCGATGGCGCACCCCGCGCAGTCCGTTTCATCGGAGGTGTTTAACGGCGGTGTGCGTTATTGGCGAAGCGCCCGTGCGATCACGGCGACAACCTCGAACACCGCCGTAGGTTACGTGTTCACCGAGCTTTCCATGGCGCAGGGTGATTATGTCGCGCGCCGGAATATTTTCGATGCTTATATGACGCTTCTCTTGATCATTCTCTTGATCATCCTGCTTTTGATCAGACAAGCGCGCATCATCGATTATGCGACGCTCTACCAGCGGCTGAAGGACATCGACAGCATGAAAGATGATTTTGTGTCTATGGCCGCCCACGAATTGAGGAGTCCTTTGACGACCATACGGGGATATATCGACATGATCAGATCCGAAAAACTTTCCAAAAAAGCCGAGGAATACCTGAAAGATATCGACAGTTCGGCATTGCGGCTCAACCTCATGATCGGTGATATCCTCGATGTTGCCAAGCTTCAGGCGGGACGCATGTCGTTCAATCTCCAGAGTGTCGATGTCTCGGAGGACATCGCCGCCGTCATCGACTCATTCCAAAAACTGGCTAAAGATAAGGGTCTTTTGCTCTCTTTCGATCGGAGAACGTTGCCGCTTATCGCTGTCGATACGGACCGATTCCGGCAGATCATGATCAATCTGGTCGGGAATGCGGTTAAATATACATCAAAAGGAGAAGTGCATGTGACGGCTGAAGCGATCCGCGACGATGTAACGATACGCATCTCCGACACTGGTGCGGGTATTTCTGCAGAAGACCAGGGAAAACTTTTCCAGAAATTCTTCCGTGTGAGAAACGAGGAGACGGAAAGAGTGACGGGTACGGGTCTGGGACTTTGGATAACGAACCAGATGGTGAAGGCGATGAAGGGGACTATCATGGTGGAATCGATCAGGGGGAAAGGTACCGACTTTGTCGTCAGTTTTCCGGTGACGGAAAATAAAAAATAACGTGAAACCGTGAACGATCTCAAAAAGATTATTCGAAGCATTCGCATCGCACTCAAGGGACTTTGTCACGCGTATGTTTCTGAAAAAAGTTTTCGCATGGAGATCAATTACGGATTCCCGCTCTATATCATCGCCGGCTGGTATCTTGCGCCGCTCTCGATCTGGGAATTCCTTATTTTTACCTTCTCCTATCTTCTCATTCTTATCGTCGAACTGGTGAATACCGCATTCGAAAAAATGCTTGACCGTCTCCACCCCGAGAAACATGAACTCATTGAAAAAAGCAAAGATATCGCATCTGCGGCGGTTTTTGTCGCCCTAGTTTTTGCGGTGATCGTCGTTGCCGCACTCGTTTATGTGCGTTTTAGTTACGGAACAGACGCCATGATCGAACGGGTTTTTGTCTGAATCCGTTTCCGGTCTCCTAAACCGCGATCTCTTGTGCGATATAATTTTCCGGTCTTTCCGCAAGATATTTTTCGAGTTCGACCCTGGGGAGGAGTCCTGTTTGCGCACCGACATGCTGGACGACGTTCATTGAGTTGATCGGTCCCCATTGCAAAGCGGTGGTGAGCGGAAGCCCTAAGGCGAGAGCAACGGTGATCGTCGATGAGCATGCGTCTCCGGCGCCCGTGCGTGAAACGGGGGGTTTGGGGTCGGGGTAGGGGGGCATGAAATAGGTTTTTCCCGAGTAGTCGTCATACGCGTAGGCACCTTTCGGTCCGTCGGTAATAACAGAAATTTTTGGCCCTAATGCCGACATCATTTTGGGGAGGTTTTCCGGTTTCGGTTCATTGGTTTTCAGGATGATCCTCGCCTCTTCAACGTTCGAGAAGAACGCCTCGGTGCGTGCATAAAGTTCCTTGAGGGCGTCTTTGCCCATTTTTATCTGGAATGTTCCGGGCTGGAACGCGAGTTTCACATCCGGATGCGAGGCGAGGTACGCCGCGATCTCTTCATGATAAGCAAGCGAATCCTCTCCGACCGATGAAAAATAAAGCCATTTTGGCGACCCGACATCGGCGAGTTTATACGGATACCGCTCGTGCTTGATCAATATCGTGCGCTCGGCATTGTGCATAAGAACGTAGTGGTAATTCGATTGCATACCCGCATGCGCACGGACAAAGCGCGTGTCGACGCCTTGTTTGACGAGCGTCGCCAAGATCTCTTTGCCGTGATCATCTTCGCCGACGTCGGAGACGAATGCGGACCGAAGACCGAGACGCGCAGCCGCGACGGCCGCATTCGCGGCGTTGCCGACTGCGGGAATGATTGTCACTGACTCGTAAGGGATCTTGGCTCCATTGATGAAACAAAGCTCTTGGTCGACCGTTCCGTCGCCGTCCTGATCATGCTCAGCGTAGACACTTGCCTGCTTGATGCTGATAAACGCATCGGTCACCGTGTCGCCGATCGCGATGAAGTCATATTGTTCGTTTGTACTCATGGGGAAAAGTATATCATGTAAACAGGTGATATAAAAAATCCCGCAGCAAGGTAAAACCTGCTGCGGGGCGAAGTGCCCACCACTATAAGGTGGTGTTTCAAACTAACAGCCAAGCCGAGCGAGTTCCGCAGCGCGCATGCGGTTGCCGAATTCGGCATTGTCGTATTTGATGAGAACCACTTCCTGGTTTTTCCTATCCTTGACGATCAGTTGATCGGCTCTGCCGTGTTGTAGCTCCCGAATTCCGCCCCCAAACGGCCAAAGCTCGCTTTCGGTATCGGTAAATATCACTTTTTGCGACATGCCGAGCGATTTGTAGAATCCGGCCTCTTCATCCAGGTTTGCGAATGAGAGCGGCTCGCCGTGTTCAAGTTTCCAAATGTTCCCGCGTTCGAGAAGTTTCAAGGCCGAATGCGTGCACCGGTATTCGTGTGTGAGTGTATACGTCACGATTCCTTCCGGCGCGTCGTAGCCTACGGACTTGATGATGAGCGGCGTATCGACCTTGCACCCCATCATGGTCGCGAGAACTTTGGCATAATACAAGTAATTGGGACCTAAGGATGAGGATTTTTCTTTTTAGCGATAGATGAGTTGAGGAGGATAGAATGAATCATTTTTTGCTTTAAATGGAGAGATAATCCTCTGTGAATACGGACAACATCTTTGATGTGCGAGTAATGACCTTCAAGGGTATTGGTGGTAGGAGGGATAGAGGGAGTAGAATACTTTTGATAGGTAAATAGATACGGAAGATTTCTTTGAATGGAGAAGATCGCTGAACGTAATTTTTTGTGAGTATAGAGTGTTTTGTGTGAATAAAGATTCGGAGTCATTTCATTCAAAAAGGAACGATATTTTTCAATATACAGAGATAATCGATGGGTAAAGATTGGCTGTGTGGTATACGTCAGGACAGAAACCAGATCAAGCAATTCATGACCAACAACTTCCCTTGGGTGTTGAGTCACATATCGTCTGATGATTTGTTTCTGATGAAAATGACAGAATTGGACAGGTATGCCAGAAAACAGCTTCACTAGGCCACTGAAGCCGTCACAGGTGACAGAGAGAAACGTGTATCCCAGTGATCCCAGATATTCTTTTCCTTCCCAGTAATGAGAAAGTCTCTCTTCTGTCACAAACTTCCACCACAGATTTTCCTTCTCTTGTGCATCACGAAAAACAGTCACTCCCCATTGATACGCCTTCTTGCTTCCAAAGAAGGTGGTATCCACCACCAGGTTGATTGGTCGGGGATTGTGCATCTTCTCTTTCGCTGGCAATGCATGAAATATATTTTGCAACTGTGTCCGAGAATATCCGGAATCTTCACTCAATTCTCGCAGTGTTTGTTTTCCAAACACAAATAATTCCCAGAGTTCTTCTTTTCTCTTTTCATATGTAAAATCACGCAGCCGAAACCGTCTCCTGCATGATTTACACAGATATCGTTGATCATTTCCACGGTTCCCTTTCTTGATCGTTTCAAGTGATTTGCAGTACGGACATCGCCTTTTTTGTACTCATAGAATCCTAAATTGACATATTAGCTTGCTAATTAACGCTACTATACCAATTTCGGGTCCCAATTACTTGTATTATGCCAGAACTTTGTCACCGACCCAAAACGGCGTGTTGGGCAGGTCGCTGATGCGGACATTGAGCGCTTTCATTTTTTCATACAACTTCATTTGTCGTGGTGAATTTTCTAAATCCAAAAGCGCTCTGGAGTCCAACATTTCTTCGTAGTTGAGTTTTGCGATACGCAAGGTAGTAAAGTCAAAATAAATCCCCGCGTGCTTGTGATCGAAGCCGCCATACTGGATATATTTCATCCCAAAACCGATTACGACTGCTTTCCCGTTTAAGCAATAGGCCGAGTTCTCTTGACCCACGTAGAACCACTGCACCAGCAGTGCTCGCACTTCACTTTCCGGCACATCCCAAGCTTTTTCCACAATTTCCTCCTGGCCTTATATGGCCTTAGTTGGAGTTGAAAAAGAACTTCATTTCGCACCCGCGAAACGATATAAAACTAACATAGTCAAGATGTTTTGCAAGCAAGGTTTTAGGGTGTGGTATACTTTTTTAATGAATACGTCAGAGCTTGAAACTACCGCCCGCGCGCTTGTCGCAGACGGGAAAGGGATACTTGCCGCCGATGAATCGACGGCGAGCGCGAATAAACGCTTCGCCGCGGTCGGAGTCGAGCAAACCGAGGAAAACCGACGGACATATCGCGAAATACTCATGACGACGCCCGAAGCGAAGAATGCGTTTTCAGGGGTGATCTTTTATGACGAAACATTTTGGCAGAACACCAGCGACGGTCATTCGACGTGGGCTTCGACTGGGCTCAGCCGAGTGTCCTCAGGACAAGGAAAACCGCTCCGGACCTATTGTGCGGAGAACGGCATCATCCCCGGGATAAAACTCGACGAAGGCTTTGTCGATCTGCCCGGTTTCCCGGGTGAGAAAATTTCGAAAGGCCTCGATACATTGCCGGAACGCGCGCTCAAATATCGCGACGCCGGAGCGAAGTTCGCAAAATGGCGCTCGGTCATTGCCATCGATCATGTAGAGGGTGGTGCGAATATCCCTACCGAGGAATGTGTGAACGCTAATGCATTCGTTCTCGCCCGGTATGCGCGGATCTGTCAGGAGGCCGACCTTGTTCCCATCGTTGAACCGGAAGTGCTTTTTGACGGCAAGCACACGGCCAAAGAATGTGAAGAGGCATTATCCCGCGTGCTTAGCCAGCTTTTTGTCGCAATGCGTGCGTATCGTGTCCATCTCTCGGGTGCGATACTGAAAACAAGCATGGTCTTACCGGGAAAAGATTCGGACATTGCCATCGACGCTCTGGATGTTTCCGAGCGTACCGTGCGCGTGCTTCGTGAATATGTTCCCGAGGAATTGGGCGGCGTCGTGTTCCTTTCGGGCGGACAAACTCCCCAAGATGCCTTCCGGAATCTTGATGCCATCGTGAAAAAAGGCCCGCATCCGTGGGGCGTCACGTTCTCTTATTCTCGCGCATTGCAGGATCCCGTGCTCAAACACTGGGCGGCGCATCGTGAAGACAGCGTAGGCGCAAAAAAAATATTCGCTCGTCAGCTTGCATTCGCGGTGGCCGCGCGAGAGGGGAAGCTTCCCCCGAACACGACCGCTGAGAGTTTTGTTTCTGCAAGTCAGGATGTATGATGACAAAAAAGAAAATTAAAAGTTACGAGAATTAATTTAAGCATTATGAAGATCTTTATTACGCCGCTTCTTTCTTTGATTGCCGTCCTTACTTTCACGGGTACCGCGTTCGCATCGGTCACTGATTACACGAATTACTTCACTTTTGATGAAGGAACAGGTTGGAGTGTCGGGGACAGCGTCGGGGGGCAAAACGGCGCCTTGACCGGAACTTCGACCGGATTCGGCTGGGCATCAGGACAGGCAGGCACCGCGCTCGGTATGGACGGAAAGACGGGCGAGAGTGTCGTGCTTCCGAACGGATTCCTCGCGGGAAGCCAGGGTTCGATCGTGCTCTGGTTCAGTCTGAACGATCTCACCGACAGCAACATTCTTTTTTCCGGAAAATCAACGAGCGATTATTATATCTATGCGGCACTCAGGGTCAATTACGAGGGGCGGCCGGAGTTCTTGTTCCGCACGACAACGACTGGAGCAGACCAAAAGGCGCAAGGAATGGGGACGATGCTCAACAAGAATGAATGGTACCAGTTGGTATTGACCGCAAACGCTGTGGGATACCGCATGTTCGTGAACGGCGAGGAAATATCCGTCGCGGGCGACAACATCGGCAGGTGGATCGCTGACCTCACCAATCATACGTTCATGTACCGCATCGGCTCGCTCGAATCATATCCGCTCTCAGGCACCTTTAACGGATATATTGACGATCTGAGATTCTATAATCGCGCGCTCACACCGGACGACGTGACGGTGCTCTATAACGGAGGAGATGCCGGAACACCGGATGCACCGCTTGCGGCAAAGCAAGCCTTGGCTGCGAAGGCCGCTCTAGCGGTCGCTTCAAGCACGCCGGTGACGAATGTCGTCCTCGAGATTGCGCCCGCACAAACTGCGACAACAGTTGCGCAGACGGTCACTGCCGCGAGCCCAGGCGTTACTACGGCTACCGCTGCGACCGAAACGTCCGCTCCGGTCAGTGTGTCGCTCAAGGCAAAGATCCAGGAACTGATCGATCAGATCCTTCTCTTGATCGCCGAACTCCAAAGACAGCTCGCCGCGCTCAAAGCACAGTGAGTGTGCACACGCGAACGGTCGTTTTTCTATCCGATAAAATAACTGCTTATGCCGACGATCTATGTAACGCGAAAAATTCCCGATCTTGGTCTCGCGATGCTTCGTGAAAAAGGTTTGACGCTTGATGTTAGTACAAAGGACGGTGTGCTGACGAAAGAGGAAATGCTCGGTGCACTAAGCGCAAAACCGTATGACGGCGTGCTGTGTCTTCTTACTGATATGATCAACGGAGAAACGTTCGATGCGGTGCCGTCAGCAAAGATCTTTGCCAATTATGCGGTCGGCTTCAATAACATCGACGTCGCCGAGGCGAAAAAGCGTGGTATTACCATTACGAACACCCCGGGTGCTCTCACCAATACTGTGGCCGAGCATGCCATGGCGCTTATCCTTTCAGCCACCGCACGGATCGCAGAGGGGGATAGGTTGATGCGCAGCGGTACATGGGGCGGATGGGGGCCGATGCAGCTCTTGGGCAGCGATCTCAACGGTAAGACGCTCGGGGTCCTGGGCGCGGGACGCATCGGTTCGCGTCTTGCATATCATTGTCAAAAAGGATTCGACATGAACGTGATTTACTATGATGTGAAACGCAATGAAGTTTTTGAAAAAGAAACCGGTGCGCAATTTTTTGCGTCGGTCGAAGAAGTGCTTCGTCAGGCCGACGTTGTTTCTATTCATGTTCCGCTCCTCGATTCGACCAAGCATCTGATCAATGCCGAGCGGCTGAAGATGATGAAGCCGACCGCGTATCTCATCAACACCTCCCGCGGACCGGTCGTAGACGAAGCTGCACTTGTCGAAGTGCTAAAGTCTCATACGATCGCGGGGGCGGGCCTCGATGTGTACGAGAACGAACCGAAGACCGCTCCCGGTCTTACGGAGTGTGAAAATGCGGTACTCACGCCGCATATTGCCTCCGCATCCGTGCCGACCCGCGACGGGATGGCGAAACTTGCCGCAGAGAACCTCATCGCATTTTTTGACGGGAAGACACCGCCAAACATCGTGCAATAAAAGGGCCAATATCGTTCTCTGAGAAAAACCTTCTCTATGGCAGGGGTTTTTCTCACCACTATTGCCGAAGAAGAGGATTTTTGCTATGGTAAGCCCTAATTATTCAATAGTTTTTGGCTTATGATAACGCTCAATGCAGAACTGCGCGACGTGAAAGTAAATCCGAAAATGATCAGGAGGGATGGGAAGATCCCGGCGGTCTTTTACGGGAACGGCAAGGAATCGACCACGATAGCGGTCGACGCTCCGGTGTTCAAAAAAGTGTACGAAGAAGCGGGGGAATCGACCATTATTTCGCTCAAGACTCCAAAAGAAACGCTTGATGCGCTTATTCACGATGTGGCGCTCGACCCGGTGATCGGAAATCCTATCCATGTCGACTTCTATGTCGTTTCAAAGGATCAGAAACTCGAAGTCGACGTGCCGCTCGAATTCATCGGTGTCGCTCCTGCAGAGAAGCTGGGAGGTATCGTCATGAAGACCATGCACGAGATCCGCATCGAGGCGCTGCCGTCGAAACTGCCGCAGCATATCACCGTCGATCTTTCAAAGCTGGTTGATATGGAGAGCAGCATCACGGTCGCCGACCTCGATCTGGGTGACGGAGTAAAGCCGCTTGTTTCTCTCCATGACACCGTTGCCAGCGTCACGGAGCCGCAGGAAGAAGAGGAGGCGCCTGTTGCACCGATCGATCTTGATGCGATCGAAGTGGAAAAGAAGGGCAAAAGGGATGAGGAAGGAGCAGGGGGTGTTCCGGGCGAGACTGAAAAAGAACCAACAAGGCAGGAGAAAAAATAATTGCGAAAACAGAAATAAAGAGAAAATTTCCCGAGAATACGTTGTATTTTTGGGAAATTTTTAGGTCATTAAAGGTCATAGATATTTGGTGCCTCGCTTGGCAGTAGACTGCTTCTTGGTGGGCTTACTACAGGGTATAATTTAAAGCATGAATTCTTTCAGGCGGAATATCGCGCTGGCTGTTTTTGGGATTGCGTTTGTTTCCTTTTTGTTTCCAGTGACACCGTTTGCGCAAACAGTTGATACGGCCGCACAGCAAGCGGCACTGGAACGGGAATTAAACGGCATCAGTCAGGAGATCAGCGGGCTTAATAACACGATCACGACGCTTAAAAAAGAAGGCGCAAGTCTTGATCGCGATATTAAGCTTCTGAACGCGACCATTGGTAAGGCGAATTTAAATATTAAGGCAAAGAATCTTCAGATCGCGCGTTTAGGAGATGGGATCACGCAAAAATCTCAGACGGTAAAACAGCTTGGCCAGAGGATTGACCGAGAAAAGCAGTCTCTTGCACAGTTGATTAGAAAAACAAATGAGTTGGATCAGGTCGGAATGGTGGAGATGCTTCTGTCTGGAGAGGGTCTTTCCGATTTTTTCCTTGACCTCGACTCCTTCGATGCGCTTCGTGTGGGACTTAAGAATTCGGCCGATGCGCTAAAAAGTGCAAAGACAGAAAACCAGGCGGCACAGGATGAGCTCGAAAAAAGAAGAGCGGATGAAATGGACGCAAAAGCGGAACTCGAACGAAACAAGCAGTTGGTGGTGAGAAGTGAAAAGGAAAAAGCCACACTGCTCTCCATCACGAAAAACAAGCAAAAAGAATACTCTAACGTGCTGAGTGACCGCCAGAAACGCGCCGCGCAGATCCGTGCCGCGCTTTTTGCACTCCGTGATTCGGGAGAGATACCTTTCGGGAGAGCGTATGATTATGCCGTGGTTGTTTCGGCCAAGACCGGCATACGGCCGGCATATCTCCTCGCGATCTTTCAGCAGGAATCAAGTTTCGGGAAAAATCAGGGCTCATGTTATTTGAAGAACCGCGACACTGGCGCGGGTGTGGGCGTCAGAACGGGGAACGTTTTTTCCAGGGTCATGAACCCCACCCGCGATGTTCCGCCATTCTTTGTGATCACGCAAAAACTCGGCCGTGACCCGTATAATACGCTTGTTTCGTGTCCGCAAGAAATAGGATGGGGAGGCGCAATGGGTGCCGCACAATTCATACCGTCGACGTGGGTGCTGTTTCAGGATCGCATTACCAGCGCATTGGGAACCACTTCGGCTGATCCATGGAGTGCGCGCGATGCGTTCATGGCGGCAGGGATCTATTTGACCGATCTCGGTGCAAGAGCAAGTTCGTATAGTGCTGAACGTGATGCGGCATGCAGATATTTTTCAGGTAGCTCCTGCGCCCGTTCAAGCTGGGCGGCAACATATGGAAATCAGGTGATGCAGAAAGCGGAGACCATACAAACCACGATGATCGACCCGCTCCAGAACACGTAATTTGGGTGCCTTACTCGTCCTTCCTTCCGCAAGTCGAGTCACCGTAGATTACTACGGCTTCTCGACATTGACTCAGTCCAGGACTTCGTAATGCATCCCAAATTACGTGCTCTGTAAAAATGGAGTTTGGAATTTTTTTGTAAAACACCCCAATCGCATACTTGGGAAGGCGCCGTTTGCCAAAAAGGGGCGTATTTGCTAGAGTATTGCCATCATGAAAGCGGACATTCACCCGAAATATTTTCCCAAAGCAAAAGCGACCTGCGCGTGCGGGGCGGAATTTATCGTCGGCTCGACAAAGGAGGCGATCGACATGGAAATTTGCTCACAATGCCACCCGCTGTTTACCGGAACAGAAAAAGTCACCGACACCGCGGGACGCATCGAGAAGTTCAAGGCTCGTCGCGATGCCGCCACTCCGAAGGCCAAGAAGCATAAATAACCGCTATCACGGGAAAAACTCACCGGTCTTACCTGTGGGTTTTTCTTTTGCATCGTGAATATAAGAGAAAAAGAATTTTTGCATGCATCGTAGTACAATAAAGATGATCAATTATGGATCTCGAAAAATACAAAGCGAATCATAAGACCAGATATCTCGCAGAAGAATACGAGCGGCTTTTGGCGCAAATGGAAGAATTGAAAAAACTTTTTGGGGACCCCGAAATGGAAGCGTTGGCGAGAGAAGAACTCTCGACGCTTACGGCGGCGTCCGAAGAACTGAAGGAAAAGATGGACAACGTCATACGCGAAGATAAAGAGGAGGAAGGGAAACCGAGAGATCTCGTGCTTGAAGTCCGTGCGGGAGTGGGAGGGGAGGAGGCCGCGATCTTTGCGCAGGATCTTGCCCTTATGTATGAGCGTTTCGTGGCCAAACAACGCTGGAGTTTTCGCCCTATCGATGAATCGAAGAGTGAGCTTGGCGGCTACAAAGAAGCGACATTCGAGATTACGGGAGATGATGCCTATGATCTGCTTCGGCATGAGACCGGTGTCCATCGCATACAGCGTATCCCGGCGACGGAGAAATCCGGGCGCATTCACACATCGACGGCATCTGTCCTTGTGCTCCCGATCGGAAAGAAGGCTACAGTCGTCATCAATCCGGCAGACCTCGAGATGACCTTTGCACGTTCCGGCGGTGCGGGCGGACAGAATGTGAACAAGGTGGAGACGGCCGTGCACTTGGTACACAAACCGTCGGGGATCCACGTGCATTGTTCGGTCGAACGATCTCAGCTGAAGAATAGGGAAAAGGCGTTGTCGATCCTTGTTGCCAAACTCGAGCAAGAGAAAGATGAAGATGAATTGAAAAAGAATGCCGCCGCGCGTTCAATGATAGGGACAGGGGATCGCTCGGAAAAGATCCGCACCTACAATACGTTGCAGGACCGCGTCACCGACCACCGTATCAAGGAATCTTGGCACAATATCGAGGCTATCTTTCAGGGCAACATCGGCGACATTGTTGAAACTATCGCCACGCGCGCGAAAGGTGGCACACTTGGCGTTGCGGAGGTCGGAGAAGAAGGTTAATAAAAAGAGCTAACTTGGGAATTAGGTATGATGTAACAATCTCACGGGACAAAAAAAGCACGAAAGTTCCCGTGTTCCAACTGATCAGTTAAGTTTCGCTTTATCCAAGAAAGAACACCAAGGTTAATCCAATAACCCCGATGACAGCAAGAACACCACCGACCAGCACTCGCCATTTTGGCTTTACCGTATCGTCGGTATCCCAATAAATGTCCGTTTCGGTAGAGTCTAAATTATCCGCGACAAGCATGATACCTGCAACCAAAAACAGTGCGAAGCCAATGATGAGAAACCAGTACCAGTAGGGCAAATCCATGATCCGCACTCCTTTTGGTGAGTTGAACGAGGTTGCGCTGATTTAAGTAATAAACTATTAATTGTAATTTGTCAATACGTACCCCACGGGTAATGTGCACACACATATGGCGGTTTCCGGATAACATCCAGTCATGGCTATATCTATGGCAAAAACAATCAAGGAGGAACGACTGCGATGGGTACCCCCCGTCGCAAGGGGTGAAGCAAAACTGGTCGACAGTGCGAAGGTCTGTCCGTACGGCAAGCGCAGTCTCGAGCGCTGGCTCGCAGCATACAAGGAATACGGTGAAGCCGGACTGGAGCCCAAGCCCACAGAACCAAAGACGTACCGCATCGAAACAGATATTGCGCTCAAGGAACGTGTGATTGCGATACGTAAGAAGACGAAGCGTTGTCATGGGGCGTAGGAACATGAAAACATTAAAATTCAGACACAATTTAGTTCAGAAAATATTGAATAACAGTAAAACTGTTACATGGCGTCTTTTCGATGATAAGAATATACAAGTAGGAGACCAAGCCGAGCTTATTGATTGGGAATCGGGAGAAAAGTTTGCCGAAGCGGAAATTACAGGAGTGCGAGAAAAAAGGCTGGGCGAGATAGAGGAAAAAGATTCTGAAGGGCATGAAAAATATCAGAGCAACGAGGAAATGTTAGAGCATTACAAGAAATACTATGGGGAAAAGGTTGATATGGATACAGCGGTTAAAATAATCGATTTTAAACTCCTGCGTAGTAGTCAATAAGCAACAGAGGTGTCATGGGAAGTGAGAGTAAAAAAATGAGGCCATAGGCCTCAAGAGGTGTAAGATGGTCAGTCAGCGAATTCTCGGTAGAGCCCAGTTTGTTGGCGGATGTCGATGTGGCCTTACTGATCCACAATCCCAGCATCTTCCATCATCACTCACCAAGTAGTCGTGATCACAAGCCCATTTACCCACTTCTTCAACAGGAATTCTTTTCTTAAGGCCGCTGGAACGAATTTGTAACACAAGATATCTGCCTTGGGCATCGCGCTCATATTCAGCTTTCATACCATACCTTCTATGTGGGATTAGTACTGAAGTTAGGTTAGTATAGTTTTGGGTTTAAAACAATAGCCGGAGAACTCCCATGACATTTTCTATAATCCGACTAATTCGACGGATGCATGGTTGAGAAAATGGCTTAAAATAAGGAGTCGCCTACGCTAAAAGCTTCGGCGGACCAAAGAAATCCATGCGGTTGGTTATTGAAAAAGTAAAAGTGTGCCATTAAAATACACTGCAGTTAGCGAAAGAAGGGGTGCACATTCACGAGCGTACAGTGGGGAAGATATTGAAAAAGGAAGGACTGGTACGCAAGTATCGTGTGAAGAAAACCACATACAAGTATCTCCGCGCAGAGCGCAAATCGGGCGAGCTGGTCGAGATCGACGTGAAGTATGTGCCGGGAACTATTGCGGGCAAAGCATATTTCCAATACACCGCCATTGACACTGCTTCACGCTGGAGATATTTGGCGATCTATGAGGAACAATCAACCTTTCACTCGATCCGCTTCGTGAAAGAGGTGCTGCGCCGTTTTCCGCACCCGATCCGAGGTATCAAGACCGACAACGGGAGTGTGTTCACGAACTACTATTTAGGCACGAACAAGCGCAGTGATATGACCGTGAAGACACCGCATGCGCTCGATGTCTTCTGTGGGAAGAACGGCATCGTGCATTATTTAATTGACCCAGGGAAACCTGCGCAG
Organism: Candidatus Lloydbacteria bacterium RIFCSPLOWO2_01_FULL_50_20; assembly: GCA_001821435.1. Classification (GTDB taxonomy): domain Bacteria; phylum Patescibacteriota; class Minisyncoccia; order Phycocordibacterales; family UBA6899; genus MHLP01. Next base: position 8,072 of record MHLP01000026.1, on the reverse strand, counting down.
AATGGCACCGTGGAACGCAGTCATCGCGAGGATCAGGAGAAGTTCCATGAACAGCACGTATTCAATGACGTGCGTTATTTGCAAAAGCGGCTCAAACGATGGAATATGTACTATAACGACCTGGAGCACTGCGGTCTAGGTGGTCAAACGCCAAATGAGTTTTTGGCGCATTATTCAAATACTAAACCGCCATATGTGTGTACCTAAAACACCCACTTTTTGACAAAAAAGAAAGATTGCATAAGCAAAGGCTTTCTGTTACACTCTCTCCCATTATGACCGAAGGAAAGACACAACCTGATAACGCCCTCATCGAAGCCATGTTCAAGGCGGGTGCTCATTTCGGCTATTCGCGTGCGCGCCGTCATTCATCGGTGCGTTCGTTTCTCTATGGCGCAAAGAATGGCGTCGATATCATCGATCTCGAAAAAACCTTTCACATGCTGGAGACCGCAAAAGCGCGCGCGGAGGAATTGGGTAAACTGGGAAAGACCGTGCTTTTTGTCGGCACAAAACAGGAGACCCGCGCCATAGTCGGAGAGGTCGCCAAATCGATTGCGATGCCTTATGTCAATGAACGCTGGGTCGGGGGGATACTCACGAATTGGCCGGAGATCAGAAAACGCACTGCACGTCTCAAAGAACTTTCCGACAAATTCGCGAAGGGCGAACTGGAGAAATATACGAAAAAAGAACGGCTTCTATTCGAGCGTGAAATGGGGAGACTCCAGACGGAGTTTGGCGGAATAGCCAATCTCGAATCCACCCCGGCGGCGCTGGTTATTGTCGACCCGCGCGAAGAACACATCGCGGTCATGGAAGCGAAGAAGATAAAAGTGGAAACGATCGCGCTCCTGAATTCCGACTGCAACGCAAGCGAGATCACGTACCCGATCCTTGCCAATGATTCCGCCCTGCTTTCCGTTCGGTATTTTCTTGAGGTCCTGCGCGATGCCTATCAGGCGGGAGTGAAGCAGAGGGTGTAAGTATTTTTGGCGGCTTGAGAATTTTAGCGGTTTTCTGTTGAGATTTTCGTTATTCACTTTCTTCAATTCACTATATATGGAGATCACCATGGAACAGATCAAAGAGCTTCGTGACGAGACTGGTGTGTCTGTCATGCAGGTGAAGAAAGCGCTCGAGGAGGCAAAAGGGGACATGGATAAAGCGCGCATGGCGCTTCGCAAGCAGAGCGGGGAGATCGCGGCAAAAAAGGGGAGTCGCACGCTCGGCGCGGGTGTCATCGCTGCGTATATTCACGCTGGAGGCTCGGTGGGAGTATTGCTCGAGCTTGCATGCGAGACCGATTTCGTCGCGAAAAATGAAGAGTTCAAAAAGCTTGCATACGAGATCGCCATGCACGCCGCCGCAATGAATCCGAAGTATACCAGTCTCGAAGATGTCACGGATGCGGATAGGGCAAAGGCGGAGGCATTTTTCGGTGACGAGGTCGCGAAGCTTGATAAACCGGCTCCCATTAAAGAGAAAGTGCTTGCGGGAAAGCTCGATATGTTCTTCAATGAGCAGACTCTCGTCGAACAGCCGTATGTAAAGGATCCTGAGATGACGGTCGGAGACTTGGTAAAGGGAGCAGTGCAGAAATTTGGCGAGAAAACAGAGATCATCCGTTTCGTGCGTTTCGCGGTGGGGAAATAAACTTGTCCGCTCGTCCAACCCCCAGCTCTGCTATGGGGTATTTGGCGAGCGGAACCACGGGCAAGTTTTTTGGTTAGGGATGGGGCCACCGCCCCATCTACCCGCTTCGCGCCCATTCATCCCCGGGGCAAGGCTTCGACTGAGCTCAGCCGAAGTCAGCCCCGGGTGTTCTGGGCTGTTCCAATAAAACAGGTCGCCCGCAAATACCCCGCCCCAGCGGGCGGAGGGCTTGCGGGGCCGACAAATTCATTGTGCGTATAGAGGAAATTCACCGGTAATGGTATCATATTGAATATCTATGACCTTGCTCACCGCCATCTGGCTCCTCTCGCTTGCTGTCGTTTCCGGGATCTTGGTTTACGCGCACAGGAAAAACACGGATCTCAGGGTTTCGCCCGAAGATGTTCTGGCGAGCTTTGCGGATTTTCTTGCTCTTGAATTGTCGCACATGATAGACCAGCTTTCGTATGGAGCTGTTCGTGTCCGTCCCCACGGCATTCGTATACTCACTCAAAGTCGAATTTTTCTTGAGAGGGGACACGATATATTTCTTGAAAAGATCTTTGGACGTCTGGATGTGGAGAAGGGGAATGTGACCTCTTTCTTTTTGAAACGTATTGCCGAACATCAGGCAGCACTCCGGCGCAAAGACGGCGGACGCGTGTAGTATCCGCATATCCCGCGGGAGACTTCCCGTTTTGTGAATAAAACGCAGGCCGCTCGCCAAATAGGCGTTTTTTTGTTAAAACTGATGCACGCCGCCTTACCCGCCCGAACCCAGCCCGACTAGTCGTTCGGGCGGGGATTGATGTCGTTCAGTCGGACGGGGCAAGCAGTTGGTCCCATGAGAGCCGCCTTAGCTCAGTTGGTAGAGCGTCGCTTTTGTAAAGCGAGGGTCCTCGGTTCGAGTCCGAGAGGCGGCTCTCATGGGGTGAACGTCGCAAGGGTTTTTGTTTGCTCCACGGCTCGCCCGGTAGTCAATGCGAAGCATTGTATTATAGGAATTCAAATTCAAGAGGCGGTTCGCTGTCTCATTCGGGTCATGTATAATATATCTATGGACAATACCGAACAAGCACAAAATGGACCGGCGGGCGATCAGCAGAAAAAAGAAAAAGGCGAATGCATGATGTGCAAATTCGTCCTTATTTTTTCTTTTGCCGCCTTGCTTCTCGTCCTTGTGCTCATTTTTCTCATGAGAAATACGTCGGATCTGGTTGGCTTTTAAGAATGTTTTGAATATACTGGGGTAATGTCTACTAACGGACGTTTACACCCCATCACTATCGCCATTCGCGAAATTGCGGATATTTTTGGTCGTATGGGCTTCGGCATCGCCTATGGCCCCGAACTTGAAGACGAATTCCATAATTTCGACGGGCTACGTATGTATGCTGATCATCCGGCTCGTGATATGCAGGACACATTTTTTACCAACGAAAAACCGCAACGCGTACTGCGGACGCACTGTACCTCGGTGACACTTCGTTGTCTCGAGAAGCTTGCAAAAGAGGGTGGTACGCGAATGCGGATGGTCAGTCCGGGCAAAGTATTCCGCAATGAAGCAACTGATATGACCCATGAAGCCCAGTTCTATCATTACGACGGGTTTGCCGTCGGTCCGTCAGGCGAGATAACGCTTGCACACCTCAAGTACGTCTTTACTCAATTTTATCGAGAATACCTTGGTCCTGAAGTGAAGATCCGTTTTCGTCCGAGCTACTTCCCGTTTGTCGAGCCGGGCGTCGAAGTAGATGCATGGTTCGAAACTTCGGGAGAAGAAGGGAAATGGCTAGAAATGGCGGGTGCCGGAATGATTCATCCCGAGGTTCTACATAATGTCCACTTGGATCCTGAAAAAATACAGGGAATTGCATGGGGTGGAGGACTTGAGCGGCTTATTATGGTCAAGTACGGCATTCCCGATGTGCGTTTTTTTCACTCGGGTGATGTCCGATTCAATTATGCGTTTGAAGAAAAGTCGTTATGAAAATTTCTTTGAAATGGCTCCAGAAATACTTTGACGAACCCTTGCCGTCTCCGGAGAAGATCTCCGATGCGCTGACATTTCATGCGTTCGAGATCGAAGCGGTCGAAGGAGACATGATAGACGTGAAGGTATTACCGAATCGTGCGGCCGACTGCCTTTCGCATCGCGGACTTGCCAAAGAACTCTCTGCCATCCTTGACGTGCCGCTCAAGGAGGACCCCTTGCGCACATTGTTGCCGAAGTTTTCCGGGACCGATACCCTCACCGTCACGATCAAAGATCCTCAAAAATGCATGCGATATATCGGCGCAGTCGTACGCGGCGTAAAAGTCGGTCCATCGCCCCTGTGGCTCCGCGAGGCCCTCGAAGCGGTCGGGCAGCGCTCCATCAATAATATCGTCGATGCAACAAACTACGTGATGCTTGATATTGGCCAGCCGCTCCACGCGTTTGATGGTAGGGGGCTCTCGGGAATTACCGTTCGTGACGCAAATGACGAAGAGAAAATGACGATACTATCGGGCGAAGAATATGCGTTGCCCAAAGATGTTCTTCTTATCACCGATGTTGGTACCGGCGAGGCACTTGGTATTGCGGGCGTTAAGGGGGGTAAACGCGCGGAAATAAGCGACGCAACCACTGATATTATTGTCGAGTCGGCCAATTTTGACGGTACGACGGTCCGCCGCGCTGCGCAAGTACTCAAGCTCTTTACTGACGCGTCACTCCGTTTCCAGAATCGCCCATCTCCCGAGCTCGCCGCGTACGGTATGCATGGGGTACTCGCGCTTATTACTGAGTTGGCCGGCGGGGAAGTCATTGGAGTTGTGGACGAATATCCCTCTCCGGCCATGCCACTACCCGCGGTGTCAGTGTCACTCGCAAAGATCAATGGTGTTCTTGGTTCGAGTTTTGCAAAAGGAGAAGTCGAAGATGTTTTTAAACGCCTTGGTTTCGAAGTAAGGAGCGAGGGCGATATCTTCACTGTCACTCCGCCCTTCGAGCGTACAGACATCGTTATTTCCGAAGATCTTGTTGAAGAAGTCGGACGCATCATTGGCTATGATAAAGTCCCTTCGGCGGAACTACCGTCAATTGAAGGCTCGCCTGATCAGGCACGCTATCATGGTATCGAGCGAATGAAGGACCAGCTTATTGAACAAGGCTTCACGGAAGTTTCAACACAATCATTTGCAAAAAATGGGGACATCATGCTCGCTAATCCGCTCGACAAGACAAAACCCGCGCTCCGTACGTCGCTTGAAGAAAATCTTAGGGAAGCACTCGAGAAGGGGAAACAATATGCACCGCTCATACTTTTGTTGAACGAAAAGTTAAAACTTTTTGAGATTGGGACGGTATTTCCAAGGGAGAGAGAGCATCTTGAGCTTCGAATGACCGAGCGCGTTGCGGCATGGGGAGAGAAAGCCGGTATTGTAGATGATCTTTCGAAAGCAAAACTTGAGGATCATGGCAAGGATTATACACCGAAGCGTTATGTACTCGGAACATATAGACCTTTTTCCGTTTATCCGTTCATCGTGCGCGATGTGGCGCTCTGGGTTCCCAAAGAAACCAAAGCGGGAGATATCGAGGTGATCATCCGTGCGAATGCGGGAGAGCTTGCGCAGAAGATATATCTTTTTGATACGTTCGAGAAACCTCCTAGTCTTGAGCATGCCGAAGGAGACGGCAAAAAATCTTTCGCATTTCGCATGGTGCTGCAATCTTTTGAACACACACTTCTTGATGCCGAGGCAAATGCAGTATATGACAAGGTAGTCTCTGCACTTCAAAAAACAAACGCATCATGGGTTGCGAGGACATAGTTAAGTCTTCCATCACAAGAAAAAAACAGCATAGCGACCGTTTCGGGTTATTACAGCAATAACATAATTTGTCAAATATTTTGTTGGCGAAATAGCCCTGAAAAAGCGGGTATTTTTTGCCACATTTTTGTCAGAGAAAATCGTAGAAAAAAGCTTTGAATATATAGCTCTTTCTGCTATAATTCCTCCATGAAATTGTCCGCCTCAGGCGGACAATTATCTGTGAAAAATGGCAAAAAAAGACGACAAAAAAACAAAATCAGCCAAAGGCAGATCCGCCTCAGGAGGAAAACCGGGTGGAAGCCCTTCGGCTGGTTCGAACAGACTCACCACAAGTCCGCTCAGAACAAGCTATAGCGCTGAAGCGATCACCGTTCTTGAGGGACTTGAGCCCGTGCGTAAGCGTCCCGGAATGTATATCGGTTCGACGGGAGTCGAGGGGCTTCACCACTTGATCTGGGAAATTTTCGATAACTCGCGCGATGAAGCGATGGGCGGTTTTTGCAGCCGCATCGAAGTTGCATTGCTTCCCAGCAACCGCGTGCGTATTGTCGACAACGGTCGCGGCATACCGGTTGATATCCATAAAGCGACAAAAGTATCCGCACTGGAAACGGTCATGACGACGCTTCATGCGGGAGGCAAGTTCGGCGGCGATGGAAGCGGATACAAAGTTTCTGGAGGGCTTCATGGCGTCGGCGCATCGGTCGTCAACGCACTTTCGCAGTACGCAAAGGTGAATGTGCATCGTGACGGCGGCGAACATGCTCAGGAATATGTGAGGGGAAAGCAAAAGGCAAAAGTAAAAAAGATCGCTGCGTCAAAACTGCATGGCACGGTCGTGTTGTTTGATCCCGACCCGGAGATATTTAGCGAGATCAAGTGGAACTGGAACACGATAGTGAATCATCTTCGTCAGCAGGCGTATCTGGTAAAAGGCGTCGAGGTCAACATTCTTGATCTTCGCGAATATGCGGGCAAGATCGATCTTGACAGGGCGTTTTATCTCAAGGACGAGATCCGCAATGTTCCCTCGACATCATTCTTCTTTGAAGAAGGTCTCTATTCGTTGGTGAAGTTTTACAATAAATTCCAGACGCCGATCCATCGTGAGATCTTTTATGTCGAAAAACAGGAAGGGAAGGTGAATGTCGAGATCGCGCTTCAATATATCGATGATATCGCTTCCCGCGAGATCGCATTCGCGAATAATACGCACAACTCCGAAGGCGGGATGCATGTGACCGGTTTTCGTACTGCGCTGACGCGCACACTGAACGATTATGTGAAAAAGAACGGAGCAGGAAAAGAGGCTGAAGACGGATTCACCGGTGACGACGTCCGCGAAGGATTGACCGCGGTCATTTCGGTCAAAATGTCGGAGATCCAGTTCGAAGGTCAGACAAAAGCGAAGTTGGGCTCTGTGGAGGCGCGTGGGGCAACCGAGGCCGTATTTGGAACAGCATTTGCCACGTTTCTCGAGGAGCATCCTGATGACGCGAAGGCGATCATTCAGAAAGTCGTATTGGCGCTTAAGGCGCGCAAGGCCGCAAAAGCAGCAAAAGATTCCGTCTTGCGCAAGGGCGCGCTTGGGGGCATGACGCTTCCCGGAAAGCTTGCCGATTGTCAGAGCAGGAGCGCCGAAGAGTCGGAAATTTTTATCGTCGAGGGAGATTCCGCAGGCGGCACGGCGAAGACGGGGCGGGACCGGAAGACACAAGCGGTGCTTCCATTGCGCGGAAAAATATTGAATATCGAACGCGCGCGTCTTGATAAAATGCTTGCGTCAGAGCAGATAAGGAATCTTGTTGTGGCGATGGGGACGGCGATCGGCGATGTGTTTGATATCACGAAGCTCCGCTATCACAAGATCATTATCGCGACCGATGCCGACGTTGATGGAGCGCATATCCGCACGCTGCTTCTGACGCTCCTCTACCGGCATTTCCGACCGCTCCTTGATGCGGGGCACATTTACATCGCCCAGCCGCCGCTCTATAAAGTGAAAAAAGGAAAAGAGACACACTATTTCTATCTTGAACAGGAAAAGAATGCATTCCTCGCGAAGGAGAAGATCAACCCTGCCGAATTTGAAACTCCTGAAGCTGAAGAAGGAAGTGAATCCGCGGCCGAGGAGCCGGCGGAAGCCGCCGGAGAGGAAGCCGGTCCTGGGGACATTCGGCTGAGCTCAGTCGAAGCCCTTGCCGGAGGCAAGAAAAAGCCGTCGAAGCTCCATATCCAGCGCTATAAAGGTCTTGGTGAAATGAATGCCGAGGAGCTTTGGGAAACCACAATGGATCCCGCGCATCGCGTCTTGAAGCAGGTGACGATCGATGACGCGCAGGCGGCTGACAAGACCTTCGATCTGTTGATGGGGAGCGAGGTTGGCCCGCGTAAATCATTTATTACTTCGAATGCAAAATTGGCCAATTTAGATGTGTAAGCAAAAGCGGACTTCGATGAAGTCCGCTGTCAGTTGATATCGAAAGGAGTTCCAAAATATTCATATTCGACTTCCGCAAAGAACTCGGCTTAATGGTAAATTTGTGAGGCTAGACAGATACTCCAAGCAATGACGTGATGAGTTTTAACTTCCG
>MHLP01000025.1 GCA_001821435.1 Candidatus Lloydbacteria bacterium RIFCSPLOWO2_01_FULL_50_20 | reverse complement strand
CTGGATTCGAAGGATCAGGGGTTCATGAACCAGATCTCGCTGTAGGAAAGATTCATGCCAGTGAAGTGAAAGAGGCACACCCGCTAGGGGTGCCTCTTTCACTATTGCCGCAGAGAAGGACTCAGGACTTTTTTGCAGCGTATGTTCCGGCAACCCAGCCGGTAGTCCAACAGAATTGCAAACTATAGCCTCCGGAAGGACGATCGATATCGATGATGTCGCCGATGAGGTAGAGATTGCCGTGTTTTTTCGAGCGCATGGTACGGGTATCGACCTCGGTGAGCGGGACGCCGCCCGAGATAACGACCGCTTTCTCAAGTCCAAGTACCCCAGTGGGAGTAAGCGATATCGCCTTTAAAAATTTTACCAGCACCATGCGTTCCGTGCGCGACACTTTATTGATCTCTTTGTTCCCATCAAGTTTGAGGAGTTCAGGAAGAAGTCGGGCAAACGCGGCGGGCACGATCTCCGGGAGCACATTCTTCAGTTTTTTGTTCTGGAGTTTTTGAAATGTCGCCTGAAATGAACGGTCGAGCGCACCGTGATCGAGCCGGGGAAAAAGATCAAGCACCAGCGCGACTTTGCCATACTTCAGAAGCTCACCGATGTCCTTGCTCATGTTTAAGATGAGCGGACCGCTTAATCCGATATGGGTGAAGAGAATTTTTCCGGTGCGAGTTCTTTGGGGCACACCGTTCTGAAGCATCGAAGCTTTCGCCTCTTTAAATGAGATGCCCGTGAGTTTGTGCGCCCACATTTCCTTTGTGCGGATAGGGACGAGTGCGGGGGTTGGTTGTCTCACGCTGTGCCCGAACTTTTTGAGCCACTGAAAGCCGTCGCCGGTCGAACCCGTATCCGGACGCGATGTTCCTCCTGTCGAGAGAATGTATGATCGCGCAGAAAGATGCTGCCCGTTTTTGAGTTTAATGCCGACGATTGCACCGTTCACTGTTTGGAATCCCGACACTTCAGAATTACAGTGGACGACAACACCCCATTTTTTCATGTATACACGAAGCGCATCGTGGACAGACGCCGACCTCTCGGTCTTCGGGAATACGCGTCCCTCCGCCTCAAGTTTGGTCGGCATGCCGTGTGCATGGAAAAAGTCGAGTGTCTCGCCGACGCCAAACTGGGAAAACGCAGAAAAAAGGAACTTTCCTTTCCCCTTGAATTTTTCAAGGAATTTTCTGACGCTCAGTTCGTTGTTGGTGATATTCGATCGTCCGCCGCCGGAGAGTAGCAGTTTTTTTCCCAATGCGGGATTCTTTTCCAGCAGAAGCACTTTTGCGCCGCTCTCAGCAGCTCGTCCTGCCGCCATCATACCTCCTGGTCCGCCGCCGATGACGATGACGTCAAAATTTTCATTCTCTACTTTTTTCATGGTTAATGCCCACTCTACCAGAGAAGCTTTGATGAGACGACCTGTGGTGCGGGGCCTGCCCTGTAGTGGTGCTTTAGTCTACTATGGGGTACCATTTGGGAACAATGACCGATGAACGATTCGAACAACTGGTTTCGGAAGGCATAGAAGCCATACCTCTGCGTTTTTTGGAAAAACTCAAGAACGTCGCGGTTGTCATCGCTGATGCGCCTTCACGCGATCAAATGCATGAAAATCAAGTGCTGGAAGGAGAGACGCTTCTCGGCCTCTACGAAGGAATACCGCTGGTTGAGCGCGGAGAAGTGTACGGCGGGTTGGTGCTTCCGGACAAGATCACTATTTTTAAGCTGCCGATCCTTGAAGCGTCCGGCAGCGATGAGAACGAAATTCGCCGAATAGTCAAAGAAACGGTCTGGCATGAGATCGCGCACTATTTTGGATACGGCGATGAGGAAATAGAGGAGCGCGAGGAGAAAGGAACAAATTTCTCCAGATGATGAATAAAAACACCCATCATTCGACGGGTGCTCTGTTTTTTCTCAGCAGTCGGCAGAAAAGTTTCCAAACAAAAAGTGGCAATAAAATCGGGGATAGCAGAAGCGCAAGCCATCGTCCCGTCCACAAGAGAAGATCGCCGATCGAGGTGATACCTTCCCTTTCTATCGGAGTCTCCGATAAATGAAGTAGGGCGAGAAGCCAGTGCGGCAATCGAAATGGTTCGATAATCGTGAATGAAATCGGGATACGATCCGCTAAGATACGAAACCTTGCATGTTCTGTCAGAGGTTGATGGTCTTTTGCAAGTTCTCCGGCGGAAAAGAAAAATTTTACTCCCGCATCTGCCGGACCGATGACGAAAAGCACGTCTTCTTTTTCCATGGCAACGGGCATTGTACCGCCATTCGCCCATATTACGAGTTTATTTGAGTAATACCCGATCGCCAGCAATGCAATACAGGTCCATGATGTGACCCGCAAACATTGGAGGTAAAACCGCTTTTTGACGAAGAACATTGATGACCTTTCCGGAATTGCTTATCTGAAATTCATCTTGGCCATTTCAATAGATTTGTCAATTTGTTGCTTTTCCGTTAGGCGGTAAGGATAAGAATCCTTGTCCACGTCATCGCACCACTTCGAGTACCGCTAAAGGGACTTCCAAAATGCTCAACGGAGTACCGTGAGGCATTTTTAGGTCGCTTCCAAATTCATATACCACAAGGGTACTTCAGAAAATATATTCGCTTTGCTCATTATTTTCTTGGTCGCCTCCCTGCGGTCGTGAACTTTAGGTTGCTCGGACGTTGTATAAAATCGGAATTTCTACACGCTCCTCGCTCGACATGGTAGCATTGGCCTACGGAACCCTGGGGTAGCTCTTTTCGGGGCTTATATGTCTGAGACGAGTTTCTCAATGAAACACTATGGAAAATAAATTGAACGAAAAAGAAGGTGGTCACTACGGGGTGGAACCCCTTGCGTCACGCCTGCGCCCCGAAACACTTGACGATTTTGTCGGGCAGGAACATCTTGTCGGAGAGGGAAAGCCTTTACGTGTTGCAACATTACAAGGACACCTTTTTTCTTTTCTTCTCTGGGGTCCACCCGGCGTAGGAAAGACGACGCTTGCACGTATTTATGCAAAAGGCCTCGACGCAAAATTCTATGAGCTTTCTGCAGTTTCGGCAGGGAAGGGAGATATTAAGGCGATTGTTGATGAAGACGCGGGTGAACACCCCAAGGTGCTTTTTCTTGATGAGATACATCGGTTCAATAAGGCACAGCAAGATTATCTCCTGCCCCATGTGGAGAGCGGAAAACTCACCCTGATAGGGGCGACGACGGAAAATCCGAGCTTCGAAGTGATCTCCGCGCTCCTCTCGCGGTGCCGCGTTTTTGTGCTCAATGAACTCACTGCGCACGATATGCGAAAGATCATCGCACGTGCGGAGGTAAAGATTGATCTGAAGGCGCGCGATTGGCTGATCGCGATGTCCGGCGGCGATGCGCGGATCGCACTCTCGGTGCTTGATCAGACCATCAAACTCTACAAGACACCGACAATTGAACACTTAAAACAGGCGATCCAATCGAAGCATTTGCGTTACGACCAGCATGGTGAAGAACATCATAATACGATCAGTGCGTTTATCAAGAGCATGCGCGCTGGGCAGTCGGATGCGGCGATCTACTATTTGGCGCGAATGGTCGAAGCAGGGGAGGATCCGCTTTTTATTGCGCGCCGGATGGTGATATTTGCCAGCGAAGATATCGGTCTTGCGCAGCCGACGGCACTTGTCGTCGCGAATGCGGTCTTTCGCGCGTGTGAAACGATAGGGTATCCAGAATGCGCGATCAACTTAGTACACGGCGTCGCCTATCTCGCGGGATGCAAGAAGGATCGGAGCGCATACGCCGCCCTTCTGGTAGCGAAAGAGGATGTCAGTACCTACGGCAATTTGCCGATTCCGCTCAATATCCGCAACGCCCCGACGAAATTAATGAAAGAACTTGGCTATGGCGAAGGGTATGAGAAATACGATAAGGTAAGTTATCTTCCCGAAGAGTTGAAGAAAAAAACATATCTGAAGAAGCGAAATGGGGAAGAGAAAAAATAAACACCCGCTTGGGGGTGTCGAGATCGGTCAGTTGGCGATCTTTCGCTTCTGTTCCGCAACAAGTTTTTGGTTGAAGTGGGCAGACATTAATGTGCTTTTTCTGATAAGCGTCGCCCTCTCCCATTCACCAGAGTTTTCCAGGTTTGCCATGAAGTCCCTTACTTCGTCGAGTGTTTCAAAAAGCCGAGGTGTTGGGCGCACTTTCCCGCAGCATTTTTTAGGTTCGGCATTGCCGAGTACGTACGTTGCGTTCTCGATCGTGTAATTGCCTTCCGCATAGAAACATCCGCAATCCGGACAATGATATCCCACACGGCTCCCTCCGCTCTTTGAAAGGCAATGGGTATGTCCAACGATATGAAAACCGCGCAATTCGTTTTTGTTCATGAACCGCTTTCCTCAATGAATGATCTACAACTACTATACAAATAATAATTATTATGTCAAAATATAGCTCACAGAGAGCAGCATATACATACTACTCTGTATCATATGAATAAAGACGACTGGGCAAAGTTGGCAAAATGGATGGGTCTTGTGTACGCTCCGATCGCACTGCTCATCATTGCAATATTTTTTCTTATCGGATACCAAAATTAAAAAAGCAGATTTTCAATCATGGTCACTCTCTTTATTATTGGAGCTTTTCTAGCCACGCTTCTTGGCGGTTTTTTGGGTATTCGTTTTAGGGACAGCCTGCATGTCGTCCTGGGTTTTGCTGCCGGCGTTTTAGTTTCAGTCGTTTCCTTTGATATTTTTCCCGAGATGATGGAATTGATAGAGATGACCGGTGTTTCGCCTTTGTTCGCAATGACCGCATTTATTTCTGGTTTTTTTGTTTTTCATGTCGTTGAAAAACTTTTTTCGGTCCACAGTGCCCATGAGTCGGAGTATGAAGATCATAGCCATCTGGCTGTTGGGACGCTTTCTGCGCTTGCACTGACTTTCCATACCTTTTTGGACGGACTGGCGATCGGGCTCTCATTTCAGGTAAACCCCGTGCTCGGCTCTGCTGTCGGATTAGGAGTCATTGCTCACGGTTTTTCTGACGGCCTGAATACCGTCTCCCTCATGCTCGTCCATGGCAATAAATTGAAGCAAAGTCTGCGGATGCTTTTTTTGAACGCCGTCGCTCCGCTTTTGGGTGGCGCGGTCTCGGTGTTCATTGTGCTTCCGGACAAGGCACTCCTTGTCGCCGTCGGTTTTATTGGCGGTTTTCTTCTCTATATCGGCGCGTCGGATATTTTGCCTGAAGCGCACAGCAAACATTCTTCTTATAAAACTATCCTTGCTACACTCGCGGGTGTGTTATTTATTTTTGTGGTGACTCAGCTACTGTAGGGCATAACCGTCACATTTGTCCGCGCGAACACAATGGATAATGGGGATAATGGGGACAGCCATGCTCTGTAGAAAACACCCCCAACTCATGAGATAATAGGTACATGACCCGTACATCAAAATCACCGAAGGCGGTTGCGCTTGTCGCCTACGCCA
>MHLP01000024.1 GCA_001821435.1 Candidatus Lloydbacteria bacterium RIFCSPLOWO2_01_FULL_50_20 | reverse complement strand
CTTCACGTCCAGAGCGATACGATGCTTTTTCATATGCAACTATTCTAACGAATAATTACAAGATTGGTGTATGAAATTCGGGGGGAGGGTCAAGTATGAATGCAACCAACTTCGTTTATTGCATTTTTAGAATTCACCCAATCGATATTTTTACTGTTCCATACAAGTTTCAGACCATCGATTTCGATATCGTGCCCATCCCTACCTCCTTTTGTGTTCCACGACCACGCATAACCCGCAACAACTCTGGCTAGAGTATGCTCCGAATCCCTAACCTTGATATCTCGCACCATTTGACCAATACTTTCATATATCTTAAATTCATAATTCGTTGATTCAAATCCTTTTGTTGCTTTCAGTTCTAATAGATCATCGATAAATCGTAAGTAGTCCTCGCCACCCTCTATGCGCATTTGACTTGTCAGGTTGTAATTCACGGCATTCAGTTTTTTAAAGTCTCCAGGACGAACATCTCCTGGCACTACACTTTGCCTGTTGTCATAAAAAAATACCTGTTGTTTAGAGGATGAAATGATCCAGTCAAGCTGTGTTGCGTCTTTGTGAAGACCCAATTTCTTATTAGTTAAATCATAAGATCCAAAGTTGGTCAGATTTACACGGCGACGCAATCTGTGTGTTTCGTCTACGATAAGTACGTCATATTCTTTTTTTGTAACGTCGCTCGGTCCTATTACCATACCAGCTCCCATGCCTGGAACCCGTTGTAACACTCGTTGCAGGGTGGTTCGCAAGCCACTCATTGGAACAACCAGCGCAGTTTTGAGATATTTCATGTCCTTATCCTCCTTCATGTGTTTCAAAAGATAGAGGGCGAGTATAGACTTTCCTGTTCCTGGGCCCCCATTAATAATATGAGCTACTGCGTCTCTCTTCTTGATACTGTTTTCCACTTTCATCGCTACCACTAGCTGATCTTCGGTCAGCGCTTTGTATGGAGAGTATTTGAAGAATTCACTATTTTTGATATCAGCTAAACTCTGTTTGACTAGGCCCTTTTCTCTAAGCTTCGGCCAAACTGTTTCGAGCTTTGCCAAATATTTTTCTTTTTCATAATAGTTATGATTTATCAAACCACCATTACCGTTTTGTAATTTAAAACTGTCTTCGGCTGAGATGTACTGAATCAAAAGTGACTCAAAATCAAACGCTGATGAGAGGTTAAATTCTTCATCGGTGAGTATGTGGATCCTCTTTAAGCGCGCCCTGTCTGGATTCTCATAATGCTGCTTGCTTCGGGCGTATACATTTGTTGTCTGCCCTATATACATCTCGCGACCATCTTCCTGGATATAAACTACTGGCCAATTCAACCCAAAATGGAAATCTTTGATCTGTTCAAATTTGTCCTTTTCAAACGGGAATGTCTGAATGTGGGTCATGATTTACAATTTCGTATATTTGGTGTGCCGACCTTTCGCTTTTTCTACTGGATACTTCGCTTCATTCTTTTTAATTTTATCTTCAAGGGCTGCGAGCACATCGATGTTAAAGTCGTGTCCCATAAGTAGCACCCAGTAGAGGACATCCGCGAGCTCTTCGCCAATCTCCACACGCGCTTCGACAATGTGTTCCTCCATCTCCTCCTTGTTCTTCCATTGGAAATGCTCCATCACCTCTCCCGCTTCAAGAACAAGAGAAAGCGCGACATCTTTAGGGTTGTGAAACTGCTTCCAATCACGCACATTGCGGAAAGCAATAATTCGTTCGACGAGTTTCTCTATATTTTGATCCATCTCAAAAGAATACGCTTTTTTCATGTTTTTTCCACTTTTTTCGAAAAATTTTTGCTCTTGACGGTGTACAATATATACATGC
The DNA here is from genome assembly GCA_001821435.1 of Candidatus Lloydbacteria bacterium RIFCSPLOWO2_01_FULL_50_20. GTDB lineage: Bacteria > Patescibacteriota > Minisyncoccia > Phycocordibacterales > UBA6899 > MHLP01. Next base: position 20,315 of record MHLP01000024.1, on the reverse strand, counting down.
CTCCGACAAACGATACCGTGCCTGTTCTCCCCATTATTTCGGAGCCTGTCAATCTGGCGCCTCCCGTTTACCCCGAAGCTCGCCCCATAGTGAGCGACAGCTCCACTATCGGGGTACCGCCAACGGCGGTTACTACTGGGGTTGTTGAGCCAATTCCTCCTCCCCCGCCAGACGTTGCTGAACCGATTATTTCCTCTGCTGCGGTGTCTTCGCCGCCGATTGAAGCGGACACCGTAGTAGCGCCTTCGGCGGTTACTACCGGGGCTCGCGTTGTGTTTGTTCCTGTGAAGCCCATCGCCCCCGTCGCCGTCGTCATTGACGGCTCAGCCCCGCTTCCTCCACCTGAAGTAACCCTCGAAGCTCGCCCCGTAGTGAGCGACAGCTCTACTACCGGGGCCGCTCAAACTCCTCCCCCGCGCGCACTCAACATTCTCGATCTCTTTCAAGATGCTATCGCGAAGATTCGCCGGAAGTAAGCGAAGAAACTCGTGAGTATCATGGCCGAATTCGAGCAAAAAGGAACCATGACGAATGACGCCGTCGAAAAACTCGCTGTTCAGACTCCACCGCAACGCACTACCTCGCGGAACTCGAAAAACAAGGCCGCATCGCACAATCGGGCAAGACCGGCCGCTTCGTCACCTACACCAAACTCTAACCCTCACCACCACACAAGAAAGAACATCCTTACAAACTGGAGTTTGTAAGGATGTTCTTTTGCAGGGCGGGCAGGATATTTGAGATCGTCCGATCATCGATCATTCCGTCATTACTCCTCACTAAATGCGCTGGAATGACTTCAGGAAGTCAACAAATCTTTTCCCATACGGCGACAGCGTGTGCTCGACGAATTTCCCGCGATATTTTTTGTTCACGAGCCCCGCCTGATAGAGGCGCCTCGTGTGCTCGCCCAAGGTCTTTGCGTTGGCGCCGATCACCTCGATGATCTCTTCGAGCGTTATCGCCCTACTCTTTGCGATCAAAAGCAATATCTCGATACGATAATGGTTTGCCATCCCCTTCAAATGCCGCTCCATCTGTTTTGCCGTCTTCATTTTTATATTCCCCATTCCCCGATCATACAGTACATCCTTACAAACTCAAGTTTGTAAGGATGCGTTTTGTGTCGGCGAGGGCTTTCGCTTCGTCCATGTCGGGTGGAAGGCCGATGATGCGGACACCTTTCAGCTTCCCGAGCTTTTTGAGATAGCGGAGATTGAAGAGTGCGTCGAAATCGTGAACGGAGACCGTTGGCGCGGTACCGAATTCGTCCAAGCTCTGAAAAAAATGGACATCAGGGAGTCCGACGACGGTATCGATCAGGATGAACGGGTCGGGGACATCCCATTCTTCGTTGGGGTCGAGCGTGAGGAAATGGATATCGGGAAATCGCTCGCGAAGTTGGGGTAAGATACGGAGCGGGAGCGAATCCATCGCAAGGTCGGGATTCCCGAAAACATGAATGGTGGTCTGTTCCGCCATACTCTTTAAATAGTGAGATTCGCGAGCGCGATATGACGAAGCGTGTATTTGCGGAGCGATGCGACCTGCTGCGGCGAGAGGATCTCGCAGATCACTCCCCAGTGAATGGAGACCGTATCCCCCACCTTCAACTGTTCGATATCGTATTCCGCCTCGAGGTGGCGCGTGAGCCTGCGCAAAAGAGGAGCGCCGAGGAGGAGTTTGCCCGCGACATAGAGGATCGGCTCGGACGAGATGGTCACGAACGGCCCGGCGACCGCTTCGACCTTGCCCCAGGAGATACGGCAGGCATCCATACTCTCCAGCGTATGATCGCGCTCGACATGTCCCGTGCGTTTCCAGATGTCGAGGACGTGGAACGAGTGATGCGGGACGGCGCCCTGCCCGATCTTCTCTTCGACGATGGAAAAATTCCTGCCGAGTTTCTTCTTCAGCTGAAGACCATCGACGAGGTGGAGATAAAAATCCTGCTTTGCGACTTTGTCGAGCAAGTCGTTCCCCACCCAGTACGCTTCGACAACGCGCTCGTCGAGCGGATCGCGGATATGATTCGCTGTTGCGATGTGGACGAGATACGGATACATCGTCTCGAATTGCGCGAGGATCTCCGTGAGACCACCGTCCGAAGCTTCATCGTTGATGTAATCTTTTATTTCGCCCGATTTATCCGGCCCACAGTAGTGAAGCCGGTTCGGACCAAATGCATAGCGCGAACAGCGGAGGATCCCGCCGAGAGACCGAGTACTAACCTTGCGTTCGCGTATGGAGGGGGGCATGGAGTGTTGCGGATGATGCCGTCTTTTTTCCGTAGACCACGAGGAGACCGACGCCGACCGCCGTCAATGCCGCGCTCGCGATCTGTATTCCCGTTATCGTGTGCGTGATAAAGACCATCGTGAGGATGTTCGTAACAAGCGTGGCGGGGACAAGAAGCGCCGCGACGTAAGTGGCGGGAGCGTATTTGAGCGCGGTATACCAGGAGAGCACATAGCCGAAGAGGAGCGCGCCGGTAAGGAGCGTCACACCCCACTGTGCGGCATCAAGACCCGCGACCGAGACCATGCGTCCCGAGACCGCCAGAAATCCGAGGAGGAGAACGGAGCCGATCGTCATGCGCGCCGAAGCGACAAAAAGCGCGGAAACGCGCGCGAGTGTTTTCTTCGCGATGATATTCTCGACCGCCCAAAGAATGGTGGCGGCAAAGATGAGCAGTTCACCCGTTCCGATATGAAAACCCTTGAAACCGCTGAGGAGGATGTTCGCGCCGAACACCGCGACGACACCCAAGAGCGCGAGCGGCGAAAGGCGTTCTTTGAGAAAAGGATACGCGAAGAGGAGCACCCAAAAAACGAGCGTCTTATGAATGAGCGCGCCAGAGAGAGCGCTCGTCATCGAAAGTCCGGTGAAAAAAAGCGCGAACGGGATCGCACCGCCGATGACCCCGATCAAGCCGAGCTGTGTCCATTCTTTGCGCGTGAGCGTCGCGGCCTCTTTCCATTTGCGCAGCATAATGACCGCACCCATGAGGAGGACAACAGTGACGATATTTTTTAATGTCGTGAAAAACACCGGGTCCGAAACAACCGTCACGCCGATCTTGGTAATAAAATTATTTGTACCTGAAATAAGTGCCGCTCCGAGCGCCAGAAGTGTGGCGTACCCCATTGTGTGTTTGTTCATATTTAAGAATTATATTGGAGGAGCGCCGCATTGTGAAGCTTGCCAAGGCAGAAAAAAACCGCCAAACAGTGGCCTGCTTAACGGTTGTACTCTGGAGGTAAGCGGGAAATTCCTAGACGCGATTCTTGGTGACGATGAGGACCTGAAAATAGCCGTAGAGGACCGTTCGACGTTCGCATGTCCACTCCGGTGAATGCGCGAAATACCGCATCGGATCGTGGCTCCCCCAAAGCGCGAGTCGTTCAATCAACCCGCATAGGACGGCGTTACGGCTGAAAGAGCTCCTCCGGCATAAAGCGGACGCTTTGCACGCTCGGAAATTGTTTTGCGGTCGCTTCGATCTGGAACCACAATATACCGACGCGGCATGAACCTCCTCCTGTTCTATTTTCCGGATCGCTGAATGTGAGCGCCGCAACGTCGTCCGTGATGGTCGCCTTCTCCAATGTTACTCCGCTCAGCGGAAATTCCGTCGTGATGCCGCGGTCCTTTTCTCCCTGAGTGAGTGCTCCGCGCAACAGCAGTTTTATCGTATCCGTAAGCGGTGTGCTGGTCTTGGGAATAACGCGAAAGACGGCGACGAGTCCGTTTCTGCTGCACTGTGCTCCTCCCGGACCCTGGTCGAGCTTCGGATCGTAGAAATACAGTTTGACCTTTGTACCGACGGCTGAAACATTTTCCTGCGCGGCGAAGCGCACGGGAATGCTGAGTTCGTTCGCATGCTCCGGGAGACCTGACGGATTGTCTTTCTCGAGAACAAGAACTCCGGTTTCCGTCGACGGGGCCGTAAAGTTGATCGCCGCCTTGAACGGCACATAGTTTTCAGTCATCCACTCGCCCTCGGCCGTCGCCGCGGTATCGCCGAGCAGCTTGCCGTTCGCATCGTATATCTTAACGGGAAATTGCGCTTCGAAATACCATCCGCCTCGCGCTTCACCGGATATGGTCATCGGGTTCGTCACAGTGCTGTTGGGGAGCGGAAAATTCACCACGATCAAGTCATCTTTCGTTGCCGGTAAGACGGCGACTTCTTTCGGCGCTCTTGTTCGTTCGGTCGTCAAATACGCCGCACCAAGAACCGCAAGTAAAATGAACGCGATCACCCAGGCATAGTTAAACTTTTTCATTTTTATATTCTACCATTCCAAATCATCTTCGTCAAAAAGACTGTTCTCGGCGCGAAACAGTAAAACCGATGCGACGGAGACAATAAAAAAGCCGAGGTGTGAAGCCTCGGCTCTGCAATGCAATGTACAATTCTTCTTCGATCATTTTTTGAGGAGTTTCACCCACCCCTCTTGATCTCTCGGATCGACCCAGAACACATCTTCGCCCGAGGTCGACGCGGGATCGGTGATCGTCAATTCCGTTTTACCGATAACGATCTTTCCTTCCGTGTCGGTGGTGACAATGGTCGTCAGCCAAAAGAAGCGCTTGACGCCATCGATCACTTTGACATACGGCCGGTGTTCGCTCGGTTTGTTCTCCGTGCCAAACTTATAGTCCCGCCGCGACGCACGGATCTGACCGGCGATGTTACTTACCCCGTTTAGGTTTTCCCCGTACTTTTGATGCGGATAGACAAGCACGCGATTTGTTCCGTCCGCGGGGATCAGAATGCTCGCCACTTGCCCGTGCCGTCCCTTGAGGAAAGGTTCGAGCGAGAAATAATGATAGAGCATCCCAGGCAAACCTCTCACCGCTTTGAAGTACGTAGCGTATGGCTGCTTGTTGGTATCATCTTCGGGGTTTGGAATGCGCACATCTCCCTCGTGATACTGAGGCATCGGCGCCAAGAGGCCGCCCATGAACCGGAAACTCTCCGCGATGTACTCCGAGGCTTTGTACGGCATGATGTTCTGTCCGCGCAAGTAAGGGAAATGCACGATCTCTTCGGGCGGGATCCAATTCCCCTCACCGAGCAACACGCGCTTCGCCCATCTCACGAAGACATCGCCGAATGGACTGTCTTCAGGAACCTGGCGGATGATGAGTACGCCCCCGAACTCCGGATACGGCGCAAGATATCCCCGCCACCGAAGCAGAGAAACGACCTCGACCACTTCGCCCCGGTCATCCTCAAGAAACCGCACATCATGCGCCTCGTAACCAAAAAAGCGAAGCGGGTCAAACGTGCGCACCGCAGCGGTATGACTTTTGCTCGCAAGCCAGAGGTTTGGACCTACGACGAAGTGTACTGCCTTCTTCTTTTCCTCGGAAAGCCGGAGCGCCGGATCATTTCCCGGAAGACTCCAGACCTCCTCGATAGAACCGAAGATCTGCCGCCACCAGTAGTTGGGCTCGACCGCCAGGCTCCAATGAAACGTCTCCCGTCCGCCTTCCTTCTTGCGAATGTAGACGGGTTCGGTCGGTGTTTTGGAATCACCGGTGTTGGTTTTCACCGTCGAGTGTACGGCCGAGAGTGGCAGAAGCCGTTCATGATCCGTTTCGGGCATTTCACCCTTATCGAGATACGTCACGTTGAGCGAGTTGTACCTCACCCAGAGCGCATAGTATTCGTATCCGGCGACAGCACCCGCTAAGATCGGAAACGCGATCACCCAGGCAAAAACCTGCTTCATGAAGTGCGCCCGCTTTGTCGCAAAGCGCACAACATAAAGAAACAGGAAGACCGAGAGGATCGGAATCGCATACCGCCGCACAAGAACTGCCGCCGGCTGCCACGTCTCGCGGAACAACAGCGCCGCGAGAACAAAGAGAACGAGGAGAACGATCACGGCAAATCGATGCGCCGCCAACATTCTCCTCACGGGCGCAAACATGTTGGCGAAGAGCCAATAGACTGGCCCGTGCTCCTTTTCGACTTCCACTTGCCGTACCGCTTCTGACATGATTATCTCCTGTTGAAATTCCTCAGGCGCTCATCGAATGTGGGTTCTTTGTTTTCATGCACCGCCGGAGTTGCGCTTTCTTCCGGGACAGGTGTTTCGTCTTCCGCAACCGTTCCCGCGGACGATGCTTCCCCATCTGCAGCCGGGCCAGCAGGTTTCGGCGCAACTTCGCGGCCGTCGCCCATGACACTGGCTGCCATTTCCTTCACGCGCTCACCGGCGGAATGCATCATGTCTTTCGCTTTCTTCGCCGGGTCGATCACGCCGCTTTCAAGGCCGTCGAGCGTGTCGATCACTTTTTTTGCTTTCTCGGCGGGATTCCACCACCGGTTGACATACACCGCGGCGGTGAAACCAATCATGAGCACCACGAACATCACTGCCGACTTGGCCATGAGGCCAAGCAGGCTGTGCACGGTTGCGATGTTCATCATGAACGCAAAGGTCGCGGTAAGCACGAGTGCTGCGGGGATACGTCCCGCCACCGAGCGCCCCGCAATGAAGCTGGGCGGATCGGCGGGCGGGTTCGCTTCTTTCGGATGAGTGAGCTTGTACAGCTTCCGAAACAGCTCTTTCCCGAACGCGGCGTCCAGACCGAACGCGACGATCGCAAGCACAAACACGGTCGTAGTAAACAACATGTCGATCTCCTTTGACGATGGTTGGACTATGAAACGATACAACTCACGCAGATATCTTTTTGGTTTTGCGAACTGCCAGCCGTCTTCCGGCTTCTTCACGGATCTCAGCGTCTTTGACCAACGCTTCGATCTTCGCTTCGCGGTCTTTGTCGGCGATCCTCACCATGTTGTCGAGATAGCGGAGTGTTTCCTCGAGACGGATGTCGGCATAGGTGAGTGTCCCCATGTTTGCCTTCATCTGCTCGACCAACATCGCAAGCCGCTCTTCATCGGACTTATGGAAGAAAGTTTTCGGATCGTCGAACCATTCTTTCGGGAAGTCAAAATCCATGATACGTCCGGAAATGGCCGTATAGATGTTCCGTTTATCCCGAGAAGTATACCCCGGAAACACTTCCTGAACTGACCGGTCAAGATTGGCGAAGAAATGATGCTGTTTCGGACGGTAGCGTCTCTTGACTGCATCAAAGATCTCCCTGATGCGAGCCTCGCGCGGTTCGAAATATTTTTCCGCAAGCTCCGTCAATTTACCGATGGCACGTTGATCATCCAGATACCGATACCCCGCCGGCGGTTCAAGGTCGACGAATTTCGGATCGATCGCCTGGTATTTCTGAAAGTCGAGATAATCTTGATCCAGATGGTCATTTTCGGTTTGAGCGCCGTTAATGACAAAGCGCGCAGTGATGCGGGACAAAACGGCAGAATCGATATCCCCGGCCCGATTGGTAAGCACATCGATCAGCGTATTGCCTTTACGCGGCGCTGTTGCCCCCTCCGTCGAAGGAAGGAAAACACTGATAACGCCGCGCTCACCCTCTGAAGCACCCTGCCTTCCCCGATCGCGAAAAACGTTCTCCGCATCGTCGATGGGCGCATAGATGATCTTGGTGGGATCACGCAGTGCGCGCATCCAATCAGTCATCCGTTCAGCTGATCCGCCCTGATAGGTGGAGATGATGTTGCTGGGAAACGGATGAAAGAGGAACGGTATTCCTCGCCACTCGCATAATTCTTGTGCTTCGGTCGCAATATAGCCGACCAACATGCTTTTTCCTGTTCCGGGTTCTCCGTAACCCATGCGTATGAAGGGAAACGCTCCCAGCTCAACGATAGGATTCCTTTTGGTTTCCGGATTGAAGCACAACATCCAGTGAATGGCGCGCAAAGCTGCGTGTTTTGCTTCCCGATTTCCAACGATCTCTTTCGCACGCACCTTATTGAACTCAACGGAAATAACCGACTGGTCGTTGAAGACTTCGAAGCCGTCAACAATGAACTCATAGCCATCGAGCTTGTACTTCGTCTGCACGAAAGGCTCCGCGTGCAGAAGTTTCTTTTCCCGCAATTTGACGGCGTCGATGACTTTACGGAAGTACACGAGTGTGAACTTCACAAACTCGAGGTCATTATTGACCGTGCCTTCTATGTGAACGTCTTTGCCGTAATAAAAGAGGAGTGAGCGCAGAGCTTCCGTAGAATTCGAAAAGCGTACCAGCGGTTCTTCCACTTCCATTTCGACCGAACACACTTCTTCCGTCATGTAGCTGGAAAGATTCCACACGACGTATGACGCAAGGACATATATGACGATCGCCGCAGAGGTTGCCAGCATGCTATTCAACTGAGCTTGTTCGGATGCCGGAAGCTTTTCGCCTGTCTGATTGCGCTTCAGCAAAAGATCCAGTCCGGAGGCTTTTTGATACAGATGCTCCACATGAAGCGCGATGGTGAGACCCGTCCTGATCGTGTGGACCGTGCTGTTGATGGCTTCCGTCATGAGTAGCGCATCATTGCTTTCTTTTCGCGCTATCGTGATGAGTGAAACATCCTCAGAGGCTGGACCCATGGTTGGCATAAGCGAGACAGTTGCAGTGCCCGGGTTGTCCGATGCTCTGCGCTGCTTGCGTTCATCCTTCCATGTCACTTTCGCAAGATACAGGGTAGCTTGTTCCACCCAGCGCCCCAGCTCTTTAGCGGTGATCGGAACAAAATTCGCCGATTGCATTTGCTTTTCCTTTTTGAGAATGAAGGTGAAAAAAAGCGGGGCGACCGTAGCCGCCCCATTTATCGGCCTTACCCTTTCGAGCTGGAGCCGCCTTCACTGCTTTCGAGAGACGCGCCATAGGAAGAATCTTCTTTGTCGCCGCCGCGATCCATGGTGGCCGCGTACAGATCGTTCATCCGCTTCATGGCGTCTTCAATGCCTTTCCGCTGGATTCCCCGAACTTGTTCGAGGTCTTTCAGCCGTTCCGGGTGCTTTTCGAGCATGGAGATGACCGCATCGACCGACGCGACGAAAGCTTTTGCCGACTGTTCGGTATTCTCCTGGGAGATCGCCGCACCGACTCGGTCCTGCTTTTCGCTCGCCTCGAGTCCTGCCATCGCCTTCATGATCGCCAAGCGATTCTTGAACGTAACCCGCCACGTCTCTGAGTTCGCACGCAGGGATGCAATGGCAACGTCATAGGCGTTCGATTGGCCGAGCAGGGTCTGCTCGTTTACTTCGAGCTCCGTCGTCGCACGTTCTTTCGCCTGGAAAAGCGCAAGCGCTTGGTTCAGATATCCCTGTAACGTTTCCACCTTCTTCTTCTGGTTTGAAACCGCCTCTTCAGCTTCCGAACGTTCTTTCGTGCCGATCTCGAGACCGTCCCGAATGGTTTCGTCCTGTTGCAGTTTGGCTATCGCCTCAGCAACTTGCGGCCGAAGCTCTTCCATGGCTACCGCGGCCTCAGTTTTTTGTTTGAAGGCGCGTACCTTTTCCACCTGAACTTGGTTGTACTCCTTGACGGTAGCCCTTTGGCTTGTGTCGAGCAACACCAATGTCTGCTCGATGCGCGCATTGAAGCGCGCAAACATGTCCGAAAAATCTGCATTCAGGAGACGTTTCGTCCGCGCGATCTTGGCCTGTTCGATCGATTGCGCAACACCCGCTTGGGCTGCGTCCCGATCCGATTGAGCCTTCGCGATCGCCCGCTCTTTGTTTCCGGGGATAAGGTACCAGTCATTCTTTGCGTGCTCGAGTGCTGCTTCGCACCTTGCGAGCAACGACTTCGCTTTCGCCATGAGCGCTTCTTCATCGGTGGAATGCTTCTCGAAATTCTCGAAACCGCCACCGATCTTGTTGCACTCCTCTTCGAGCGACTTCAGAAGTTCCGCGAGAACCTTCTGGTTTTCGGGTAATTTTTCTCGAAGTTCGCTCAACTTCGCCGTGAGGATCTCACCAGCGAGGTCGCGAACTTTTTCGTTTTCCAGCTTGTGGGCTTGTCCCACTTGCTCCGCAAGGTCGATCGAGAGATCGACTTTCTGGCGCGTCCGATCGGAAACCCCCGCTTCTCCAAGACGGCTTTCACCGCTTCGAATACGCGCGAGTATGTCCGACGATGATCCGACACCGCTATCGGAAGCAGATGATTTGGCCGGAGTTTCGGCAACAACATTCAATGATGATTTCCGTGGTCCGCGTGATGCTGCCATGTGACTCTCCTTGTGGTTTCAGCCGTGGTTTCGCAACACATCGCGTGTAGGACGGATCACTCCGTTTACTATTTTGACGATGTCAACGATCGCTCGTCTGAGGGCAATCCTACATAAAACTTTCCTTTTGTCAATATACTCATGGACATCCATTTTTCGGTTTTTATTGAGCCAGAGAGTTCTAAAAAAGCGCTCAACTGAGCGCTTTAATGATGTCCTTTATGGAAATTTGTCTAAAATCCTTTTGAAGGGGGCGTTACCTCCTTGGCGGTCACCGGTCTTGCTTCCTCGGGGGGACGGACATCGCATTGCGGATTATGCGCAAGGTGATTTGCCGACGCGACTAATTGCTCAAGCAGTTCAATGTCTCCCCGCACCAGTTCGATCTCACCCTTTTTGATGCCTTCGGCAAGGATATTCATGTCCTTTGCAAAGGCGGTGAAATTGCGGTGTGCGCCGAAAGAAAGGATCGAAAGCGCTATTCTCCCAAGCACTTCCTTTGCGGGCACTTTCTTGAAGAAGTTGGTGTCTTGAACAAGATTCACGCCGAACAGAATGACTGATCCGACGAGCGCGGTGATGAGGTTTTCCGAGGTGAACACGCGGACACCCAGCCACGAAAGCGGGAACGTCAGGATGACCGGAATAACGCCCCACAACATCCACAAGCGCATCACATATTGATGCACGCCCCGAAGAGGAGTCACCAACCAGCAGGCGCGCGTGAAAAGGAAAGTTCTCTCAGGTTCTTTTTACGTTCTTCGCCTTCGCCCGGCCATTCTTTTCTGTTCTCTATTGTCCGGTGATGCACCAGACGAAGACCCGCATAAAAAGCGATCGCAAAGATATATACGTAAACGTGCGCACTTGCAACGATCTCTATCGGTTTATCTCCTGAAGGATAAAACCCCTGAAAATATTGCAGCGGCTGCCAGTCAATGATCAGCTGATCAAATACATTCTTGATCTTTTCATTCAGCCGGATCGTATTCAATATCGTCTCCACGATGAACGTACTGATCAGGAAGAGCGTTGTGTAAAACGCATTGAATTTCGCAATGATATAAAAAGAGCGCAGTGAACCATACAGTTCGCTCTCGGATTCCGGCGCATCGACATCGCCGAGAATATTGTGGTCCATGTCATCCCCTGAAGAGATTTCCTGAGTTCGGTATAACATATTCCGACGCGGCATCAATTCTCAATCCTCATGATGTGCTGAATCTCGCTGTGAAATACAGATCAGTTCGACAGGAAGAGCGCTGCGTGCTAATTTTTCCTCAGTAAGAAAACCGCAGACTCGCGAGATGACATCACAAGTTTCATTTTTTGAACATTGAAAAGACAGGCAAATATGAAAGCAGCCTTTCGCAAACCTATGCGCATCGTCCAGGGAGGGATGGGCGTTGCAGTTTCAAATTACCGCCTCTCTCGTGCGGTCGCCCTCGCAGGCGGATTGGGAATAGTATCGGGTACGGCCATCGGACACATGCTTGCGCGCCGGCTCGAAGCGGGCGATCAAGACGGAGACATGCGAAGGGCGCTCGAACATTTTCCGATACCTTCGCTCGCGGAACACGTGCTGAAAAAATATTTCCGTTCCGTGAAAAAAAGCGGCGAGACGCGCTTCAGCAACATTCCGCTTTTTACGGTCGAGCCGCATTTCGACCTCATCGCGCTTTATCTCGCGGGAAATTTCTGTGAAGTCTGGCTCGCAAAAGAAGGGCATGACCAGCCGATCGGGATCAACTACCTTGAGAAAGTTCAGCTTCCGCACTTGCTTTCGATCTACGGAGCGATGCTCGCGGGAGTTGACTGCATTACGATGGGCGCCGGCGTCCCGACACAGATCCCCGGAATACTCGCGAAGTTCGCAGCCGGAGAAAGCGCGGCCTATCGGCTCCACGTCGAGGGTGCAACAAAAACCCATACGGCCATTTTTGATCCGAAACAGATCGATCCCTTAGCCGGTGAGCGACAACTGAGGAAACCGCTCTTTTTCCCCATCATCGCATCATCGCTTCTGGCGGAAATAATGGTGAAAAAATCCGACGGCGACATCGACGGATTCATCATTGAAGCTTCGACTGCCGGCGGGCATAACGCACCTCCGCGCGGAGTGCTTCGCATTGATGAGCACAATGAACCGATCTACGGAGAAAAAGACATCGTTGATCTCGAACGGATCCGGCGGCTCGGACTTCCCTTCTGGCTCGCGGGTTCGTACGCTTCTCCCGAAAAACTCCGGGAGGCGATCGCGCTCGGAGCGCAAGGGATCCAGGCGGGAACGATCTTTGCGCTCGCCGAAGAATCGGGGATCGCTCCTGAATGGAAAAAGATCATGCGGAAAGCGGCATATGAAAGAACGTTGCGCGTCCGTACTGACATGCTCGCATCAAGTTCGGGATTTCCGTTCAAGGTCGCCGAAGTTCCGGGCACATCTTCTGAAGAGAAAGTGTATCTCGAACGCATCCGGCTGTGCGACCTCGGATTCCTGCGAACGCTCTATGAAAAAAACGGCGGTGCGATTGGATTTCGCTGTCCATCAGAACCCGTAACCCTTTATCTGCGCAAAGGCGGAAAAGAAACTGACACGGCAAAAAGAAAATGCCTCTGCAATGCGCTTACCGCGAACATCGGTCTCGGTCAAGAGTGCCGTGACGGATATGTTGAGCCAACGCTCTTTACACTCGGAAACGACACGGAATTCGTAAGAACATTATGCAGCGGTCCAGAAGATACCTATGCTGTCCGCGATGCCATCAACTATCTCTCCGAAGGCCTGACCGAAAAAAAACGATTAACCTCTCTCTGAGGGGTTTTTTATTAGTGGACAATAAAACGCACTCGTCCAACCCCGCGGCAGGCCGACGGGGTATTTGGCGAGCGCGTTTTATTTTGAGAACCACTCGGTTCTCAACGCTTCGCTGCTCTCCTCCACGGGGAAAACTACAGTTTTCCCCGACCCCCTTTCGTTGCGCATCCATCCTCGCGGCAGAGCCGCGAGGTATTCTGCGCTTATAATAAAAAATGCCGCTGGTGAGGCGGCAATCATGTTTTACTCGTCCGGTTCGAGCCATCCTCCGGTAAAACCCGCTCTTTCAAGTCCGCGACGAATGTGCTCGTTTGTTCTCATCTTCTTCCAGAGAAGATCCGAACGATAATTTTCGATCATGAGCAGGATCGGCCCCTGGTCGATGCCGACATAGTCGGTACTAATCCATCCGAAACCGGGAATGATCCTGCCATGCATGATCTTTTCGGAAAGATCCAGACTTTGGTTAAAAGCGTCGAAGAACCCGTACGTTCCAAAAACATATTTCCCGTACGTTTCATACATCTCGAGCGTTGCGGCAAGCGCGATCTCGGAAGCAAAAGGCATTGAAGAGACGGCTGCACTCGGCGAGATCGTCCCGTCGTCGATGATATCCACCCCCACCCCGCGCTCGTGATAGCCCATGAACCGGCGCTTCTCGCCTTCATGCATGCTTTCGAAGTTTCCCGGTCCGTCGCTTGCGGAAATTCCCCAGATATTTTCTCCGTAACCTTTCCAGCGTTTGGGATTTTCTACCGAATAATTCCGGTGCGTATGAGCGGCTCTCCGTGAATTCTCGAAATAATCGAAACCGGCCTTGCTCATGAATTCGTCCTTGATGCCGCGGAAGTCGATCCAGATATGCGAGTACTGATGAGCGAAAAGCGGTCCGAATGCGAGAAATTTTTCACCGAACAGGGTAGCGAGGCGGTGCGTGTATCCCTCCTGCCGGGCGATCCACGCGCCTTCTTCTACGGGATGTGTCGGCGAAGCGAGTGCGAGAATATAGAGGATCATCGCCTCGTTGTACCCTTTCCATTCGTACAGAAGGAATCCTTGCTCGGGCGTCCAGCCGTGAGCGATCGCGGGCGGGCGCACGACGGCAAATGTCCAGTCGACGCGCCGATAGATCTCTTCGGCAAGCCGACGGATCTCCGCTTCGATATCATCCGATCCGTCGAAATATGCGCTGCTGAAAAGCATCCCCGAGATAAAGAGAGCGGTGTCGATCGTCGAGAGTTCTGAATCCTCCGAACGCAGTCCGGTCCTCAGATCAAGAAAATGATAGAAGAAACCTTTGTGTCCCGATGTGCCGCTCGGCGCGTCTCCCTGCGGGGCGTTGCGAAAAAAACGGAGCGTGTTCAAGACGCGTTCTTTTGCCGCGCTTCGGCTGACATATCCGCGCTCGACACCGACCGGATACGCGGAAAGCGCGAATCCGACGGCCGCGATACTTGCTGCAGAAGGAGAAGGAACACGGTCGGGCACTAGACCCGTCACCGGATCGGCAGTTTCCCAGAAATAGAGAAACGTCCGCCTTTCGATTTCATCCAGCATCTCGTTTTGGACATGCTGTTTTTCCAGAACCGCCGTATTGTTCGCAGCGACAACCGTGTACGACGCCATCCCAAAAAGGATGAGCGCCAAGAGAATCTTCGCCATCTTTGCTCAATCCTTGATGAAATGAACCCTATCTTATCAATAGATTACTTCATCTTCTTTGTAAAGGCATCCGTTCGCACCGCGGAGGATGCTCGACGATGTAACCTTTTGAGACTACGATGCCATAGTATAAGAGCAGGAGAAAATATTATGGATACGTCATCAGCACTTGTCAGTTCCGTGCAAAAAGCGGCACAAGGGGACCGCGCGGCGTTTCGCGCAGTTTTCGATGCGGGAAACGACAAATTATTCCACTACCTGTTGGGCCAGCTCAAGAATCGTGAAGAAGCCCTGGATGTGCTTCAGGAGACGTTCATCGAAATTTGGCGAGCGCTCCCCAAATTTCGTTATCGTTCCGAAGAGGAGTTCTGGGGGTTCGTATTCACCATCGCGCGAAGAAAGATCTTTGCATCCCGAAAGCGTTCCGCGCGGAGGAAGCACATCGACGTCGTCGACAACAACAGCCTCGACCTCTTGAGTGCGGAAAATACCGAACATATTCCGACTTATCCCGACAATCACCACTTGCTCCTTCATGCGCTTGCAAAATTGGGCGAGACATCGCGTGAGATCCTTAAACTGCGCTATTGGTCGGAATTATCATTTAAAGAGATCGCGCTCGCAACAGAGACGAGCGAAAATGCGGCAAAGGTGCGCCATCATCGTGCGATAAAAGAATTACAAACTTATCTCCCTAAACACTATGTCGACCAACGACTTGTCTAAGATCGAAGCATCAATGAAAAAGTTACAGCCCGTCAACCTCTCCGAAGCCGAAAAAGCGTACGCGTGGTCGAAGATCTCAGCAGGCGTTGAAGCGCCATCATTGAAATTTTCATATTTCTCTTTGTGGAAACGCGCACGGAGCAAAGTCATCGCCGGCACGCTCGGGGTCCTCCTGTTGGGCGGTACGGCGGTCACGGCGGGAGCGCACTATGCAATGCCTGGAGACCTGCTCTTCCCTGTCGAGATCGCCAAGGAAAAAACGCAGATCTTTCTCGCTAACGATCAGCGGAAGAAAGATCAGCTCCACATCAAATTCTCGGAAAAACGCCTGTCGCAAGTCCGTGAACTCGCGGCGCTTGCTTACTTGAACGCAAGCGGAGCGGGTACGACAACCGTTGCGGTCAACACAGGAACCTCAACTCTTTCCACGACGACTCCCGGAACGATAGCGAAAGGTGTCCTGAAAAAGATCGCCCGCGCGGAGAAGGCTATGGCGATCGCACTCGCACAACTCACTGAAACCCGCGCGACACTCGTCGCCAAGGGGAATATCGACGGAGTATTGGTGATCGACGACATCATCAATGAATTGAAGGGCGTCGGCGACGGGTCAGTCACCATCACGCGTCTTGCGGTGAATGGGAACGAGAAAAACGACCGTGTCTCAATTCGCGCAACACTCGCCGCGTCATCAACAGCAACAAGCACATTAAGCGGTACTGTCCGTATCGACGAAAAGAAGAACGGCGCTAAGATCGTCCTTAAGAGTGATAACGTCAAAACGGAGATCACCGTCGGGGGCAAGAACAATAGTAACAACGGTAAAAAAGACCGGGATGACGATGAAGATGATGATGAAGATGAAGATGAAAACGACGATCACAGCGACGACAAGAAGAGCGGCAAAAAGGTCACCATCTGCCATATTGAGGGGGCGGCTCGGCAAACGATCTCCGGAGTGAGCGCTGGCCGCGCACATCTCATGCACGGTGATCTCTTGGGGGTCTGCAGTGATCCAACGACTCCGCCCGCAAGCGATACAACGGCGCCATCGTTCTTGAGCATAACAACAACTGCCACAACGTCTTCGACGACCGTGCGCTGGACAACGAATGAACATACGAACGGGGTGATCTATGTCGGCCAAACCACTCCGGTCAATACCGCAACAGCGACCGGTACCATAGTGAACACCTTCGCTCTTTCACATGAGACCGTGCTCTCGGGCCTCACCGCTTCAACAACCTACCGCTATCTCGTTGTCGCGCGCGATCAAAGCGGCAACATCGCGACCTCGAGCGAGCAGAGCTTCATCACCACTTCGATTTAAGGAGGAAAACATACTTATTAGCTCAAAAAAGAAAACCCCCTTCCGGGGTTTTCTTAATCTAAGTTGCGCAGCGTGATCTCGTGAGACAAAAAAAATGCAATTTAGAAACTGAAATGTCTTTTGGCTAGGGGAGCCTGTTTGACGTAGAAAAAAATAAAAGCGGCAGACCGCACTGCCGCTTGAAACACCATGGTGGTAATTTGTACATCCCTTAGTTAACGTCGAGCGGGATACTCAGAGAATAAAGAACCACGCCCCCCTGCAAGATCGGGAAAGTAATTGTCGCCGATCCTTTATCGAGCTTTCCCGGGATCGGTGCACCCTGCGTTGAAAGCGACAGTGCCCCGTCTATCCGCATGTTCATCCCGCCCAGATGAAAAACAGCGGCATTTCCGTTCGTTTTGCCATTGATGTCGACGCTCCACATACACGCCACTTCATCTCTTTCCGTACATGGTGATCGGGCACCGTCTGCGATCTTTATATCAAACCAGACGCCAAGTCTGTCCCCCAAAAAAACTTTTTGCGGTTCTGGTGGTGCATCCATCAGATGAACCGGCATCGACCCCTCACTCTGATAATACGCGTCAGTAAGCTGAAACATCGAATGGGTAGAATTCTTTGCGGCAAACACTGACCCGGAAGCGAGAATGAAAAGAGTAAACAGCGCGATCAGGCGACAAGTGAGCAACAGATTGCGAAACATCAGGAACCCCATTCAAGGAATAAATAGTCCGATGATAAAACTAACACAGAAAGACTTTCTTGCAAAGAAGCGAAAACTCAGACAAAAAAATGCCGGGAGTTTTTGGAGGGACGCCAGTGGGAGTCGGGGTTGTTCAGCGTTAGGGAGTCAGTGGAAAATGGGAAAATGGGGACAGAAAATGGGGACAGTCACGATTGATTTACCCAAAGCGTGTTCTAATTTTGGGGGTGCCGTGCTGGACAGCCTGCCCCGTAGTCAGCTTCTTGCTGTACTACTGGGGACTACGAACTTGTTTGGTGAATTAAACAGAATCAGGGGTATCAGATGAGCCAGCTGTAAAGAAACGTCAACCCCATGAGAAAAATCGCTGCGAGCACGATATGATGAAACTTTTCTTGCGAAATTCTTGACACTACTTGCTTGCCGGTGAGTGAGCCGAGCAGGGCGACCACAAAGAGCACTGGTATCATCCAGTAATATCGGGCAGTTAAAAATCCTTCCGCGAAATATACAGGTAATCTCGTCACATCAACAGCGAGCGCAATTGCGGCGGCGGTCGCTATATATTTTTCTTTTGGCAATCCAAATACAGCGAGAAATGCTCCGCGCAATGCACCACCGGTGCCGATCAATCCGGCAAAAAATCCGGAAATGCCTCCGCCCATGAACGCTGTGCTCGTGGTGGGCTTGAGTAGTAACAGTTTTTTCCATGAAATAATGCTATACATAACAAGAAATAACCCGAGAATTCCCTTCAGAAGTTCTTGCGATATATAAGAAACAAGCATTGCTCCAAGAAGCGTCGCAATGATGCTCGGCAAGCCAAACCGGAGGAGGATGCTTTTATCCAGTCCAAATTTAAAAAAACTGACCCTGCCGATGTTGCCAAAGATGTGAAGGACCGCAACCAAAACAAGTGCGGTTTGAAAATCAAAGAAAAATAAAGCAAGGGGAAGTGCGATCGTGGACGAGCCAAACCCGGCAAATGTACCCACAACTTCAGCAACATATGCAATGACAAGAAACGCGTACTCCATCGTTTCATTCTACCAAGCTTCAAAGAAAAAGCTCCCAATTGTTGAATGAGTATTATAGTCGCAATAACAGTTAGGGTGCCGTGATGGACAGGCTTCGAACCTGTTTGGTAGGGTAAAATTTAACTACCCGTAGCCACTCTGTTTCTGAAGAAAAATCGAGCTCAATTCTTCCATGTCTCCAAAATCTTCTGTCTTGCTTGGTGTGTGATTAAGTACATTAAGTCCTTTTTCCTCATATCTAGGTACAAGGTGCCAATGTACGTGCTTAACCTCATCAAGATACAGAAGGTACACTTTTTCAACGTGGTACATTTCAAGTAAACTGTTGCGAGCAATATCCACGATGTCCATGAGATATTCATAATCAGCTCTGAATAGCGAATGTAGATCTATTACGTCATCTTTCCACGCGACAATGACGTGTCCTCTTGTAAGTGGGTAAGATGCAAGGCAAACATATAACTTTTCATCACTAAAAATGATGGCTTCGCTCGGGGGGAACGGTAGCTTTTCCATATAAAAATTCTACCACGTTCGAACCGAAATAGGATCTTTGTTGGGAGCTAATTTAGGAAATCATTGAGAAAACCAAACGATGGGTGTCGTAGTGGACAGCCTTCCCCGCCGTGCCCCGTAGCGAACCTTGTTCTGCTACCGGGGTAGTCAGCTTCTTGCTGTACTACTGGGATTTCGAACCTGTTTGGTGGGGTGACTGAGCTTACTCCCCGATCTTCCACACCCCTTTCTCGATGAAT
This sequence comes from Candidatus Lloydbacteria bacterium RIFCSPLOWO2_01_FULL_50_20, assembly GCA_001821435.1. Lineage (GTDB taxonomy): Bacteria > Patescibacteriota > Minisyncoccia > Phycocordibacterales > UBA6899 > MHLP01. The sequence continues at coordinate 1,152 of MHLP01000024.1, read as the reverse complement.
GCCTCGATCGTCTGTCGGTTCGCCTTATTGAGCAAATTTGAATATGACTGCTTGTGTTTTTTTGCATACTCACTGAGGGTGAGTATCTTTTTTGATTCAAGATAGGCAAGTCGCTTGTGATAGCTGTTTGAGAGCGCGCGTCCAACGATCTCTTCCATGACCCTAGTGTCTTTATTCTTGTCGTATTCCTTAAATGCATCGTAATAGCGAGCCCGATCAGCAAATGCAATATTGACCGGCACATATCCTTCGCGGAGTAAGGCGTAGTTATTAAGAACGCGCCCAATGCGACCATTTCCATCACAAAAGGGGTGGATTGATTCAAAAGAAAGGTGGAGGCGCGAGATCCGTTCTATGATATTGCTTTCTCGATCAGCAAAATATTTCGTCAATACACCTGCGACAAGGCCACTGACATCCTTCGGGTCTGCTCCAATGTGAGCGCCAACACGCACCCACTCATCTCCACGACGAAATCGCCCGGCAATTTCTTCCTTGATGTTCCCGATGAGCATCTTGTGGAGCAGTAAAACAACGGGGATCGAAAGTTCTTCCTCCTTCGCTCTTTTTTCTATGTACTCTGTTACACGCGCCAAATTCTTTGCCTCATAGATCTCACGCTCGCTAACGTAGCGGTCAAGGTCGATCTGAAGCAATATTTTTTCCGTTTCCTCAAGCGTGAGCGTGCTATTCTCGATCGCATTTGAGTTATAGACCTGCTCAGAAACTTCGGCCTCGCCAATGATCTGAATGAGTGACTCCTTACCGGGGAGTGCTTTATAATATCGCTCACGCAGTAACTGGACCTGGCTAGTGGTGTGTGGCTTTCGTGGCATATCCTTAATATGGTTTACCCAATAATTATAGTATTATTCACGTATATGTCAATAATAATCGTGAATAATCCAAAAATAGCGTGATAATTCACGGTTATTTATGACCCAACTGCTATCCCACTAGGGGTCGCTACCGGGGTGAGTTCAGAACTTTCCTCGAGCTTGATTGGAAACAGATTAGCGCGGATCTCTCTATTTTACAAGGCTGTTTCCCGAAAATTGGGTTGGTATTGCTCTGTAGAAAACACCCCCAACTCATGAGATAATAGGTACATGACCCGTACATCAAAATCACCGAAGGCGGTTGCGCTTGTCG
>MHLP01000023.1 GCA_001821435.1 Candidatus Lloydbacteria bacterium RIFCSPLOWO2_01_FULL_50_20 | reverse complement strand
TCATAATTATTTACTCAACTAGCTCTTAATAGAGCCACCTTATCATGATATTAGCCTCACAAATTTACTATTAAGCCGAAATCGGATCCTCTCCGACGGTGCTCCGAAGGAGATTTCCGATATCGAGGAGATCATGAAAAGCGGGGGACAGAAACGTCCCCGTTCATCATAAGGACGAACACAGCCCGGCGATCTTCGCAAGGCTGTTTTTTTAACAAAAAACTCGAGTCCGGTTTAAAGACTCGAGTTTCACAACCAGTACGGTTACTTGATTCCGATGTATCCGCTTACATTTCCGTCAAACGGACCGAGCGGACGTCTCTCTATTTTACTTCGCTCCGTGCCGTTCGGCGTACCTTTGATCTGTTTGTAAACGACGACATCATTGAGCACGAGCAGAAGTATCTCGACATTCCACCCGCGCACCGTGCTCTCTTTTTTGAAATTCAACAGGCGGAGAAGGAGCGAACCCTTTCCTTCTTCCCTCGTTTCATCTTTTCGAAAAACATATGGTGTACAGTTTTCACTGGCCCGCAGGCATTGCTTTACCGCGCCGTCGAGATATTCGAAACTCCCTGGTATGTTCGCCATAAAAAGTGCGAGCAAGGTCGTTCGGTCGAGAACGACAACGTTTTTCGAAGTCTTGAGATCAAGGCCGTTTTTCGACAGATCGATGACCGTGGTTTCACCCTGCTTGATCCGGTTGAAGAATTGCTCCGCTTCTAAATAGTTCTTCCACCCGACGTCGCCGACGGTCTCGTCGCCGGAAGAAGGCATCAGCGCCGTTGTGGCACAGCCGCCGAGAAACGCCGCCAGTAGAAGCGTCAACGCCGCGAACAAAGGTTTCATATATTCCTCACTCAAAAAAGCCGTGTACTGTTCGTTAGCCTATGCCGTATAGAAAATTTTGCAAGCACCCGGAAGACTAGGACGGCAAAAGAGCGCTGTACGTCCTTTGATTTTTTTGCTAGACTGTGGTCGGTCGCGATCTCGGCAAAACACTGACATTTGCATGATGCGGCCCATTAATTTTTAAACTTACTTGTGAAAGAACGAATCAGGATCAACAGAGAGATCCGTGCGACCGAGCTTCGCGTGGTAGACGAAAAAGAGGGCAATTTGGGTGTTCTCCCTACGGCTGAAGCCCTGCGGAGAGCACAGGAGAAGGGATTGGATCTTATCGAGATCTCCCCGAACGCCACCCCTCCTATTGCAAAAATAATGGACTATGGTAGATTCCAGTATGTTACGCAGAAGAAAGAAAGGGATGCGCGCGCAAAGGCTCACGTAACCGAGACCAAAACGCTCCAAATAAAGATAGGCACATCCGAACGCGATCTTGACCTCAAGGCGAAAAAATCCTCGGAGTGGCTCCGAGAAGGTCATCGCGTGAAGCTCAATCTTTTCCTCCCCGGTCGGACGAAATACATGGAGCAAAAATTCCTTGAAGAGCGCATGGACCGCATTCTTAGGCTCATTTCCGAAGAGTATAAGGTCTCCGAGCCTCCGCAAAAAAGTCTGAAGGGGCTTACGATCGTGATCGAACGCTCCAGAGGAAAGAGAAAAGAAGCCGAACCGATGGCAGAAAAGCAACCAACATCATCATGAAAAAAACGAATAAATCATACGCAAAGCGCGTCAAAGTGACCAAGAGCGGGAAAGTGCTCGTTCGAAAGCCCGGGATCAATCATTTCAACGCCAAGAAAAGCCGCAGCCGCCAGTTGAACCAAAAGCGTGCGCTCAATCTTCCGATGTCAGCGAAAGGAAGGACGCATTTTTTGTCGAATTGCTAATCAACCTTAAGAACAAATTTCATGTCCAGAGTAAAACGGGGTACGACTTCCAATAAGCATCGCCGCAAAGTCTTAAAAGCAGCAAAAGGCTACCGTTTCGGCCGCAGTAAAAAAGAGATCGAGGCAAAAGTCGCGCTGCGCAAGGCCGGTGTGTATCAATTCGTCCATCGCAAGGATAAAAAGAATGATTTCCGCCGAATGTGGTCAGTGAAGATCAACGCCGGTCTTCGTCCGCTGGGTTATTCCTATTCGAAATTCATCGGCGCCGCGCTCAAGAAAAAGGTCATCCTTGATCGGAAGATACTCGCCACCCTTGCCGAGCACAACCCCGATACCTTTGCACGGATTGCGGAACAAGTAATGAAATAAACCAGGTCGCGTGTCCAACCCCGCGGCAAGGACCTCGACTGAGGCTCGGTCGAAGTCCCGACGGGGTATTCGGCACGCGACGCTGTGGCTGGTTTTTTGGAAGAGGTATCGGCCACCGCCGATACTCATATCAGTGTATCCTCGCGGCAGAGCTTCGACTGAGCTCAGCCGAAGTCAGCCGCGAGGTATTACACGCCAATAAAAAATCGTCCGCCTAAGGTGGACGATTTTTTCAGACTGAAACTCAAGCGTTGTTCGTCGTCGGCATCGGACGATACTTGTGGTACAAGAGTATCGTCATCAAAAAAACGGCAAATAACGGGGGTTGAGCAAGAGTAATCGCCCAATCGTGAAGCTTGATTCCGTAGACAAACCAAAACACAGAGGCCGCAAGGAATGTGTAGGGGAACCGAACGTCGATGTCGCCCGTTCTCTTTTTCCGGAAAATTTCTATTGGCTGACGTACCAAGAACGGGAGCACACCCAAGAGAAGGACGAAAAGAAAGACCTTGCTCCCCTCCACACCCACGGAGTACATAATGGGAACCATGATGAGCGTCCCCATGACCATCCCCCATTCCTTTAATGTGAACCCTCTCTTCACATACACACCGAGAAGAATGAGGAAAAACGGTATTACTTGTGTTGCGTTGAAGAGAACCGTGAGACTGTCCATCTTTATACCGTAGATGGTGAACGCCCAAAAGTAGGCGTGGAAATAAGCGAACAATCCCAGCGGTACTTCAGCCTTCTCGCTTTTCCAGACCCTTTGATTCTGGCCGCATACCCCCCAAAGTTGCACGAGGGTAGTGAGATTGGCGCCACAGGCCCCAATCGTGGCGACGTTCCAGCCCCAATTCCGGTATTCACCAGAATTAAGGAAAAACGCAACGATCGCGTCCATTATACGCCCCCTATAGCACAGAATTTGAGGGAAAGAACCCTGCCTATAAATTAACACGAAACTAAAAAAAGCGCAAGTGCTCTTATGATAGGTTCAACAATCAATTGCAACACCTAAGAGCCTATCCCGATAACTCCTCCGTCGCGAGCCACATGAGCTTCGAGCAAAAACACGCGAAACCTGCGGAGGCTTGTCGTGACAAGGCAACAAGGGTTTTGCGTGTTTTTGCCGAAGGTCGTGCGGCGCAGCAGGAAAGTAGCTATTGAGACAGGCTCTTAGCACCACCTTATGGGCCCACGGCCGTGTTTTTCCAGATATTCGTTCGCTGCCTTGAAATGTTCGTTGCCAAAAAAACCCTTGTGTGCGGAAAGCGGCGAGGGATGCGGTGATTCGAGCACCAGATGTCTTGAAGCATCGATGAGCGAGCGTTTATTGCGCGCATAGTTTCCCCATAAGAGAAAAACGACGTGCTCACATTCACGGGAGACGATACGGATGACCGCGTTGGTAAATTCATGCCAGCCGATGTCCGCATGAGCATTCGCTTTGCCCGCCTCGACAGTAAGCGATGCGTTCATGAGGAACACTCCTTGTTCGACCCACTTGGTGAGATCAGGCGTGCGTGCGCAGACACATCCGAATTCCGTTTCGATCTCTTTGTAGATATTCTCGAGCGATGGCGGAACCGGGTTTTTCGGGAAGCTTGAGAACGCCAAGCCGTCGGCGACTCCCGGTGTGTGATACGGATCCTGCCCCAACACAACCACGCGCACATCTTTCGGTTCGCATAATTCGAATACGCGAAACATGCGCGAAGGGTGCGGAAATACCCTGCCTCCGAGATACGCACTGCGTACTTTTTCCCGTAACAGCTGAAAATACGGCTGGACAAATTCATCCCGAAGCAACGGCTCCCACGAGGAAGCAATTTTTACTTCTCGTTCTACCATATAAAAAATGAAAAAATGGGGACGTACCCGTTTATTTTCTAAAATTTATTTTATAATTTTTGGCCGCCCCGCTGGCCGCGTCGTGTGCTTTAGTACAAATTTTGTTATCATCCTGTCGCGCCAAACGTCATCGCCAAACGGTATTCCTTTTGAAACGGAACCTCTGATTTGTCGGAGTGCTTCTTCTGACTCACCGGCATTAATCCACACACGATATGAATCCGGCAATGGCACAGGCGGTGGTGCGAGTAGCGCGCGTTCTTGCTCCGTTCCAAATATTCTTCGGTGGGCACTTCCCCACTTCCATTCTTCGGGTGTCTCTACTAAGCCAGCCCGCACTGGATTGCATTCAATATATTTTAGCGCCGTAAGTACATAGGCATCAGTATCAACAAGAAAAGATTTGTACCGTCCTTGATACACCGGTCCCTCCCCAATCGTATTTCGAAATGCACGCAACCGGCACGCATGAGTCGTCGTCAACCAGTGAAAATATTTTCCCATGTCGCCGTCTTTCCTGGGATAAACAAGCATGTGCCAGTGATTGGGCATGATGACATAAGCCAACATCGGCATCTCCCATGTTTTCTGTCCTTCGATAAGAAGGTCCTCAAATGATCGGTATGCTCCGCTATCGGGAAAGATTGTCCGTCTCCCCGCGGCGCGATTGATCACATGATAAACATAATCACCAACATCAACGCGTGGTCCTCGAGGCATGATAAGAAGTATTATAACACAAAATTCATAAAACAAACGGGTGCGTCCCTATTTCTTATTTTATTAAAATTTGAGTTCTACCGTCGTTCCCGCCTGCGGTACCACCGCATCGAGATCGAGATTGTCCTGGATACGTTGCGCCAAAAACATTGCCGCCTTCGGTTCGCCGATGGCCACAAAAACTTTTTTGAGCGTATCCCTCCCCGTTTCCACGAAATCAAGCAAATGATCCATATCTTTGTGGCCGGAATAACCGTTCAATACATCTATTTTTGCGGACACATGCGTTTCTTCACCGAAAAGTCTGACCGTACGCTCGCCTTCGATCAATCTCCTCCCCGCCGTTCCCGCCGCCTGATATCCGACAAAAAGGATCGTCGCTTTCGGATCATGCGCATAATGCTTCACGTGATGCACGATGCGTCCGCCGTTCAGCATCCCCGCTCCGCCCATGATCACCTTCGGGCCTTTCGTCTCCCAGATATCCTGTGATTCCTGTTTCGTTTCCGCAAAAGAAAGCCGCGGAAACCGGAATACGTCATCGCCGTGATGGACATATCCCGACGCTTTTGTATTGAAATACTTTGTATTTCTTCGGTAGATCTCGGTTGCTTTGATCGCGAGCGGAGAATCAACGAAGATCGGTATGGGATGCAGGTGATGCCGCTCAATAAGATCGTTCATTTCGTAAAGAATTTCTTGCACACGCTCAATGGTAAAAATAGGAATAATGAGCGTACTGTTCTGTTTCGCCGTATCTTCGATCAGCTTGCGCAGCGTATTTTTGCGTTCTTCCGTGCCTTCGTGATTGCGATTTCCATAGACCGATTCCATGAGGAGATATGTCGCTCCGGTCACTGGTTCCGTGTCGCGGAGAAGCGGCGTGGGGGAATTCCCGAGATCACCGGTCATGACCATGGTCGTACCGTGAAAATTAAGGAACATCATCGCGGAACCCAACATGTGTCCCGCATCGCGAAATTCGCACGTGAGGCTCGGCGCGAGAGGAAAGGGTTCGTGATATTCCTTGTGCTTCCATAAACGAAGCGTGTCCCTGACTGCACGCTCCTCATAAAGCGGTGAAAGCCCGTTCGCCACCGCCTCGTGCAGAAGGATGCGGACGGTATCCATAAGCATGATCTCCGCAAGATCTTCGGTCGGCGGCGTGGAATAGATCGTGCCGTGAAATCCGTCTCTGACGAGTTTCGGGATACGGCCGATATGATCAATGTGCGCATGAGTGACCAGCAGGATATCAATAGACTTCGGATCGAACGCGAAATCCCCGCGGTTGCGATCATCCGCAAATTTTTCTCCCTGAAAAAGTCCGCAATCTATGAGGATGCGCTTGCCTCCGGCTTCAAATAAAAAATTTGATCCGGTTACCGCATCAACGCCGCCGAAAAATCCTATTTTCGCCGTATTAATCATGCTTTTTTATGATATCCAAGTCGGATAAATAACAATGCGGCGATAAGAGCTCCGATAAGATCATTGGTCAGATCCAACAAGGTATCAGCGAGACCTGCGCCGGTGTCTCCGACGGCATGATCAACGCCAAATTCATAAAGTTCCCAGCCAAGTCCGATGGTCATCGTGAGGGCCACTGCAAACAGAAAAACAAAAAATACGGAATGTTCTTTTTCTTTTATGTGCGCGGAAGCATAATATGTCGCGAGGCCGAATAATGCGATCCACATACCGCCCAGTATGTGGACGGGTATATCCAGCCACCGGATATAAAAATAGAGGTGCCAATAGAGCGCCGATATTTGCACCGCAAGGATAAAAAAAATGAAAACAACGAGGACCCAGGGCGGGAGACGCGGGGTCATGACATCAGGCTTAAAAAACTCGTGCAAAAAGAATCCAAAAGTTTCGTACGCCGAGGAAGAGAAAATTTTGAGGCATATCGAGATATGTCGAGAAATTTTCTCAATGTCGGAGCCGAAATCTTTGGATTATCGTGCATAGGTTTTTTGAGCTTGGTGTCAGTTTGTCTATCGTAGCAAAAAAATCCGAAAATTGCATCTCTGTCGCCCGCACTACTTTTTCTTAACATAACAAAGGCGGCATGCTTCCGACAAAAACGGAAGTTGCGGGAAAGAAAAACACCCTGCCCGTGCAAGACGAGGCGGAGTGTTTCTCATTGATGTACTGTATTCGGATGGAACCTAATGTATTCTAGGTGGGCAACCTCAACCAGAAACCCAAGGGTTGTGGTGATTCGGTCAGCCCTGTTCCAAACTTAGGGTTTTTCCGAATACTCTTACATTATACACCGTCCATCCACTCATTATCCACAGCAAAATAAGCCTTATTTCTGGCTTTTCCGCACTGCTTCGCCAAGGCTATACAGTGCAGGCAAAACAACAAAAACAGCCGAGATCTGAACAAGAACAAGACTATGCGGGCAGTGTGTCCTGCGTAGCTTTAAGCGGAGCAGGACTTTATAATTGCTTCATGCACTATGTTTATATCTTGCAAAGCACCAAAGATACCAGTCATTATGTGGGCGTAAGCGCAAACTTAAGAAAAAGACTACTCCAGCATAATTCCGGGGAGAGCAAATATTCAAAAACCAAAAGACCATTGGTTCTTATTTGGTATTGCGCTTTCAAAAATAAAGCCAGAGCATTGGCTTTTGAAAAATATCTCAAGCATGGTTCAGGTCACGCTTTTGCTCGCAAGCACCTCACATAAATATTTATTCAAGTATACCGTCCAAATTCACATCATAGAGCATGCGCTCCGCGATATGTTTGTACTTAACAAGATCTTGAGACTCGAACCATATCCCGATCTCGCGATTCGCCTCTTCAACTGAATCCGAACAGTGGACGAGGTTGCGCACTGCTCGTCCGTCAATACCCGCAACTGCATAGGAGTCGCTGGTAAGATCACCGCGAATCGTCCCGACATCAGACGTGAGCGGCTCCGTTCCGCCGACAATTTTCTTCACCACTCCAACGGCCTCATTCCCTTCAAGCGCGAGCACGACAATCGGAGAACAAGTGAGAAAATCGAGCAATCCGTTTAAGATCTCTTGTCCATAGGAAAGCGGGGGCTTTTCCGCCTTCTTCCCTTCTTTTTCCATATTTTCGACGATCCGTCCGCCGACCTTGGTACACCATGCATCATCTTTGCCGTAATGCTTTTTCGCCTGTTCACGCGTTGCAACAAGCATTTTCATCCCAACAAATTTGAGCCCCGTTCGTTCGAGGCGTCGGAGTATTTCTCCAGAAAGCGAGCGCTGCACCGCATCGGGCTTTAAAATAACGAATGTGCGCTCATATTTGTGATGTTTCTTTTCCATGGAAAGGAGAATGACTTTTAATTTGTCCATCCTAGCAAATACGTGAACGCACGCAAGGAAATCTAAGGAGGCCGCGATATGGCAGTGCAGCAGATTGAGCGGGAAAAAGAGTGAGACTATATGCTATAGACCCCCGAATGTTTTTCGGGAATGTCATCGTCGGTAAGCGGTATTTTTATGATATTCTCCGGATCGTAAGGGATCTTCTGTCCGACAACCCGATCCGGACCACCGGACGAAGGAATTTCAGAAGGAACTTCCTTGTTCATATTGAGGAAGCCGCGTTCCTGCTGCGCAAACGCCATCTTGATATCTTCGGCGGTCATGCGGATTCCTGTCGGTCCTTCGATCCACTGAGCGGAAGGTGAAGCCTCAAGTTTTTCAAGAAACTCAGAAGCGGCTTTTTTGTCCATCAATAAATACAGCTTTTCCATGTCGATCATTTGTCCGGACTTGATGAGATGCGGATCGCCGCTTGGAACTATCAGCTTCCACAATCGGGCCAACTCGGGCTTGTCTTTGAGGTAGTCGCTCCACTCTCCCGTGTCCTTCGTATTGCCGATCGTCTCCATGATCGACTTCGGCGTTGTTCCTTGCTTTTCAAGGACCCGATAGAGCGTATCGCCGGACTTCACTTCATAGGAAGGAATCTTCTCGACGCCCTCTCCGCCGACGATGTCTTGTTCCGCACCTTGCGCGAGTTTGTCTTCTTGGGTCGTAAGCAACCCCGTATCTTCTTCTTTCCATGTTGCATCATGTTCCGCTGCCGTCATCTGTGCACCAAGTTCCGCATCCTCCAGGTCACGAGCGTCTCCGCTCGCTCTCTGAACATCTTCGGTGATTGCAGCAAGTCCGCCGTCCGCTTTGCTGCCGATCAGCTCTTGGATCTTATTGAGATCGATCACTTCTCCCGGCTGGATAAGGTGCGGATCGCCGCTTTCGATGCCGAGCGCTTTCCATTGCTCCGAAGAAAGATTTTTGAGCACGTTTTGCACATCGTTTTCCGTTGCGCCAGGGATCTGCCTCGTGATGATCTTCGTGAGATTATCGTCGGATGACACTACGTAAGGAAAAATCTTTTCAATATCCGCATCTCCGACAGCTCTCTCGCTCCGCAATTCATTGATACCGGTGTCACCTTTTACCCATGTACGCTCATGCTCAAGCTTGGCAAGCGTCTCGGGTGTATCACCGGCTCGTTGCGATTCGGTTGCAGGCGGTACCCCAAGTTCTTCAGCGGCTTCTCTGTTGATGCGCGCCATCTCGTCGACTCTTATTTTTATCGCCTCGATCTGCTCGGTGGTAAGCGGAGTTTGAGATTCACGCATTTCCGCGATGAGCGCATTATGCTGATCCATATTCGCGCTTGCGTGCACATCGACGCCGCCGGTAGAACGCAATGCGGAGAGCTCTTCGGGAGAAAGCGTGCGGCCGATCACACGGGGAATATTTTTATCAAAATTTGCCGCATTGAAATCTTCCGGACCAACAGCATGAGGTGAGGGATCGGCGGCGGATGGAGCAGCTTGAGCACTTTCTTCCCCTGTGACTCCAGGTGCCGGCTGTTCCGAATGAGCCCCGCCTTGAACAGCTTCTTGAACGCCCACGCCCGGCGGCATTTTACCTGAAGAAGAGCCGAAATACCCGGGCTCGCCAAAATGTGCGATCTGTTTTACTCCTTCGACAATACCGGCACCGGCGAGTGCGAACGCACCGCGAATAAGTGCTGACTTTGCCGCAATTTTCCTGATCTCTTTCTTGCGTTTTTCTTCAATAGTTAACTGGTGCAATCCCATGATTTCCTCGAACCTGGTTTCAAGCGCCTCGCGATCTACGGTAATATACATCTGTCCTAACGCCATCGCTTGGATAAACGAAAGGCGATTCGCGATGGTGTTCCCCCTGCGTTCGTCTCCGCCCTCAAGCGACGAACCGCCGAAGTTGATCATCCCCCGATCAAATTGCTCATTCATCAGCACGACGGTCTGGGCGATCTTCTTTTCGAGGAGCGCCCGTTCCGCTGGCTCAGTAGTGTTAGAAAGTTTTTCGGAAAGCCGATCGATGCGATCAGCAAAAAATGTTGCGTCAGTGTACTCTTTGATCTGTCGCTTTAACGGCTTCCCATCCTTACCTAAGATGACTTCTCCCGTTTTTTTGTTCGTCGCAACGATCTCCTCACGCAGATCTTCTTCACTCATACGGCCATCCGCCCGTTTTGCTTTCATCAGCTGCTTCCCTTCAGCCGTACCGATAAGTCCGCCGACACCCGCACCGATAAGTCCAATCGCGGGGAGCATAACACCGCCGGAGATGGCGATCGTACCCCAGCGCGCCAATGCGCCGCCGGCAATGAACATTCCCTTTGATTTCCAGAATTCTCTGGCGGCCGCCACAATAGTATTTTGATCTTCCACTTGCTGCAGTGCCTTTTCAGCATCGGGGTGGCTATTGAAAAGCTGGTTCAACTGCACGCGCTCATCGATGGCGTTCATTGCGTACAGAGCCCCCTGTTCGGGATCCTCTTTGCTTCGCGTCGGATCTTTTGCGATCTCTTCGGCAAACCGATCACGATAGAATTCGAGCATATTTACACACACTTCTTCATAACGTCCTTTCGCGGCCTCATAGCGCCGACGGTCACCGCTTAACCATCGCTCAAGCACCCCAGGTCTCTCGGTCTCATACCCCCATTCGCGGGGAAACTTCGCAAATTCACTCGCGGCCGCATTAAATTCCTCAAATCGTTTCTTAAATTCAGGAGTGATTGCAGGGTCTTCATTTGATTCAAACAAATCTTTGCCCGAGACATAGACCATTTCAAGTCCGCCGCCTAAAGTGGCGTTGACCTCAGGCCCCTCCGCAGCGACTTTCGCGAGTTGTTCAAGATTTGCGAGATTCTCGGCAAGGGCCATTTCATGCTCCGGATCACCGCTCGCACCGCCGTGATATTTCGCCAGAATTTCTTTTTGCAGTTCCGCAACGCGATGCTCCGGATTCATTCCGAGAGAATAAAGCTGTTTGAACGCCTTCTTATACCATGGCGTACCCCCCCATTCCTCTTTTTGCTTTGCTTGAGCCTTTTTTTGAATATCAGACAACGCGATCTGTTCAAGGTTTTTGAGCACGAGAAGCTGTTTCCCCGGAGACTCAAGCTTCTTGAACGCTTCAATCTGCTGAAGCATGTTTTCTGTGATGGCGAACTTTGTTTCAAACTGTTTCACGACACCATGATTGAGCGGAGTCACTTCTTTTTTTGTTCCCCGATCTTCGTTGTCATCGTTGACTCCGCCTGCCCAGCTGATATGAACGCCGCCTTGGCTCACATTCCAACTGAAGTGTATCTGTCGTCCGTTCGACGTTCTCCATGCGACTTCGTCATAATACCCGTCACCATGAAAGATCTCCGTTCCGTTATGCGCAGCATTAAAATCGGAGATCAGTTTGGCGAATTCAGGATACGGCAAGTTTGGGTCCCGCACTTTTCTGAGCAACTCCGCCGCTTCAGGAAAATGCCGTTCAACATAACGCTCTCTTTTTTGTGCTTCGAAAGCGCGGTGATCGCTGTTGGAGACAGGCGGAGCCATTGTGGCCCGGAGCTCCTTATCGATCTCATTCATTTCCTCCCGATAATGTTTTTCCCTCTCGGCGTTCTCTTGCAACGGCTGAACGGGGCTTCTCATATCCTGTTCATCAGCTGTGGGAGTTTGAGGCGGAGCAAATTTCAAAACGGCGAGGCGGTATTCTTCATCAAGTTTATTCTGCTCTTCTTGCAAGCGATCTGCCTCGTCCGTATCGACGCGTCCATACGCCGCATTGATCTCTTCAGTGAGCGCTTTTCTCTTTGCAAAATATTGCGTCTGCAGCGTACCAAGGTCGTTGGCCGCTTCTTGTTGACCCGAAACCGGCCATGGCCACGCTTGGGCATTCTCTTCCTCATGTGCGAGAACCGGAGGTGCCGGATGTGTGGAAGCATCTTTCATGGTGAAACTTGGTCTTCCTTTCTCATCAAAATGACGAACTCTTACGTCCACCACTTCGCCCTCCTTCAGGGGAACGACCCACCGGTCGGGACCAAAACGTTCTTCAGCAATTTGTGAAATATGCAATAACCCCTCTTTTCCGGGCATTATTTCCACAACAGCACCAAAACCAAGCACGCGTAGAACTTTACCCTCATAAATCTTTCCTATTTCTACTTCTCCGACAAACTCATGTGAAGAAGACTCCGCAGATCGAGTGGTGTCTGCACGTTGACCCGAAACCGGCCATGGCCACGCTTGGGCATTCTCTTCCTCATGTGCGAGAACCGGAGGTGCCGGATGTGCAGCGAGATACTCGGCAACTTCCGGCAAAACGACGGCTTCATTCGGTGGCAAGTTTCCACTCTCTTCTTCCTCTTCCGTGGCCGTGACCGGATTAACCTCCACTGTCCAACCCGTGTTGGCCATTTGAGAATTCATTGCATCTGCAGCTTTCTGCATTTCCATTGTAACCGTTTTTCTATTATCCTCGGAACGATGCCCTATCTGCAGATCTGATATAAAAATCTTTCTGTGGCTAGGATCTGAAGTTAGTTTCCATTGCGTGCTAAAAGGGCCAACTGTTTTCTCCATCAAATGCTGCGAATCCTTGACAATCTCCGCTTCCAATGAGACGGGAACTTCTGCCTCTTGGCTTGGCGCTTCCGCCGCAGGAACCGTCGTTTCCGCTGTTGCGCCTTGTTTATTTTGTCTTAGCCCTTGTTTTATTTCAAAACGGCTCTCCGCAATTGGTGCCTTCGGCGTGCCAACTCCACTCTCGATCAAATCTTCGATTCGCCTGTTTGACAGCTCCGGAGCAGAAGGAGTATCGGATCTCGGTTGCGGTATTTCTTTTTGAGCAAGTGGATGAAGGGCAATATAGGCGGCAACTTCAGGCAATTGGATGTGTTCTTCCAGCAAGTTCCGCGGAATGGTGTCTCCCTGCTTGTTATTGAGCGCCTTGATTATGCGGCGCTCAAGCGGGGTGTTCTTTCTTGGTTTTTCTTTCTCTTCTGACTCGCCGGTTTTTTCACTTTCCTTGCTCTCCTCTTTGGGGCGCCGTTCTTCTTTGGGCGGAATAGCGGAATATTCTTCAATGATCGGCGTAAGCTGAGCCAGCACCAGTTCCGGTTGGCGGGCTTTGATCCCGTGCCACTCAAGCGCCTTGCGTGCGCGCCCACCATTGAGTACGTCATTCCTACCCGCCTTGAGTTCGTCTTGAAGCCACACGATTTCTTTTCCACGCCTGAGAAATTCTCGATATAAGTCATTGGCAATACCTCTCGTTACTCCTTTTTTCCACAACTCATCAGCAAAACGGTCCTTTCTGCGCACAGCTTCGTAATAGGCGTCAACAGCACCCTGTGGGAACTCAGCTTCTATTTTGTTCCGTTCCTCGCGAGAAGTCTTTCTGGGAATTTTGCTTTCATAAAATGTTGTCGCCGCGGCATCGGCAGGCTTCACTAACCCAAAAAGCTTTTGGACGCCGACAAGACCGGCGGCGATATTCTTTTCCCGCAGATACAGTTGGTCTAGTACACGCCACGCGTCAGCAACCTTTTTCTTCGATGTATCGTCGTCCCGCTTTTCATCGTGGATGATCTTGCGCCGATCATCAATGTCCACCTTGAGCGCATTCAACTTCTCTACCGCTTCTTTTTCTTCTCGCGTTTCTTGTGATGCGGGAGCTCCTTTACCGGCATCATGTTCATCCGCGTCCTTTGACACGACGGTGATATTGTGGGGCGGCTCGTTGGTTGCTGACTGATGTTCAACTGATACACTTTTCGTATTGGTGTGCGGCAATTCCGCTGGAGATCCGGCCGGAAAGAGCACGGGGAGCTCATCCTCGTTGGCGCTATGTTCCTCTATTCCATGTTGATCACCATCACGGCGAAACACCCACTCTCCGCTCTCGAAATCGATCCCCATGAAGACCCATTCGTGTCCATGAAAAGCATATTTTTTCCCTTGAACAAACGATCTTTCAAAATCAGGTAAAAAATGCGTCTTGTCCTCGGGAGTAATGAGCAGATCATACTCTTGAAAATCATCGATGCTCTCGAACGGCCGGCCCGTAGCGCTTTCCATTTCATGTTTTCGAGCGTTGGAATCGATCATCGCGTCAGCATCTTCATCGTTTATCTTTCCGCTATTTCTCAACTCTTCGATCTGACGCTGAAGGGCATCGTCTTCTGCCGCGATACGTAAGGCAGACTGTGACGGTGTTTCCCTTGCGTCTGTTTGTGTCGGGGCTTCCTTTGTCATAAAAATATTACCTCAAAAAAATTATAAAAATCAGTTTCTGGCGGGAGACTTACTTTTTCATTGTACACCAAAATTGCAAAGAAGGAGCCTGCTTTTCTCGGCGATCCTGCTCTCTCGTCTGTGGAGCAAATGTAGCCTGTACGAAAGCGCTCTGGCTGGTGTCTATCTAGGAGTTCTGCCCGGTTGGCGGAGTCGGAGAAACTTGCGGCGCATTGGCCATTCCGCTTTGCGGGGATGCGGGTGACGACTGTGCTCCAGGTGAAGCGGTGCCGGACGGCTGTGGAGTGAGCGGCGGCGCATGCTGTGCGAATGCTTGCGCAAAAGGAGTTGCGGGTGATGAAAGGATCGGTTTTCCTGCAGCAGATTGCGCCGAAGAAGTTTGCGCGGGTGAAGCCGAAAGATATCTCT
This sequence comes from Candidatus Lloydbacteria bacterium RIFCSPLOWO2_01_FULL_50_20, assembly GCA_001821435.1. Lineage (GTDB taxonomy): Bacteria > Patescibacteriota > Minisyncoccia > Phycocordibacterales > UBA6899 > MHLP01. The sequence goes on along the minus strand of MHLP01000023.1, from coordinate 9,273 downwards.
GCATGATCGCCTCATCAACGACCTTTCGATCACGGCCGTATTTCAGATAGGAAAGTTCCTTTACTTGTTCGACGATCTCCGTGTGACCTGCCGTCGGTGCGGGAATATGAATATTGAACGGCGGAACCGGCTTGCCATTGATGAGCATCTTCACATAGGCGTTGTAATTTTCGATCTTCATGATGTCGGATGCTTTGAAGACCGGCGCGAATTGCGGCTCAAGAAATTCCGCGTCTTCGGCGCCGACGCGAAAAACGATCATCGAGCCGACGTTGCCGAATACCGATTTCTTGATGCCTTCATCAAGCTGTGCGGTGAATTGGTGCGCGACATTGAGCGAAAGGCCGTACTTGCGCGCCTCGGAAAGAATAGACGAGATCGAATCGGTCGTGATGTTCTGAAACTCATCGATGTACAGATAAAAATCGGGAAGATCTTTTCCGAAAGAATCGACGCGGGACATTGCGGCCATCAATATCTTTCCCACCAGGACAAGACCGATCAGGTTGGCGTTAATATCGCCGAGTTTTCCTTTTGCGAGATTGACCAGCAGGATCTTTCGGTTATCCATGATCTCGCGGAAGTTGAACGATGACCTTTCCTGCGCGACGATCGGGCGCATAACGTCATTCGAAAGGAAGATATCAAATTTATTCGTGATATAGGGGATCATGTTTTGGAGCCCCGTTTCACCTGAGGTCTTCGCGGCGATATCACGCCAAAATTGGACAACGATCGGATTTTTGCATCGTGAAAGTTTCAGATTACGGAAATTGACGTCCGCCATCACCCGCGGAATCTCGAGGAGCGTATTCCCTGTTTCCGGATCTTCCATGACCAGCATGGTCGCGTTGCGGAAATACTGCTCGAAAGCGGGACCCATGGATTCCGGAACCGCCTCATAGAGTTTCCGAAAGATCGAAAGCATTTCGTTCACCACGAATATCTTCTGCTCCGGCTTCGCGGCATCGTATTCAAGCATATTGAGGCCGAACGGACGCGCGGTGTACGTCGGGTCGAAATAAATGACATCGTCCATGCGTTCTTTCGGGATCGCGGCAAGCACGTCCTGCACATCGGAGCCGTGCGGGTCGATGAAGCAGACGCCATTCCCCGCAAGAATGTCCTGAATGACAAGGTTCTTTAGGAACACTGATTTTCCGGTTCCTGTTTGCCCGACGACATACAGATGGCGAAGACGGTCAGCTTTGGTCATCCGAACATCACGCGATTCACCGCGATAATTGTTTTTACCGAGCAATACACCGTCAGAAGGCAGATCGGTGGGTGCAGGCGCGGAAGACGCCTTCATCGTTTTCAGTTGCGGCGCTTCTTTTTGCGAGATAGCAGACGGAAAATGATAGAGTGTCGCGAGCTCTTTAGTATTCAATACGACGACATCATCGTTCTTCCTGCGAAAAGTGAAGTTATGCAGCAAAGGTTGGAGTCCCTTGTCCGCGCGAACGAACTTGAGCCCTCCTCCTTGCGGTCGGTTGAATTGACTGAAGGAAGCCTCAAGCGCGGTGCGGATGACATCGGCACGTTCACGCGTCGCCGCGGAAGCGACGATACGGATATTCGTCCGAACGATCGGCGATGTGATCTTCTCCTCGATGAGTGCGATCGTCCGTTCGCCGATCTCACGTTCGTTTGCCTTGATCTCCGTTTCCTTCTTTTGGCCTTTCGCTTGATTCGCAAAAAAATCGCTGAACGTCTTCATGATCGTGCCCCCCGTCGAAAGAGGGATAGCGATCGCGCGCTTATACGGTATTCCCTGCTTGATCTGTCCAATGGCGTATTTCATTTTATTCGCAAGATGATCCTGATCGGGATACATGATGAGCTGTATCGCGGCGCCCTCGCCGTTGCGTTCGATCTTGGTGAACGAATTCAGCATGACCATGAGCGGATCATTATCGACCTCGTCGGCAAACTGGATCGGATAAACGAACTGTGAGGACGGGACGGCGACCGATGCGACCGAAACGCCGAATTCATTGAAGATATTATAGTCAGCGGGACACTCTTCGATCTTCGCCGACGGAAATGCGCCCAGGATCTGTTTCACAAAAAGATCCCGCATGTGATCGCGGATGCCGACATAGAAGACAATATCGTTGGAAAAATTGGAGAGCACTAGTTCAAGCGAGATCGGTCCGTAATTCCCCACAGATGCTCCCTCGAGCGGGATCATACCGACATAGAAACGCTCCATTGCGGTGATCACCTCCTTGAATGCCACATCGCGCGTGCCATCCTGTTGTCCGACGAACGGAAGCGTCACTTCATATACGGTCGTGCGCAAAAGCTGGGCGAGCTCGCGCTCTTTCTCGAGACCGGGCAGTGAACCACCGGATTTTATATATTGAACGAGCACACGGTGAAAATCATCTTCAATGTGCTGATTATTCTGCCCTTGCACCACTTTGATCGCATTCAATATTCCCCGCTCAGCGAGTATCTTATACAGTTCTCGCATTTTTTCCCGATGCGCGAGCGAGCCGATGTGTTCCACCGCACGCTCAAATTGCGGATTCTCAAAAAGCATGTGTTCGGCAAGGATAGCCGTCGGCGCCTCTTTGCCGTACGCGATGACCTCCTGAGAAACAACGGCCTCTTTGCTCGCCGGCTGTTCCGTTTCCCAAAGCTGCTGTTCCTTTTGTGTTACCCGCTCGCGGAGATATTTGAGCTCCTCTTCCGTCGAAGTGAATTTCGGTAATTCAAATTGTTTTGCCGGGTCTTCCATCCCATTAAAGGCAAGGTGCGAACGCTACCGTCCACATCGACACCTGATTAGCGTTTATTTATAAGAGTATTTACTTTCTCATTTTCACACATTAGCCCCGCATCCGCGACCGCGACGGGATCCATGTGCTCAGTATTATAGCAGAAAGAACGGGACGAGCCCGTAACATATACGATCCTACCGTTCTAGACGGAGTATGCCTCTTTACTGAGTAAGGATCTCCGCTCCTTTATCGGTAATGACGATCGTATGCTCAAAATGCGCAGCGATACTGCCGTCTTTTGTAACGACAGTATAGCCATCAGGCATTATACGGATGGCGTCGCGTCCCAGCATGAACATCGGTTCGAGCGCAAGTACCATGCCAGCCTTCAATATCGGTCCGACACCTTTTTTTCCGTAATTTGGCACATAGGGTTCTTCGTGCACTTTATGCCCGACACCATGACCCCCAAGCTCGCGGACAATGCCGTAGCCGTTTGCCTTTGCTACTCGTTCGATCGCCCATCCGATATCCCCGATATGCCCTCCCGCACAGACAGCTTGGATGCCTTCATAGAGCGAACGTTCCGTTTCTTTCACCAACTTACCCACCTCCGGAGAAACCCTGCCGACCGGAACAGAAAGTGCTGCATCGGTGATCATACCTTTGTGTTTGAGGCCGAGGTCAATGGAAACAACATCGCCATCATTCACAACGCGCGATTCGGATGGAATGCCATGAACGATCTCGTCATTGATCGAAACACACAGCGATGCGGGATAAGCCATTCGGGCGCCATAGGGAGTGTAATTCAAAAACGGCGGCTCATCACCACCTTCACGGATGAGTTTTTCGGCAAGAACATCAAGGTCTTTCGTCGAAACACCGGGTTTGATCGCTTTTTTAAGTGTCTGGAGTATCCTCCCCAGGCGTTTCCCTGACTCGCGTAAACGCACTATTTCCTCGGCTGTTTTGATCTTTGCCATCCAATTATCCTAGCAACAAAATGAAAAAACGGATACCGTACCGGTATCCGCTCTCTATGATGATCATGCCGCAAGCTTCCTCAACATGCTTTGTCTGTACCACGAAAAGTCGATGGTCGTCTTCGGTCCGGTTTTGAGTAATGTGACCGGCGCATCGGCGATCATTTCCAGACGATCAAGAAATTCCCCGATAGGTTCGGTGATCCGATGCTTTTCATGCACCGACCAGTCGAGATAATCCCCGAACGTAACCGCAAGTTCGGTCGGGCGATTGACCTGACACGCGCGCTGAAATCCCTCGAAACTGAAAGTGGCAACGCGGCGGACTTTTTTTGTCACCGATGTGCGTTCGACGATCGAGCACTTTGCCCCAGCGCGCCGTGCAACATCTTTCCACGTCAGTTCAGTGGAATCGAGGTCAAAATTTCCGCTTTGACCGGCGACGCGAATAGGATAAGTACGCACAACACCGATAATTTCCGTATTGAATGCCGACGGATTGACGCCGACCGAAGCGGCAAGCGCCGCCGCACTCGTGTCACGAGAGGTGACGAAAGGAAAATAGCCATGGTCAAGCGAAAGGCCAAACCCCTGCGTTCCTTCAAGCAAGACATACTGTCCTTCATCAAGCTCGGTATTGATCATGTCCACCGTGTCGACACAATATGGACGAAGCGGAATGGTATCGCGCGCAAGCACACACGACTCTTCACGGAGCACTTTTGCGGCCGTTGCTGTCCCGATGCCTTCTCGTGCCGTCGCTGAGCAGCTTCCGATCCGCTCTGCCAGATCGCCTTCCTGCTCTCTCTGAATATGCTCTTCCTGAATAACATGAGCACGGCTATCGATATAAAGACGCTGGCGTATCGGGAGATATCTTTCGATCTCTGCGATCTCTTCAAACAGAAGCGGAAGACTGATCATCGCACCGATACCGATGACTAATTTCGCGAGAGGATTCACCCATACCGAAGGTATTTGTCGCATGACAAATTTCTTTTCTCGGAAATAGCCCGTGTGCCCGGCATTTCCCGCGCCCGTACGTACGCCAAGCGACATGACCGGTGCCAAATATGTGACAATCGCCCCTTTCCCTTCCGAACCAAATTGCTGTCCAAGAACCTCAAAGAGCTTTCCTTGTCCGCTTAAACAGCTGTCATCTTTTGCCATCACCGCCCCTCAAGGTTCAACTGTGCTCACGCTAGCACAAACGACCGTGGAGACAAGCACGAGTGCGCTATGTCCCAAATACCTTCGCAAGAATTTCTTGGTGTACTTCTTCGATGGACTGTTCGCCATTCACTTCGATAAACCGACAGTTACGGTCATGTCGATATTGTTCTACGGTCGGAAGCACCTCTTTTTCGAACCATGAAAGCCGGCGTGCCATGCTTGCCTCACTGTCATCAGCACGGTTCTCTTTCGTCACGCGCTCTCTCATTCGTGTCATGGACCATTCGCGGGAAACTTCCATGTAGATGACCGCGGGGTTCTCTCGTTTAAAAAACTGAAGTGCGATATCAAGATGATGCGCCTCATCAGCCGTACGCGGAGAACCGTCAATGATGAGATGCTCGTTTCCGGTAAGATTTTTTATAAAAACGTCCGACCAGAGCCACATGGAGAGGAATTCGGGGAGCAATTCGCCACGCTCCTGAACTTCTTTGGCGACCCGTGCGGCAAAACTTTCGCCTTTGGCAAACGCGCGGAAATGTTGTCCGGTCTGCAGATAACATATCGGGATACCCGGATCTCGCTTTTCAAGTTCCGTCTTGAGTAATTCGACCTGCGTCCCCTTTCCGCATCCGGAAGCGCCGATAAAAATGAGTGTTTCTTTCTTCATCGCCGTATTATATAGTGAAAAAATAGAAAATAAAGCCCAAACATACGTATGCCATTCGACCTTTTTCACACCTATCTCGCGACCATAAAAAACTCGGTAGGATCGGGAATGTTCCGCGAATCATTCCTCTCCACTCCGGACGGAGAACAAAAAGACATTCTCCGCAATGGAGAACTGTCATGCGCTTTTTTTGTATCTTCTATTCTCAAAATATACGACCTTATCGACCATCAGCACGCAACGGTCTCGGGAACAATTGCGGATCTTGAAAAAAACGGATGGACAATTATTTCTGAGCCGCGTATCGGATCTATTCTGGTGTGGGAAAAATTATTCAGCGAAAACGAGTGGCACAGCCATATCGGCTTTTCTGTCGGCGATGAACTCGCGGTCAGCAATTCCAAGGAGCTGCGTTCCCCACAGCTTCATCACTATACGTACGGAAAAGAGCAGCAAAGAAAGATCACGCACATATTCTGGAAAGAAGGGCTGGATAGGACATAATTTTTTTCCGCACCCTTGACAAAACCACGATAATATGAAAGTATTATCCATGGAATTTGAGCGAGTGACAACAGCAGGAACGTCCGCTTGACATATATTACACAATATGTTAGGCTTTTCCATGCAGCGTAGCCATGAGTAATGGGCTATGTTGGTTGAAATTTAGACCTTTGAAATTTTTTGAGGAGAATTTATGTGAACAACGAAGACAGAGAGGTGTTCCGAGGCCACATGGAAGAGTGCCTCCGGCATCTCGATTCGCGTCTCGCTTCTCGCGCGCCGAAAGGTACAAAAGGAGCGGCACTTGTACGAAAGCCGGTGGCTGACTTCTGTGGTATTTCGGTGAAAACCGTCAGCCGATGGCTCCGTACAGGTTCCCTGCCCGTTGGCGAGCCGCTCATCAAGCTGATGTGCTATCTCGATATGGTGGACTATCGGGTGATCGAGTTGGAGAAAATGCCGAAAGTCCGACGGAATTTCGCAGAACTGGTCGGCTATGGACTTCTTCCCATCGAGCAAGCCGCTGAGTTTCTCGGCTATTCCTCCACGTCCACGCTCTATCAAGTCCTGCAAGGCCACTACGACGCAAGCAAGGACAAGGAACAGAAGATGTGGGACGCGTGGAAAGAGAGGAAGGAGGAACTGCAACAGAAGAAAGAAGAGTCGCAAGAACTGTACCGCTTGGACATTCCGCACAAGGTTCACCCGAAGGCGGAAGTGTCCAAAGCGTCGGAGCGACCGATGTCGGCCTCCCGCAAAACGGCAGCCGTCAGCATCATGGAAGGTTTGCTCGCGTTGCTTGAGGAAGGTTCGTTCGATAACCTCTCCGACAGCGACCTCGCGAACTTGAAACAGTCGGCTAATACAGTACTTCGCCTCTCGGCGCATTTGAGCGCCTTGAGTTCACGGTTTATCATGTCCGAGCAACGAAAAGGAGCGGTGAGCAATGAGGATAAGAGGTACGCGCGTAGTTAAGTTGGCGGAACTCCAAACAAATCTGTTTGTCCGAAAGCAACTCGACCAGAGACGGGCACTCTATCTGGGGGAGTTGATCTCGGACGGCGTGGAAATGAAAGATCCGATCGAGGTTACCGACCGAGGCGGCGTTCAAAACATCGTGGTGGACGGACGCCACCGGAAGGAAGGGTATGAGCTCGCTGGTGCGAGCGAGACAAAGGCCAAGGTTCTCGAATTTGAGGATGAGGCCGAGATGATCGCTTACGCCTACCGAGCAAATGTCGGGGGCTCTCTCCCTCCTACGCAAGAAGACACGGAGCATACCATCATGCTCCTCCTCGAGCGCAGCGAGCCGATGAAGCGCATCAGCGAACGACTCGGCCTTCCAGCCGGGATGGCGCGTAAGTACATCAACTCCGTGAAGTCGAAGACTTCGCGGCAGAAGTTGATGAAGGCCGCCGCCGCGATCACCGACGGTGGGCTCACGGTCGCCAAGGCCGCCGAGCAGTATGACGTGGAGGTCGACAAACTCAAAGAAGTTCTGTCGGGCCACAAGCGGAAGCACAAGCAGGGCATCGCCGAGATTCAGAGGGGTCTCACCAAGACCTACAAGTCGCTGGGTCAGAAGAACGCTGCGCTCATTCGAAGCCTCCTTGAGAAGTGCGAGGATGGCGACGTGACCGAGCGGCAGGTGCGTGAAATTTTCGCGCACATCGAACAGCTTCAGAAGCAGTCCGCTCACTCGGTCGCGGACTGGAAAAAGCGGTTCGATTCCGCGAACGAAAAGACCGCAAAGACGGCATAGCACTTTAGCGAATACCGCCCGGGGCATTGTTCCCGGGCGTTTTTAAATACCAGGAAACCCCGCACGGAGAGGGCGTCAGACGATGAACATAGCCCGTCGCGAGTGCGGGGATGAATGGAACCTTAGACCGGTTCGCGCTTCGCGAATCCGGCAATTACGCATGCGGAGCATGTGCCAAGAGAGGAAACCCCGGACAGAGCATAGCGGAGTCCGGGGAGGAGGTCATTTATTCTTCAACACCTTTGTAGACTTCCAAGAACAAGTCTTATGCAATGACCATCCGGAATACTAGTCTTTCTTTGGAGTTTCCTGCTTCATTTTTTCCGCAGTCCAACCGATGACGCTGGCGCTCAATTGAATGAACGTGGCAAGTCCCGAAACTGCGAGTACAAAAAGCGGAAACCAAAAATAGGGCGTGTAAAAATAGAAAAAAACGACAAAAAGCGAGATCCAGACACCGGTGCACCACGGGCAGTCGAGGAGCTCCAAAATAGTTCGGCGGATGCCTTTCGGTGGAACGGTCTTCATCATGGTCCACTCTCCCCTTTCATCGAGAGTCGCGTTCACGTCATAAAAAAATCACGGGCGAACTGCGTGATCTTATCATATGAAAAAAGCCGTACGAGGCGGAAGATCGCGAGCACGATGAGGAAAAAATCAAAAAGCGGTATTGAGGTCATGATCATGCCATTTTTCTGTTCAAGCACCAAAGACATCACGACAAGAAAGACCGCGAAGAGAACGCCAAAAAAGAAGTTCCAAAAGTTTTGATCATCGCCCAAAACCCTGCTGAAGTTTCTTATCATTGAAACATTATGCCATAAAATTTCTATAACTCAAATTCCGCGTAATGGCTAAATGCTTCGGTACAAGAAATATGACGAAATAACAAAACGCACATCGTCCGAGTTTGAGAACAGAGGGCTACGTGTGCCGCTTGCCCGTAGATAGGCTAATGACATAGGCTATGGTGAGAATCTCGAAGAAGGACGAGTGATGCGCATTGGTCTCGTGTCCTGTGCAAAAACGAAGCTTCGCGGATGCCATGAAGCACGGAGACTTTATGTCTCAGCATTGTTTCAAAAGGCATTCATATTCGCTGAAATCACCTATGACCGCGTTTATATCCTCTCTGCGAAACATGGTCTACTTAGGCCAGATGACCGCATTCGAGATTATGACGTTACGCTCAACCATCTATCCAGTAATGAGCAAAAACGCTGGAGTGAACTCGTTCTTCGTCAGCTAGAGCGCAGGATCGCCTCAGACGATGAGCTGTTTTTTTTGCGGAGAAAAATATCGCCAACAGCTCATTCCGCTGCTTCAAGAAAAACATCGTTGTGTCGCACCACTTTGGGCTTAATGGTAAATTTGTGAGGCTAGACAGATACTCCAAGCAATGACGTGATGAGTTTTAACTTCCGAGCGCGCGGAAGTCCGGAATGAACG
>MHLP01000022.1 GCA_001821435.1 Candidatus Lloydbacteria bacterium RIFCSPLOWO2_01_FULL_50_20 | reverse complement strand
CATTCCGGACTTCCGCGCGCTCGGAAGTTAAAACTCATCACGTCATTGCTTGGAGTATCTGTCTAGCCTCACAAATTTACCATTAAGCCGCTTTTTCTGCACAATCCGCTCTTTGCAACGCTCCAAGCACTCGTGGCTATCTCCATCTGTTTGCTGTGGGCAAAACTATCGCAACGAAGCACGGTGGTGGCGCTCATGTCGCTTACCACTCTGGCTTATTTCTTGCTTGCCATGAACGGCGCGATTGCCGATGAGTGGTCGCTCATGGGTTCCTTCGGATTTCTTGGTATTGCCTTCGGGCTTGCGGCGCTTCCAAAAAAGTTTGGCTTCCTGCTCCTTGCAATAGGCGGCGCGCTACTTACCATCTACGCCTTTCACGTCAGCGCATGGGTGTTCTTTACTCTCAATCTGATCTATTTTGTTGAGAGCATGCGCAGTTGGTTCAAGAAATAGTGGTCAAAAAAATCCACCCCATTCAGCGGGTGGATTTTTAATCGTGGCGGACGTACTCACTTGCTCGTTTCACTTTTTTCTAGTTTCTCCGACGCTAACTGCACAAATGGGTTTACTCCATATTTGTACAGGAGAAGCAGAGCGAAGACAATCGTAAAAATGAGCTGAAAAATGCTTAAACCAAAAAAGTCTAGTGGGTGGCCCGTTAGCTCATAGTGTGTCACACCAAGACCAATAAACACGCCTGCAAAGAGAAGCGCGAAAAAGAATCCGACCGGGACGGCAATCACATATGCAAGGATGCCGTACCAGAGAATATTGCCCAAAAAGCAAATGGTGGCCTTTGTGTCAATTGTCCATCTCCAAAAAAGCTCTGCGTGCATCCTCCCAAAACCAGAGAATCTGTCAAGTAAAAACGGTCGCCCGTCGATCCCCGTGGCAGAGCTACGGGGCATTCTGTCATCCGCCAGTAAAGCGCCCCACAACATCATAGTCCATTAAAACTGTTACTGAACCTCCACTTGATTTCCTAATTCCTTGTCATGAAAAGATTTTAGCAAACTCGCGCGATAGCATGAGTTTGCTAAAATCTTCAGCCCCACTCCACGAGACGAACTTTCTCTCAGTGAAGCAGATAGGGATGACGGATCTCCATTGAGCGAGGTACTGCTTTGTGAAGCAATACCGAGCGGCTTTTACCGATAGCGTCTGCTCACATGCCCTGTCGCTTCCAACGCACACCTTGACAACGACACCGCGTTGTGAATAATACCAACCAGACCTGCACTACCCAACCTAAAAGAGTTTGCCATGCGAAATGTTCTGACTGTTGTTTCCGCTTTCTCATTCCTTGTTCTTATTGGCTGCGGAGAAAAACCTGCTCCCGCCGATGCCGCGCCACAAGGAGAAGAGGCCGCGGTTGCACCAACCCAAGCGAGTCAAGAAAACGTAGCACTTGAATTGGTGAAAAAACTTTCGTTGTGCGTTAACACCAGAATGATCGGTGTCAGTGCCGATTGCGTAAGGAAGGATTTTTTCCCGTTGCTTGGTTTGGAGGAAAATGACCGGGTGCCTTTCGGACAGATGGGCATGAACTCAGATGGGAGGTATTTTTCTTTTACGGTGGTCAAAACATCCCCATCGAGAAAAACAACGAGCATTTTCGGTATCACGTTCGCCTTTGAACGAACGGCAAATCCGCGCGCCAACGAAGAAGCGCTCTGGAAAACGCTCTTTGAGATCAACGACGGCACGCTGTACGGCAAGATTCCAGCAAATGATGTCGGACTTGTCCATATTTACGACTATGGCCGAGGATTCTACCTCACCGAAGATCAGAGGGGAAATGTGGCAATGGATATCGAGCTTGAGAAAAATCCCTACTTCAGCGCCGACAGTCTGCTTCAAAAAGGAAAAACTGTGGGCGCGCTCATGAAGGAGCGACTCCAATCGCTCGAGAAGGCCGGCAAAGGCGGTCCCGCGTATTTCAACGTTGCGGCATGGGGATTACAGAGCGAGGTTAAACCGGACCCCGACTGGAAACATTGGATGAAATTCCACTTTTGAACTACAAAAGACCGCCCATGAAATTGAGGCGGATTTTTTTAGCGATAGCGCGTGGCACTTTTTTTACCGGAACGTTTCGCCTTTTTGCGGTTCGCAAGCTTTTGTTTTTTATTCATTTGAACAATCTACACTATTTACTCTTTAAATTCAACCATATCAATGATCCATGGCGAGGCGTGATTTTGGATGCAATACGAAGTCTTGGACCGTTTCAGTATTCGACGGACTGTATGAGCTATACTGCCCTCGAATCTGAAATCGGGAAGGACGAGCAGTGCACCAAAATCACGCCTCGCGCAGACTCAAGCACAGGAGCGATTCCAGATGCGGAGTCTGCGGATAAAAGTCAAAACCGGTGAGCTTATCAATACGGTAAAGCGCCGAAAGCTGAGAATAATCCCGTGCTTGTGTTTCGGGATTACAGGAAAGATAAATGATCGTTTGCGGTCGTTTTTCCTCGATCATGGCAAGCACTTTCGGATGAAGTCCCGAGCGGGGCGGGTCAAGAATGAGCACATCTTTCCCGTCAAGGAGCCGCGCATCCATCTTTTCGGCAGGAATACACTCCGCGACATAGTTCGTGATGCCGTTTTGCTCCGCATTATGCTTTGCGGCCGCCGTCGCAGCGGGAACGATCTCAACCCCGTGGACCGACGCTGCTTTCTCCGCGAGACATAGGCCGATAGTGCCTACCCCCGCGTAGAGCTCGACCACACGGGCATCGTCTGGAACGCAAGACGCTATCGACTCCATCACTTTCTCAAAAAGCGGGATATTATTCTGAAAAAACGCGTCTCGTGAATAACCGATATCGAGTCCGCTCACCCGCTCGAAGAGCATATCCTCTCCCCATCGCCAAAGCTCTTTTGTCTCTACCGACGCCGGCGATCTTTCCGTCGAATAAAAAGCGAAGAACCCGGAAAGTCCGGAAATATCGTCGACAGAAAATTTCGCAAGGTCTTCTTTTTTTGCATACAGCATCGCGAGCAATTTTCCCGATGATTTACTTTCGCGGATGACGAGCGTTTTCAAATGCGATGCTGGGTGGCCGAGTGCGCGCAGGCGTTCGGTGATGGCGAGGGCGACACGGTTCATTTCCTCCGATGCCAGCACACATCCTTTAGGCAACGGGATGCGTGCGCTCCCCCCGCCGCGCACATGGAATGCCAGCGAGAGTGGCATCGTGTGCTCCCCTTCCATATCGCACATTCGGCCTGCTGGCCTCAGTACTTCCTGGTCTACGACCACCCTGTCGCTCATCGCTCGGTCGCTAAAACTGAATTCAATTTTTGTGCGGTAGCCGTAAAATTGGCTCGCCGGAACAAATGTCGCCTTTGGGGCATCTGCATAATAATGAAACAATTCTTGAAGCAACCCTTGCTTTAATTCGGCTTGGAGCGGATATTCCATCACTTGCCATGGACTGCACGAGAGGTAATGCAGTTCCTCGGGATTCTTGCGCCGAGGGGAAGCATGCGTCAATTCTTTAAGGGTACCGAGATACAGGCGATGTTTTTTCTGCACTTCAACGACCCCCTCCTCACCGGGAAGCATTCCGTGGACGTAGACCGATTTTCCCTCATGCGAGCCGACCGCCGCTCCGTTATGGGCGATCTTTTCTGCATACATTGAGAACGTTTTCAGCATATGGAGCAAGCATAGAGAAGAATGCGGACGGCGTCCACAAACACACAAAAACCCGCCACCAAATGGTGTGCGGGTAATTGCCGGGAAAGAACTATGGCGTTCGTCCATGATTATCGCAAATCATGCAGGTACGGAATATTCGAGTTGAACGAATATTGCCTGGACGGCGCCAAAAAACGCTGAGAGGGCTCCCTCAAAACCGGACATCACGCTCGGCATGAGGAGTTTCAGGATCACGATCCCGAGACCCAAGCCTATCGCTCGAAAGATTCCCATAGGCGTTTTCGCTATGGAGAGATATCTTGCTCGACGACAAGAAATGGATCGCTAATCGGACCCGTTCCCTCCCCGGATAGACAAGCCGATAAGCAAAAGCACTCATCCATGCGGCGAGGGTGAAACGGTGAATATTTCTGGAGCGTCTTGGAAACGTACGCCCAAAACCATCTAAAATTATTATGTCACGAGATAATAAAAATGCAAGTAGTCTCCCGGATATACACACGTTATAACTCGTGGAGAGTAGCTTGTTCCAATGAATGAGGAGTCGCGTGTGATGGGAACACTTATTGTTGTTTCCGGTCCTTCAGGTGCCGGAAAAACAACGATCGTCGAAAAAAGTATCGCGCAAAACGGCTGTGGAGCCCGTGTGATCACCTGCACCACCCGCAGGCCGCGACAGGAGGAAACCGACGGAAAGGATTATCGTTTTTTTTCCAGAAAAGATTTTCGAAAAAAAGTCAGCGCCGGAGCATTCATAGAACACGCCAAGGTATACGGGCATTACTATGGGACGCTCCACGCGGATATCGAGGCGGCGAGAAAAAATTTTTCGATCGCATTTCTCGTAACCGACGTTCAGGGTGCGGCAACGATCATGTACACATACCCCGAGGCGCACAGTTTTTTCATCACGGTCGCGCGCAAGGAACTCATCCGGCGGATCTCCACGCGCGGAGAATCTCCGCTCACTCTTGCAAAACGCATCACCGAGATTGACGCCGAACTCGCACAGGCTGCTTGTTTCGACAAAGTCATCCGGAACAGGACCGGACGCCTCAGTGCATCCGTCCGTGAGTTTACCGCCGGCGTTACGCTATTTCGCGCAATGGACGAGTTCGTCATTTCCTATGCATGAAACACAACAGATGATCCCGTTTATGGGATCTTTTTTTATGTAGAACATGCCGCCCATCTCTCTCCGTCCTTACCTGCCTGCCGGCAGGCAGGCGTCCCGGGGCATTCTGGCTCACACCGGTAAAATTGAATTTCTCACCACAAACGCTATGATGAGTATGTGAAAAAACGTCTTGTTATCTTTTATAGGAAAGACAATCACCGTGCGCCAAAATGGGCCGCCCTGCTTCGTGCGCACATTGCGAAACATCATAAGAACATTACTCTGACGGAAGAAAAACCCAATGTGGTCGTTGTACTGGGGGGCGACGGGACGATCCTTGAAGCCTCGAGGATCTACGGAAAACAGGGAGTCGTCGTCGTGGGACTCAACCTTGGACATGTCGGTTTCCTGGCCTCCGCGCGTCGCCCCCGAGAATTCATCAAAACCATTGATGCGTTTGCCGCGGGAAAATATACGCTATCGAAGCGGATGATGGTGGGGGCGGTCGTCTACCGAAAAAATAATCCGGTGTATCATACCGATTCACTGAATGAGATCGCAGTGCAGGGACTTTCCGGTGCGATCAAGCTCACCGTATCTATCGACGGGCATCCGCTCCAATATATTCACGGTAACGGCGTTATGGTCGCCACTCCGACCGGCTCCACCGCTTATAATCTTTCCGCACACGGACCGATCGTGACCCCGGATATTAAATGTTTCATTTTGACCGAGCTTCTTGATCATCATATCCCCACCCCTTCCATGGTCCTGAAACGCACAAAGAGAATACAGATAAGCGTTACCGAAATACGCGCCAAGGGTCTACTCTCGATCACTGCAACCGGCGAACCGGTTGATGCGGTACTCACTTCGGACGATTTAAATATCTTTCCTCTCCACGAGGGAGATCGGATCGAGATCGATCGTTCGAAACGGCTGATCAAATTCGCCGAATTCACACCGGACTATTTCTATAAAAGCCTCCAGGAGAAATTTGCGTTCAGGTAGAGGTCGCTCGGACAATTCTTTTTCAGAGCACACGAGGCTCCTCCTGCGGGAGCCTCGACAGTCCTCGGCGCAAATCCGGGCTTAATAGTAAATTTGTGAGGCTAATATCATGATAAGGTGGCTCTATTAAGAGCTAGTTGAGTAAATAATTATGACGCAATTTAAAAAAAC
>MHLP01000021.1 GCA_001821435.1 Candidatus Lloydbacteria bacterium RIFCSPLOWO2_01_FULL_50_20 | reverse complement strand
TCGACGTTATGTGTTTGCGGCGGTGGGTATCGCGTTGTCATTCGGCATCAACACCATCGGAGCGCTGGTCTATGTGCCATTTGTTATTGCACACGCACTCCAGCACAAGGGAGAATCTTTCGTGAGAAGATTTTTTATGCATCGCGATTTTCTTCTTGCGCACGCACTTTTGCTCGGGTTTGTTTTCTTGTTCTATTATCTCAATCCCTATGGTTATGAGAATTACCTCGGCTATGTCAAAAGATTTTTTTCACTGGCTGCCACCCCTTCCGGACTAGACCAGATCGTCTCGGGTGAAAACACGCTTTATTGCGGCAGTCTCGGACTGATGACCGCACTCACCTATTACGTTCAGATACTCATTGAATACGAGCTCCCCATGGTCATTCTTTCGCTGCTTGGCCTGGTGTTTTGGTGGCGAAAGGTAGTGGAAAAGCGAAACCAAGCGATCATACTTGGCTCTTTCGCCTTTGCCTATTTCTTTGGCATTACGGCAATTACTGTACTTGGAATAAATCCTTGCCAGGCGCGCTATATTTTGCCGGTTGTTCCCATTCTCGCTCTTCTTTCGGCAGCAACGCTCACCTGCGCGCGAGAGGTTGTTGGCAAGCGCCTCTCCGTCGCCCTGCTCATCATCACCCTCCTCGCGGCGCTTTATGGACCGATCATGTTCGACGCACGACTCATGCTTCCTTCGACACAACTCATGACGCGCGAGTGGATATTTGCGAACATTCCCGATGGTGCACGGGTAGTGACGCTCGACGAGACGCTCGACCTGCCCGAGAATAAAGCAACGCTTCACGACATACAAACCTACGCACCATATTTTATGACCAAAAAACGGGAGTATCTGCTCACTGCTTCGCCTCTCCCAGACGTCGGGCAGCACTATTATGTTTTCACACCGGCATATTTCCGCGGTGATATTCCCGGCAAGCTCGTGGGAGAGCGCTACGACTATCTTATTGTGAGTTGGTGGGACCCCGCTGAACGCAGGAGGCTATTAGGAGAGATCGAACAACTCGGTCTCCCCGGCACAATGGAACGTATCGCGCGATTCCCCGATACTGCGACCGATGAGACCGAAAGCTTACCTCTTCCCGACGAGATGCGCGATCCGCTCTTCAAACTCCCGTCACTCGCGCAAAACGGGCCCGTGATTGATGTGTACCGGATCCGGTAGCAAACAGAGAAACTATTTTTTTTCAGCAACGACGAAGAGCTGGGAGGCCACTTCTACGGAGAAGGGGGATAGCAAAAATAGCGGGTCCAATAATTTCAGTGGAGAAAACACAACCATAAAAAACTGCACAAGGAAGAAGTATGCAGTGTTTGAACCGAAAGAAAACATGATCGCAAAAATATGCATCAACACACCTTGTAGCGCACCCATTGGTCCGCCATGGGGTCCGGACTCTTTGACGCGAAAGCTACTCTCCTCTAAAGCAAACATTATGCCGTTTGCCGTCCACCTGAAGAAATCATCCGGCGAAGAGTGGTAGGGGTAGAGGAATGGTACTTTGAGTATTAGTGTGCCACCTGGTTTTAAGACCCGAGATATTTCCTTGAGCAGGCGAGGTGCCCCTGCAATATGTTCCAGCACATCTTCGCATACGATGCCGTCAACAGAGGCATCTTTGATGGGCAGAGCGCAAATATCTGCTACGAGATCAACTTCCTTAAAGGGAAAGAGATCGACGTTAATGATCTCCGGGTGAATGCGGTATGTACCCGAACCAAGATTGAGGATGATCTTGTTCCCCGGGTTATTTCCAAGTAGGTCATGTATACGCCGCTTCGGGTGATAGGGGCTCCCTGGCGAGTGGCTCGGCCCGAACGCATGTTTCAGAAAGTTGTAAAACCAAGGCCACCGTTTTACAAAAGTTTTTATGGAATTTGAGACCCCATCGTTTTCGATTGTTTGATGCGTGGGAGTTTGGTTTCTCGTCAAGATGGCCTGAAATCTCTGGTCAGTCGTTCTCATTGTTTTATTCGGCGACTATTGTTATTATCGAATGGTACTCACGATACAAGCTTTTGTATAGAGTCTGGAACTGTAGATATGCAAACAGATAACAAGGCAAAAGATATCTCCGTCGTGATCTTGTGCTACAAAGCTGGTGAAGAAGTCGGTGCTTTTGTCGATGAGGTCAGACAATCGCTTACTCATCGCGAACTTTCGTATGAGCTTGTGCTTGTCGCGAATTACAATGCAAACGAAAAGGATACCGACAAAACTCCCGCGATAGTAAAAAGAATAGCTGAACGCGATCTCAATATCACCGTTGTCTCAAAAGTGAAAGAGGGTGGGATGGGTTGGGATCTGCGCTCTGGGCTTCTGGTTGCGTCCGGAAAAACAATCGCCTACATTGACGGAGATGGGCAAATGCCGGCGGATGACATCGTGCGTGTCTATGACAGTTTGATAAGCGGGCCATATGATTGCGCGAAAACATATCGCACAAAACGCGGTGACGGTCGAAAGAGGGGATTCATTTCGTTTATCTACAACACCCTGCTCATGGTGTTGTTCCCGAAAGTGAGCGTAGGGGACGCGAATGCAAAACCAAAGATTTTTACCAGAAAAGCCTTTCAGAAGTTGCGCCTCACCTCTCCAGGTTGGTTCATCGATGCCGAGATCATCATTCAGGGTTCATATCTCGGTTTTCAATTCGTTGAGATCCCGACAGTTTTCCGGGAAAATAAGTATCGTAAGTCTTTTGTCCGCCCGAGTGCTATTTTTGAATTTCTGTGGAACCTCATCCTTTTCCGGTTAACACGTATGCATGAGTTCAAGCAATGAACATTTTTTCATTACGGGTTCCTCGGGTTTTTTGGGGAAAATGCTGCTTGAGAAACTGCTTACGGGTGACCCGCTCTTGCGCCTCACTTTGCTCGAGCATCATACAAAGATCGTTGTTGAAGAAAAATATCGCGATCGTGTAGTGACCGTGACTGGTTCACTCGAAGACTTGCGCATGCTCCACAATGTCGACACGGTGGTCCATTTGGCGGCGATAACGCACACGAAGAACAAAGATTTGTACCATGTCGTAAATAAGGAGTGGACGGAGCAGTTACTCGGGCTGGCAAAGGATGCCGGGGTCAAACATTTTGTTTACGTCAGCACTACAGCGCTCGGAGACTCATGCGGTCCGTACGGCACATCAAAGCTTGAGGCCGAAAAAGTGGTAGAGCAAGGTGGGGTGCCATACACGATTGTGCGATTTGCCGAAGTCTATGGCGCTCTAGGCAATGAGGGCATTGAGCGGCTGATCAATCTCGTAAAGCGCTTTCCGGTCATACCTTATGTGACAAGCACTTTTCTTGCGCCGGTCTATATTGATGATGCGATAGCGGCACTGCGTACCGCGATGTGCCGCAGTCCGGAAAATAAAACATATATTATTGCCGGACCGGAAAAGCTCTCCTTTGCTGATGTCGTCCGCGACATAGCGTCTGCAATGGAAAAAAAAATCGTGCCTATTCCGGTGCCTCAGGTGCTCTTGCGGATTGCCAAGCGAGCTCCCCCATTCTTTTTAGTACCCGATCAAGTCGAGAGACTCATTTGTGAAAAGGACTACAATATTGACCTGACAATTCACGATCTCAATTTTTCACCACGTTCGTTTCGTGAAGGACTGAAAAAATATCGCATTGGACAGCCGTAATGAGCTTTTAATACAAGCACAAAATTCCCCGTAGCTCTGCTACGGGGATGAATGCGCAACGAAAGGGGGTCGGGGAAAACTGTAGTTTTCCCCGTGGAGGAAGGAGAGCGTAGCGTTACTTGAACTTATTCTTCGAAAGGTGCTTTGATCGCCAATCCTCCGTCGACACGGATCTCAGCTCCGTTGACGTAGGCGGCATCATCCGAGGCAAGCCATGCGACCGGCCCGGCAATCTCATGCGGCGTGCCGAAACGGGGCGTGGGGATCGTTTTCCCGATTCTGACCACTTCCTTCATGGGAATCCCCCTGGTGATGTTCGTTGGGTAGATTGCCCCTGGTGCGATTGCGTTTGAGCGGATCCCAGCGGGACCAAATGCAAGTGCAAGCGAGCGCATATAGCCGACCAGGGCATGTTTTGAAGCGTCATACGCTCCTCCACCGTTAAAGGCGAATGCCGTATGCACCGACGTAATGAAGATGATCGAACCGCCCCGTCCTCGGCTCTGCATACTGTCGAGAACCGCTTCGGTCACTGTCCTTGTCCCGGCAATGTTCACAGCAAATATCTTTTCCCAGTTGCCGCGATTCGTCAGGTGATCATAAGGAAGATCAACCCCCGCGTTGTTGACGAGTATGTCGACATTGCTCAAGAATTTCGCTCTCTTCAGTTGCGCAGACACATCCGGTGCGGCAATATTGACGCGCATCATGCTGAAACGATCGGCATGGTTTCCGTGCGACAATTTTTTCAGCCCCGTGGCATCTTTGTCGATTGCGAAAACGATCGCCCCCTCGGCCAGAAATCGTTCGACGATTGCTTTGCCGATTCCGTTTGCGCCGCCGGTAACGATAACTCGCTTGCCGTTTAATCCTTTCATGTATCCTCCGTAATCTGATAATGATAATGGGCTACCTAGACTTTATTGTATTATATTGTTACTATAATGTCAAGTTCCCGCAACGTTTGACGTCAGTGACCTATCGTATATACTCGTGGATAAATCATCCGCCCCGAGGAACGCATAAAAGGGATACCGGAGTATCAACGTCATTGGTGATCTTCGGGTAATCTATAAAATGACCAATCCCGATGTGTTTGTATTTGTCGCTATTTAATACCAATGACAAATTATATTCATAGTAGAGACCCATGCTTGAAAAAATCGTCCTTAGTTTCATCGCGTTCGCCCTCTTCCTTGTCGTCCACTGGGTTGTTTTTCATTTTTGGCGGATCACTAATCGTTTTCGCGTCGTCAACCGGATCTTTCTGGTCTTTCTTTTCGGCTACATGGCGGCGGCTCTCCTTATTCCCGACGGCTCGTGGTATGGGGGTGTCGTTACAGAAACCGATGTCGGTCGGCTTCTCACGTACGTAAACGGCCTCGCGATCTATATTTTTCTCTTTTTTAGTTACGCCCAATTTTACTTCCTCATTGACCGCGGGATTTCGGCGCGTATTTTGACCGAAATCGAAGAAACGCCAGCCAAAGAGCTTTCTTTCGCGGAACTCACGTCACGATACGTCCCAAATCAATTGCTCACGCGGCGCCTTGAAGATATGCGCTACGGCGGATATCTCATTGAAGAGAACGGTCGATGGCGGATGACGTCGAAAGGACGTTTCAATGCGGTCGTTTTTCGGTTTTTTAAGTACTTCTTACGCTTATATCCAGGAGGTTAAGGGCTTGTTCATCCCGCCTAGACAGAAGGGCGAGATGAGTACAGCTCCCTTTGAACGGGAGGACTTAGTTCCCGATTGCCATAATTTTATAAATCGAGAGAGGTGGCACGCCAACACTAGGGAATTTGGAGCATTTCAGGTACTATGGCAAATATCTTATGCTTCAAAAGGTCGCACAGCCCTTGTTTTCCGTTATTCTTCCCTTTTATGCTCAGGGGGACCACGTAAGTGAGGTTATCGACGATTTCAGAGGAAAACTCGACCTCCTTGGCGACCCGTACGAGCTCATTGTGGTGGTGAACGGCGTAGGTTCACTTTCTGGCGAATTCGATGAAAAAGTACTTAACCAATCTCCTCGTATTGTTGAACACAGTATCAAGAAAGCGGGCTGGGGGCGAGCAGTCAACTGGGGGATCGCTCACGCAAACGGCGACTACATCTGTTATACAAACTCAGCGCGCACCAACGGGGCAGAATTGGTTCGTCTTCTCCGGTATGCCAAAGTTTCTCACGATGCAATCGTCAAAGCAACGCGAATCGAACGTGGTGATTGGGTCCGAAAATGGACGTCTATTTTTTACAACATAGTCAATCGCATTGTTCTCAAGACCCCCATTTGGGATGTCAATGCAACTCCGAAGATCATCCCAAGGAATATTCTGAGGACGATCCCGCTTCATTCACTGGGAGACAGCATTGATGCAGAGTTGATGTTCAAAGCATTTAAAAGAAATGTCCCGATCATCGAAATTCCCACCCGCCAAACTGGGCGCAAGAGTGGAAAAAGTACAACCAACTTTAAATCGGCCGTAATGATGTTCTACGGGTTATTGAAAATAAAAATGGAGGATCGAGCATAACACATCCCCGTCATGGACAAACAAAAATCTTGGAAGAAACAGGAAAAAATCCTCCGCCGTCCACACGAGATCTTTGGCGCACCATTTGCCAAGGCGGGAATTACCGAAGAATCACTTGCGTACAACGCGAGCAATTCGTTCGTTGCAGTCCTCAAGAAGTTGAGGGTCACTCTTTTGGTGAGTCGAGAGTATGAAAACTTACTTATCACACTCTCTGTTCCAAAGAATAAACTCGAACAAACTTTTTTTCATATTCCTCATCCGTCAGGAATTGCCGTCGACCACAAAACGCACAGTGTCTACGTCGCCTCAACGCGAAACCCAAATCAAATTGTTGAGTTCAAGCCCCAGAAGGAGCATGTCGAACGTACGGATGAACGCGGTGTTGTTGATGGGCGGAATATACTTATGCCCGCGCGGGCAAAATACTATGGCGGGATGTATTATTTCCATGACCTTGCCCTCATCGCCGGGAAGCTCTATGCAAATGCGGTGGGAATGAACGGTGTTGTTGAAGTGGACATGAATTCTGGCACTTCCGATAAGCTTGTCTGGTGGCCGAAATCTACTGAAGCGAAGGGTGGGAAACCAGATACGCGGGCAAATTATATTCAACTCAATTCGATCGCCGCAGGGAAATCATTAAGCGATTCTTATTTTTCCGCCTCCGGGGCACATATTCGGAGCACAAAGCCCCGGGATGCGACATATCCCGTTGATGGCGAGGGGGTGATCTTTTCAGGCAAGACACGAACCCCGATTGCCCACGGACTGACGAGGCCGCACTCGCTCCGGTATTATAAAAAAAGACTTTTTGTGGACAACAGCGGTTATGGGGAAGTGGGCTATATACAAGAAGGAAAATTTCACCCCGTTGCAACTCTTCCCGGCTGGACCAGGGGGCTCTGCATAATTGATGACATACTTTTTGTCGGCACTTCGCGGATATTGCCGCGTTTCCGGCAGTATGCTCCTGGTGTCGATCATAAAAAGGCGCGATCAGGAATCCACGCAATTGATCTGAAAAATATGTCCTCCATCGGCACAATAGAGTTCCCGCATGGAAATCAGATCTTCGCCATTGAGCATATCGCGCAAGCTGTCACGGAGGGTTTTCTTTACAAAACGGTAAAAGAAACCACAGAAAAGGAACAGGGTGCATTTTTTTCTTATCAAGTGTAGAATGTTTACCATATAATTTTTAAATAACAGCAAAATGCTAAAATCAAAACCCGCTTTCTTCAAATTTATTATGCTCTCCGCCATGTATGAAAACGGCGGGAACACTACCCACCGACTCCTCGACGGACACCCAGAATTGTTCGTCTACCCGTTCGAATCACAACCGGGAACAAAATATGTCGTCGACCACCTCTCCAGTCTCTACCCGCTCAAATATCGCTGGCCAGTATTCCCAAGCTCGGCTTCTCCCGAAGAAATGTACGAACTGATCATCGACGAGGAGTGCAAGGTGCGGCTCAAGACTCCCTCCGTAAGCAAGTTTCGCACCGCCAAAATGGACCTCACCGACGGCGCCCGCAAGAAAGACTTCCTTGCTTACCTCAAGGGGAAACCACTCACGCGCGCAAACGTCATGGAGGCATTTTTCCGCGCTACTTTTTCCGCGTGGAAAAATCATCGCACAACAGGCAAGGAAAAAGCATATGTCGGGTATAGCCCGATCATTGGAGTGGACGGGGAAAAGATCGTTAGTGACTACAAGGGCGCAGGTTTTGTACTTCATGTCGTTCGCAATCCCTTTTCCGCATATGCTGACACGAAGAAACGCGCCGTGCCTCTTTCCATCGCAAACTACATGTTCGGCTGGAATACGTGTCAGTATTTTGCAAAACTGCACGAAGCAAAATATCCGAAACATTTTTTTATCGTTCGTTTCGAAGATATCGTGCAGGATCCAAAGAAAGTCCTTGGCGGAATACTCCACAAGATGGGAATCGGACCAAGTGAAGCACACGCCTATCCAAGCTGGAACAAAGAGAAGCTTGAGGAAGTTTACCCGTGGGGAACAGTGCGCATACCGACGAGCGTGGCAAACCTGAAAACCGCGCAGGAGCTTTCAAAAAGTGAGATCAGCGAGATCTACGAAAGAACGAAACTCTATATTGATGTTTTCGGATACAGCAATCTCTACAAGAAGATCTCATAGCACTCAAAAACTGCGCCGCACACCAGCGCTAACACCGGTATGATCGAGTGCATCTCCTCCCGAGAAGCGGTACAAGTGTTCCCGCATGGCGTCACTCGATATGACCATCTTCACGGTCATATGCGACTATGGTAACCGACCTATGGCCTATCCGGGGGAGTATGGTAACAGTTTCAATGGCCTATAACGGGCGATTGATACAAAAGACCCAGTCTGTTATAGTGCTTTCAATTCAGGGTTTTGCGACTTTTTTGTTTGTTTGGGGTTAGCATAAAGGAATACATGACACAAATTTTTTATGAGGAAAAGCGACAGAATTTTGGTGACAGGATCGGCCGGCTTCATGGGAAGTCATCTCGTCAATCATCTTGAGAAACTCGGGTATGATGTCTACGGCATCGATGACCTCTCTGGTGGTTATTTACGCAATGTCACAAATAAAGAAAAATTCACGGAACTTGATCTGCGCGACCGCGCAAAAGTCGCCCAGTATATTGAGCGCATCAAACCGACAGTAATTTTTCACCTTGCCGCAGATGCAACAGAGGGACGTAGCCACTTTACGCCGTTCAGCGCGGTTGATCGGAACCTTGTAGCATATATGAATCTTTTGGTTCCGGCGA
Source organism: Candidatus Lloydbacteria bacterium RIFCSPLOWO2_01_FULL_50_20 (assembly GCA_001821435.1). Classification (GTDB taxonomy): domain Bacteria; phylum Patescibacteriota; class Minisyncoccia; order Phycocordibacterales; family UBA6899; genus MHLP01. The sequence goes on along the minus strand of MHLP01000021.1, from coordinate 36,896 downwards.
TCAAGCACGGGATGCGTAAGATGATACTCACCAGTTCCATGAGCGTGTATGGCGCACAGCAAGTGCCGTTCACGGAGGACATGCTCACGCTTCCTGAAGATACCTATGGCGTTGCGAAAGCATCGATGGAAACCATTACGCGCATCAATTCGAAGGTGTTCGGCTTCGATTATGTCATCATTCGCCCGCACAATGTATTTGGCCTGCGCCAGAATATCGCCGACCCGTATCGCAACGTGATCGGCATTTTCATCAACCGGCTCTTGGCGGGAAAAAATTTCTTTATCTATGGCGATGGTGAACAGACGCGAGCATTCTCTTATATCGACGATGTCATTCCCCCGATGGTGCGCGCGGCCGTCGAAGAGCGCTGTGTGGGACATGCGATCAACATCGGCGGGGAAGAGGTTGTGACGCTGAAAAAACTTGCCGAAATGCTTCTGGAGGTTTATTTTGGCGGGAAAGCACCAAAAGAATTTCAACCAAAGCACCTTGATGCACGGCCGCAGGAGGTTAAATATGCTTATTCTGACCACGCCAAAGCGCGCGAGTTCATCGGATTCAAACCGGAAACATCAATCCGCGAGGGGTTGCCGAGGATGATCGCGTGGGCGAAAGAGATCGGACATCAACCGTTCGTGTATCTCGAAGATATGGACCTTACGGCGGACACTATCCCCAAAACATGGGGAGAGAAGCTTCTCTAGTGTCCCTGCCGATTTATTATGGCAGAACGAAAACGCATATTTATTGTCGGTACGCGAGTACTCAGTTATCCGCGAAATCGGACGCTTGCCCGTGCGTGTGAAGTTTTGGGTGACATAATGATCATCGAGCTCACCCCGTCCTTTGTGGCTCAATGGAAATTCTTTTGGAGTACGCTCTCTTCTGCACGCAAAGAGGATAGATTGCTCATTGTATATCCCGCGGAACGCCTCATTTGTACGGTACTTCTTGCGCGGTGTTTTTTTCACGGAGAGATCATCGGTGACACATTCATTTCCGCGTACGATTCGTTGGTCTCTGATCGGGTGCTCGCATCATCGTGGAGCATCAAGGCACTCTATTACACGATCATTGATCAGTTGGTATGTTTCTGCTCGGATGTACTTTTGTTTGACACGAAAGAACATGAGGAATACTTTCGCAAACGTTATTTGATCCACCGGAGCACAAAAACACTCATCATTCCTATCACGATGGACACCGAAGAATTTGACGCTGTTTCGTCTGTCTATCCGGTGGAGATCCAGCAACGGTCGGGTCGCTTCATGGTGCTCTTCTTCGGTAATTACATCCCGCTTCAAGGGGTACAATATATTCTTCACGCTATTGCACTCCTTCCTGACCGTGGGCGATTCCGTTTTCTTATGGTGGGGAATGGGCAGACAAGGGGGATGGCGTTTCGGTTGCGAGACGAGTTGGGACTTTCCGATGTGGAATTTATAGAACGGCTTCCACATAAGGCGGTGATCGCGCTCACAAAGAAAGTTGATCTCACACTCGGCATTTTTGGCGACACAGAAAAAGCCGCACGAGTTATTCCCAATAAACTTCTCGAGGCGATGGCGTGTGGTACGCCGGTGGTAACGGGAAAAAATTCCGCGATGGAGCGTTATTTTGAGGATGGGAAGGAGGTGTACTATTGCGCGATGGGAGACGCGCAAAGCCTCGCTGATGCCATACTCCGCGCGTATGGAGAACGCGAGAATCGCGATGCAATGCGCGCTGCCGCTCGAGAAGTTATCAATCGAGAATTCAGCGTTCCCGTACTCAAAGAGCGGTTGTTGGGGATCGTTGGAGAAAACAAATGAGCTATGAACACAAGCACTCAAAAAACTGAGCGCATCGTTGTCTACACGGCGATCTTCGGGAAGAAGGACAATTTGGTTGCCCCTGCATTTGTGCCCCCGAACTGTGATTTTATCTGTTTTACCGATCAGCCGTTTCGCTCCTCGGTGTGGCAAATTCGTCGTGTTGAACCGCCCGAGGCTGATCCGACGCGCAGTGCGCGTAAATATAAGATCCTTGCGCATCGATTTCTTCCGGAATACACAATAAGCATCTGGGTCGACGGAAATGTTATTTTGAAGGGTGATATGAATGATCTCATCCGCGACTATCTCACGGATGCCAATCTTGCGGTTTTAGATCACGCAAAAAGCAAAGAGATACCACTTTCATCGCTTGCCGAGCATGAGGAGCGCTTACTTTTGATGGAGCGTGCCGGAAAGCATCAGGAGGATGGTGGTCTCGTGAAGCGGCAAGGGGACGCGTATCGAGCCCTCGGATTTCCCGATACGGGCGGTCTTGCGTGGACGTGCGTTCTTTTGCGCCACCACAATGAGTCCGATGTTGTGGCGGCAATGGAGGCGTGGTGGGAAGAGTTGGTTCGCTGGTCAAAGCGTGACCAGATGAGTTTTAACTATGTTGCATGGAAAATGAAGCTCCGTTTCAGCTACATCCCGCTTGATGGCATTGAAAATCATTACACGAAGAGACTCAACCACCGCCTCTCACCGCTTCAAAAGATCCGCTCTTATGCTTCGGGCGCGCTGAAACGTTTCCGTCGTTTGTTTGGTACTATGTAGGCATGTGCGGAATAAATGGATTTACAGAGGGAGAGAAAGCGCGACCCGGCATCATTCAAAAGATGAATGAGGCGACCAAACATCGCGGGCCCGACGGGGTGGGGGTGTTTTCTGATGAGCACATCACGCTCGGGCAAAATCTTCTGGCCATCACCGAGACACCGATATTGGCTAAGCAGCCGTATATGTCACCGGACGGCAATTTTGTGCTTGTCTACAACGGCGAGATATACAATTACAAAAATTTACGAAATGAACTCAAAAACGAGGGGGCGGTCTTTCATACGGAAGGGGACACCGAAGTGATCTTCGAAGGTCTCCTGCGTCATGGTACGGATTTTCTCGCGAAGCTCGACGGCATGTTTGCGATCGCGTTCTATGACAAACGCAAACAAAGACTCTTTTTAGCGCGCGATCGCGCGGGAATGAAACCGCTCTATATTACACGCAAGGATAAAGCCGTGATATTTTCATCCGAAATGAGAGGGCTCTTTGCTTGCGGTATTCGACCCGTACTGGATATTGAAAGCGCGAAACTTTTTTTCTTGTTCGGATATCCGCCGACGAAAAATACCCTCATTGCGGGAATAGAAAAACTTGCCCCGGGTTCGTATAAAGAGATCGACATCGCGACGGGGAGGGAAGAGGACGGGTGGTTTGGCTGGAGCGATCGTAGAGAAGGCGGGGTGATGTTCAGTGAAGATACGTTGAGACAAAAGATCGGCACGGCGGTCGGGAACCACACTATGGGGCTTCGGCCATTTGGACTTTTTCTTTCAGGCGGACTTGATTCGACAGTCATACTCCATGAACTTGCGGAGCGAGAGAAGGGGCTTGTGCAAACGTTCACGACGCGATTTGAAACAAAAGACCCGAAGTATAACGAGGATGCCGACTTGGCAAAACGGCTTACGGGTGAATATCGCATCGATCACCATGAGTTGTTGGTGACGGAGAAGGATTTCATTGCGGCATATGAGGAGACCATCTGCACCATGGAGGAGCCGAGATTCAACCTTTCCGTTCCGTCGCACTTGCTCCTCGCGGAAAGGGCGGCAAAAGACGTGACGATCATCTTAAGCGGGAGTGGCGGCGACGAATTGTTTCTTGGTTACCCGCACTATCTTGTCGCGCGCGGCATAACGGCAAAATATGACGCATATCCGTCTCTGCCGCTCGACTTTCTCTATTCATGGAGAAACTGGAGGGACGGTTTCCTCTTGCCTGGCCATTTTCTCCACCTGAAAGACCCCGTTGCGTTGTGGTATGAGATGAACAAGATCACTCCACTTGCGGGAAACCGCCCGCTCCGATTCATGAATGGTTTTGATGCGGCTAATGCGGTCCGTTCGCTGTCACAAAGCGACGTACCGGCCATCGCTTCGCCGCTCTCCGATCGCCCGAATAGTGTCGCCGAACTTGATCGTTGGTTCTGGCTAGCCAACGAAGAGTTCATGCGTACCGACAAGATCATCATGCATTTTGGCATGGAAGGAAGGTTTCCGTTTCTCGCGAACGAGTTGGTCCGCCTCGCGAACGCCGTTCCCTCGGAGGAGAAGCTTGCCCATGGGAAGAAGTCTCTCTTGCGAAATGCATACAAAGGTCTGTTGCCGAGGTACATCCTTGAAAAGAAGAAAACCGGCTGGAATGCTCCGGTGACGGAATGGATGACGAGTGATTTCGGACGGATGGTCCGCGGGGTCCTTTCGCCGGGTTATTATCGCCCTACAGCGGAATTATTCGATCTCGACGGCCTCGTTCATCGTGAGATCGACGGCAAAGAGAGCTTTACCAAGTTCGACCTTCAGCGCTTCATGCCGATCGTGCAGTTCCAGGTATGGGCGCGCGCGTTCAATGTACAATTACCCTAGCCGTTATGCCGAAAGTTTCCATCGTCATCCCAACCCATAATCGCCCCCTACTCCTGGCGCGGGCGATTCGTTCGGTACTTTCACAAACATTTTCTGACTACGAAGTGATCGTTGTTGATGACGGAGACAAGCCGCGCGTGAGGGACATTGTTGATGCTCTTAATGACGACCGTTTTCGATATATTGCTCACCACCCCGCAAACCAAGGCGGGTCTGCAACGAGAAATACTGGCATAAAAGAATCGCACGGAGAGTACGTTGCATTCCTTGATGATGATGATGAGTGGTTATCGGAGAAGCTCGCTCTCCAAGTCGAAGCGATCAAGGGAGTGGATCAGGAAGTCGGCTTTGTTGCAACGGGCGTAGAGAATGTTACCGAACATGGCAGTACTTATAATCAGACCAAAAATGGCACTCATGATTTTTCAGTTATCGTACTTCTGCGGTTCAAGGGTTTTATCACCTCCTCCCTCCTTATTCGCCGTTCGGTATTCGACAGCGTCGGGTTTTTTGATGAGTCGCTCCCATCGCATCAGGAGGTTGATCTCTTGATCCGCATAACGCAAGTTTACAAAGGTGTGGGCATTGACCTTCCGCTCGTGCGTATGGATATGACCCCCCATGAGCATATCGGAGGAGACTTACTTCGGCGCATCCGTGGCAGAGAACTTCTGCTTGCGAAACATGCGGGCGTTTACGCAAAACACAAAAAGGCATTCGCGAAGCAGTACTTTTGGCTAGCGATATGGTGCCGCGATTCGGGGGATAGAGTAAAGGCGAGAACGTATTTTTGGAAAGCGTTTATGTTGACATGGAATCCGCGTTATCTTGCGCATGCATGTCTCGCGGTGTTTTGAAGAGACACTCTGATGCGTATATGGAAACTGTCATAAAATGAAGAGTTGCACCCTTTTCTCCCCCGTACTAGCATGAGGAAATCTTTTATGTATATACTCGGCATTTCGGCTTTTTATCACGATAGCGCGGCATGTCTCGTTAAAGACGGGGTCATTGTTGCCGCCGCACAAGAGGAGCGGTTTACGCGTAAAAAACACGATGAGCGCTTCCCGAAAAATGCGATTGCGTATTGCCTGAAGGAAGCGGGCATCACCATTGACGATGTGAAGATCGTCGCTTTTTACGATAAGCCCTTTTTGAAATTTGAACGCTTGCTCGAGACGTATCTTGATCATGCTCCCCGCGGCCTTTTGTCATTTTTGAAGGCGATGTCGACGTGGCTCAAAGAAAAACTCTGGATGCCGGAAATCATCAGGAAAGAGCTTGGCTTCAAGGGAAAAATTCTTTTCACGGAACATCATCGCTCTCACGCGGCGAGTGCGTTTTTCCCAAGCCCTTTCGATGAGGCGGCGATACTTACCGTGGACGGTGTCGGTGAGTGGGCGACGACATCGTGGGGGGCGGGGAAGGGGAATGCAATTACCTTTGGTGAAGAGATCCATTTTCCGCACTCACTCGGACTTTTCTACTCCGCATTTACCTACTACACCGGTTTTAAAGTGAACTCGGGAGAGTACAAGGTGATGGGCCTTGCTCCTTATGGTGAGCCGAAATATGTCGATGCGATGCGCAAACTGGTTGATCTTAAGGAAGACGGTTCGTTTCGTCTCGATATGTCATATTTTAATTATCCGGCAGGACTGACGATGACAAATAAGAAATTCCACGATCTTTTCGGTGGCCCGCCCCGCTCACCCGAATCACTGCTCACGCAGAAAGAAATGGACATTGCCGCGTCGCTTCAGGCGATGACGGAGGAGATCATGCTTGCGATCGTGAAGCATGTCCACAAGCAAACAGGACTGAAGAACCTCTGTCTCGCCGGCGGTGTTGCGCTCAATTGTGTGGCAAATGGGCGTATCTTGCGGGAGGGGCCATTTGAGGAAATATGGATACAGCCCGCCGCAGGAGATGCGGGTGGTGCACTTGGGGCGGCGCTTTGTGCTTGGTATGAATATCTTGGCAATGTTCGACCTAGGGCGGGGGGTAAGGATGCAATGTGCGGAGCCTATCTTGGTCCTGAGTTTCGCAATGAGGAGATCAAGGAGTTCCTGGACACCAAAAGTATTCCTTCTACGTTTTTCCCCGACGACAAGCTTTTTGGCGAAGTCGCAAACACGCTCAAAGAAGGTGCGATCGTGGGGTGGTTTCAGGGAAGAATGGAGTTTGGCCCGCGTGCCTTGGGCGGGCGTTCAATATTGGGCGATGCGCGAAATAAGGAGATGCAATCAAAAATGAATCTCAAGATCAAGTACCGTGAAAGTTTTCGTCCATTCGCACCTTCAGTACTGGCCGAGAAAGCGGATGAGTATTTTGAACTGGAGGGACATGCTTCCCCCTACATGCTCCTTACTGCCTTTGTAAAGAGATCACGTCGCCGGGAAATGACAAGCAAAGAACAAAAGCTCTGGGGTATTGAAAAACTGAACATAACACGATCGGATATTCCTGCGATAACTCACGTTGATTATTCCGCGCGCGTACAGACAGTCGCGCAGAATGTTGCGCCACGATATCACGCGCTCATTCAAGCATTTGAACGAGCGACGGGATGTGCGACAATTGTGAATACGTCATTTAACGTGCGTGGAGAGCCAATTGTGTGTACACTGGAAGATGCGTATCGCTGTTTCATGCGTACGGAAATGGACTATCTTGTGCTTGAAAATTATATTCTCGATAAGAGAGCAATGCCAATATTCAATGATGAGGCAAATTGGAAGAATAAATATGAACTTGATTGATCTATGACTCTATCTCCACGAAAAGAAAAACTTATCAATGTCGCCGTGGTGATCGGTGGATTTTTTGTTGCTTTCGTTCTTGCAGAGGTTGTATTGAGAGTTTTTTTTCCGGCTCACGTGACCCCTGACCGTCGATTGGGATGGATCGCCCACCAAGGTGGCGGTTGGGATGTCCGAGGATGGAGAAATGCGCTACCGCTTGATCAGGCGAATATTGTCGCGATCGGCGATTCAATGACCATGGGAGATGATGTGACCCGTGTAACTCGTGAAGAGGCATGGCCGCAGGTATTGGGAAGTCTAGCGTCGACAAGCGTATACCAAATGGCGCTTGGCGGGTATGGACCGGTACAGTATGATGCACTTCTCGACGAAGCGATCCCTCTTCATCCCAAGATAGTACTTGTGGGTTTTTATTTGGGGAATGATCTTTACGATGTCTATCGTATGGTGTATGAGCGGGATGCGTACCCCGAGTTGCGTGATCCCTCGTTTACTCCGTCTCCTTGGAAATTTCAGGATAACGCCGGTTATTCCGAGGCGTGGAACGGGGTCGATACCACATCACGCATCTACCAACTTTGGCAACTCACTGCATGGCCCCGTCTCCATAGCCGTATTTGGGGACTTTTAAATAATGGTGTTTGGCTTCCTTTTGCAAACCGGATGGGGTGGATCGAGGTTGACGCACCGAAACTTGAGCGCATGAAGACGTTCAGCGCGTCTCACCCCGAGATTACATTGGTGTATCCCGATCCTGGACTTGAAACCGTTCTCAACTCCGGCTATCGCTTAAATACGGTCAAACTTGATACGAACACACTTGAAGCGTGGCGTATTGCTCAGAATCGTTTTCGTGATATGGACCAACGGCTTACACAAGAAGGAGTCCGTTTCGTGATCGTGATCATCCCGACAAAAGAAATGGTATATGAAACACACATGCGTTCTGCCGGAGAAAGTCTCCCGTCTGGTTACACCGGCATATTTGCTTCAGAAATGCTTTTACGGAAAGAAATATTTACATTTTGTGAGGAGGCGCATATTTCCTGTATCGACACCCTCCCAGATCTCGCAAAAAAACTCGATGAAAAAGTTATGATCTACCAACATACTATAGACGGACATCCGAATGCCATGGGATATGATGCCATTGCGAAGACGGTGTATCAATATATAAAAAAGCATAAATTTCTCTGAACATGAAACATATTTTTCAAACGATGAAAGAAGAATTTAAGGCGATTGATACAAATAAACGGTCGCTCAAAAAATTTGGTCTGCTTATTGGCGGAGTGCTTTTGGGACTCACATTTTTTGTGATAATCGTAAAAAACGGAAATATTCATCTGATAATTCCCATTATTGCATTGTTATTCATTGGCCTTGGTATTTTTGTCCCACATACGCTTAAAATTTTTTATCAACTCTGGATGGGGATCGCGATCATTCTTGGTGTGGTCGTTGGTAACACATTGCTCACGTTTTTTTATTTTCTCGTGATGACGCCCATCGGCCCTCTGAAGCGTTTCTTTCGCAGATCGATGTTGAGAAAAAAGGAAAGTTATTGGATTTGCGCTTCGACATTCAAAAAGGAGTCATTGGAACAGCCCTTTTAGTTCTCATGTCCCCGTGCTAAATTAATGATCATGGACAAGTTTCATATCCTTGCCGCATTTCTTAAGTTTCTCATGGAACGAAAGAAGTTCTGGCTGATTCCCATTGTGGTCATGCTTGTTCTTCTGAGCATGCTGCTCGTCGCAACGCAGGGGAGTGCCGTGGCGCCTTTCATCTATACGCTTTTTTAAAGAGCTCACCGGGTGTACTTCCCAAACAATGGCCGAAGTTAAAAAGTCATGGAAGTTTCTCATTGTGCTCGCCATCATCGGCGGGCTATTTGGTGCGCATCCTTATATTGTTGCGCGTGTTGTGGCGGGTGACGCCTGGCAAGGGGTTGTTCCCGAGTTTTGGGGAGATAGTTTAAACTACATGACGCGTGCAAATGCGGCGATACACGGGAAAATAATAACGGGGAACCCTCATTACGAAACAATTTATGATGCTCCTTCGCCGTCGTTCTCAGCGGCTGATGGTATTACAGGAATCCCGTATGCTTTCCTTTCTCCAATGGCTGCCACCGTGTGGAATGCATTCCTTTGGAACGTACTCTTTTGGCTTCTCGTTGGCGTGATATTGATTTATCTTGGTTATTCCAGAAGCATGGTTATTGTCTTCTGCTTTGTTGTCGCAAGTAGCACATTTGGATACATGCTCCGTGTAACAAACATGCAGACGATCTTTCCTTTTTTTCTCCTATTTTTTATCTTACTTTTGCTTGCATGGCATAGAGACAGATTGAAAACAGAACCAAAGTACAGCTACGTTTTTCTCGGTTTCTTTGCGGGCATAATGACCTATTTGTACACTTTTCTTTTTCAAATTGTCGCCGTATCGCTTGTTGTCGGCGCCCTACTTGCGCTCACCCTAGGACGCATGCGGCTGGCGCGATCCCTCCTCGCCTCAATTGCAATAATGACCGCAATTGCCATTCCTTATGTTGTCTATTTTTACGGTATCCGCGATTTCCCCGCATTTGGCGACACGATGAATTATTTCTTTGCGGTGCGTTCGCATTTCCCATCGCCCGGGGTTTATTTTTACGGTCGCTGGCTTGTCCTCTTATTTGTTTGGTCTTTCTTACTGTGGCAAGCGCGGAAATGGACCAGAAAAAGTACAGCAGTCCCAGGGGAAGCTACGACCGGGCCTTCTTTAGAAGATGTCGTTTTGACGGTGGCGACAATATCGTTGGGCATACTTGGCGTGATGTTAGAAAACATTATTACCGGAGTTGATCTGGCCGGCATCGGACATGCTAACTACTTTGGCCGCCTTCTCTTATCCCTCGGTCTTGTATTGTTGATATGGCCCACGATGCGCGTCTTCTCGGAGAAAGGTGCCTATGTGCGAAAAGCACTTCTCCTTCTCTGTGTTTTGGTCATAGCTGTAAAAGTGTTTGTCATGCTTCCCGGAGAATTTCCAATTGCTGACCGTTATCGCGTCAATAGTGCGGGCCCGCAATTTGTGCGACCCACAGGAAATCTTCAGTATATTAGACCTGTTCTTTCGGCTCTCGGATCTCTACCTGAAACACATGTCGTTGCCGCACCTGACCTTCTTGTTGGTTATATTCCGCTTTATACAAAGCAACACGTACTCTATGGCGGGGGCGGGATTTTCGGTGTGAGTACAATAGAAAACACCGAACGCAGGCTCACATCAAAGTTGGGAGAATCGCTCACACCGGAGGACGTGATAAAAGCGTCCGATGATTCCGGTGGAGGAGGAGATTCGGAAGTGATGGGACGCAATAAACTGGCCCGCAGATTGTGCACGATGCTAGTTCGCTCGCCGTCGTGTGCGACACTCATTGTCGCACGAATTTATCATACCGAGGGTCTCGTCGCTCCGTCCGCGTGGTTTGATTATTATCAAAAGGCAATTAGACCAAATGTCGTTAAGTATCTGCGGAGATTCAATGTCAGTCAGGTGGTCATTGATCGTCGGCTTCCTCTTCCGGAGTTTTTGCGTGAGCAAACACCGTGGTATAGCGATCAATACTACGCGATCTACGATATTACCGATGAAACGGACTCTTATGGCACAAATTAAAAAGTCCTGGAAGTTTCTCCTTGTCCTCGCTATCTTGGGCGGGCTCTATGGCGCGCATCCTTATATGGTCGCGCGTGTTGTGGCTGGTGACGATTGGCAAGGTGTTGTTCCCGAGTTAACGAGCGACAATCTGTATTACATGACACGTGCAGAAAAGGCGATACACGGGGAAGTGATGGGGAATCCCTACTATGCGACGTTATATAAAGCTCCTTCGCCCTCGTTCTCGATCGCTGACAGCATTACCGGCATTCCCCATGCATTCCTTTCTCCATTTTGGGCGGCAGTGTGGAATGCATTCCTTTGGAACGCTGTCTTCGCGTTCTTGCTTGGCGTACTTCTCCTTCAACTCGGTTTCTCGCGGGGCATGATCGTTGTCTCGTTGTTTTTTGTCTCGAGTTATATATTTTGGCACATGAACCGTGTAACCAACATGCAGACGATCTTTCCCTTCTCTCTGCTCTTTTTGATCCTATTTTTGTGGACATGGTATCACGGTAGATCGCAAGCGGCAGGGACGCACGACCTAAATTTCCCGATCGAAGGGAGTAGGAAATTGGAAGTCCCGCGGGGCGACCTCAATTTCCCGACTCAAGGGAGTTGGAAATCGAAAGCAGCCGATGTTTTGTTCACAAAGTGGGAAGTCCCTTTAACGATCTCCTGGGACGCACCCCTTCTCCTCGGTCTCTTTGCGGGTTTTACGATTTATTTACAGAGCTTCCTTTTTCAAGTTATCGCCGCCTCGCTTGCGGTCGGCGTTGTCCTTTCTTTCATATTGCGGCGTATGCAGTTGGCGCGCTCCCTGATCATTTCGATTGCGACAATGGTCATCCTCTCCATTCCCTACTTTCTTTATTTTCATGGGATAAGTGACTTCCCGGTATTCGCGGAAACGATTAATTGGTTTGGGGGAGTACGGTCACATTTTCCGTCGCCGGTGGTTTTCAATTCCGGTCGGTGGCTCATTCTCCTCTTTGTCTGGTCTTTCTTGCTGTGGCTCGCGTGCAGGCGCACAATAGGACAACGAAGAATATTTTCGGAAGGGAGTAGCGTCGGGCCTTCTTTAGAAGATGTCGTCTTAACGGTGGCAATAATTTCACTGGGTACGCTTGGTGTGATGGTACAAAACATTATTACCGGGGTGGATGTCGCCGGTCCATCACACACGAGCTACTACATTCAAATCCTCTTACCCATTGGTCTCGTATTATTGACATTTCCCACGATACGTGTCTTGCGGGAGAGGGGTATCTATGTGCAAAGAATACTCCTCCCTCTTTTTGCCCTGCTTCTGTTGCTTGTGTTGTACAAAGTATTTGTTGCCATTCCCACCAAATTTCCATCCGCAGTTGTTTATCGTCCTGATAGCGCAAGTCCGCAATATCTCAATGACGCAGGAAACCCCCAATACATCATGCCTGCTCTTATTGCTCTCTCCTCCTTGCCCGGCACGCATGTTATCGCCGCGCCTGAACCTCTCAGTGGCTACATTCCGCTCTATACAGGCCAGCATGTGTTGTTCAGTTATTACGGCAGAATTTTTTCGGTAAGCACGACAGAAAACACTGAACGCTGGCTCACAACAAAACTGGGACAATCGCTCACGAAAGAGGAGGTGACGCAAGCGTATGAGGAGTTTGGTGTAGGTGGGGTACCTTCAGAAGTGTTTGAACGCAACATGCTTGCACGTAAATTCTGTACGATCGTGCTTCATTCATCCTCGTGTGCGACGCTTATCGTCGCGCGAGTATGGAGTGATGATGGAACAATAGACCAATCCCTATGGTTTGATTATTATGAAAAAACGGTAAGACCGAATGTTGTCAAATATTTACGAAGGTTTGACGTAAGTCAGGTGGTCATTGATCGTCGGTTTCCTGTTCCTGAGTTTCTACGCGGGCAAACACCGTGGTATGAAGATGAATACTATGGAATCTACAATGTCACCCCACTTTACTTCTCTTCAAATTAACAATTTGAAGATCAAATTTCATAAACATGAATAACTTTCTAGCGGTGATCGATAGGCGGTTTTGGAGAGATGAGAGAGCAAAAGATGCGCTGATCATCACAGGTTGCGCTCTGCTTAACCTGTTTCTCACATTGTTTCTTTATCCTAAATTCGCCTATATCGGCACCGATGGTGTTTCTTATGCCCTCATGGCAAAGAGTTTGGCTGAAGGAAGCGGGCTCTCCGTTTTTCATCAACCACACACCTTCTACTCACCTGGACTTTCTTTCGCGATAGTCCCATTCTATTTCGTGCTCGGGAACATCGAACTTGCCGCCATCACTACGGTGATAGCACTCGGGCTCCTGACGCTCCCGCTCCTTTACTACGGGATGCATTTCTTTGTTGCACGTCATGTTGCCGGGATCGCCACACTTTTTCTTGCGGTGAATGCGACGGTGGTGTGGAAGAATATGGGGCCGGTGGCACAACCGTTAGCGGCGTTTTTGTTGGTTCTCCTTTTCTTTTTTTTGACAAAGTATATTGAATTCGATAAACAGCGGCACAAGGTTTTCGCGTTCTCTTTTTTGCTGGGACTCATTGCAGGAGCTCTGTACCTCACGCGGCCGGAGTACATCGTACTCATTTTTCCCTTGGCCGTGTTCCTCTTTTTGATCAACCGAACAACCGTAACATTCAAAAGGAATATCGCTATTATTTTTGTGGCGATACTCGGCTTCGTGCTTTGCGCAACCCCCTACATTGTGTACCTCCACGCTTATACCGGACAGTGGACATTTGCCGGCCGATTGCAGCAGGGGACGTTGCTTGTTCAAGGGTTGTCCACCACCGGAGAGGGGGCACAGTCTATTACTTCTGGGACCCCCAATAACTCCATGACGCCCTTTCTCAAGAGCATTTTTGCTCCCAAGTTCCTCAAGGTCTATCTTTCAAACCTTTACGACATTGAGGGATATCTCCTGCGGATATTTGGGATCCTCGGTTTCTCCTTTTTTGGGATCGGCCTTTGGAAGATGATTAGGGAGAGGCGCTTTGCGGCGCTCGGCGTACTCACAGTCCCCACGACGATGCTCTTCGCACTTGCGGTAGGTTCCGATGGAGACTTCGGCTATATTGAGCCATATGTGTTTATCTTTGTTTTCTTCATCGGTATCGGATGCTACGAATTCATCTCTACGCTTGCCGATGTTTCTCTCTTTCTAGCTCGGAAACGCCTTTTTGTTGCAACCCTTATTGTCGCGATGAGTGCCACTTATTTTGCTTTCCCTGTTTTCCAGAATTTCTTCTTTAGACCGGCTGATACCACAAAGCCGATTGAGTATCAGCTACTCGGCGAATATTTTAAGGATACAGTGGAGCATCCGGAGCAACAATTGATCGCCTCGCGCAAGCCGGAAATTGCCTTTTATGCGGAGGCAGACTGGGTGGAAATCTCCGAGAGAGACAGCCCTGAACAAATACTTGAATCCATGAAAGCCAAGCATGCGTCCTATCTCGCCCTGGACACTCGAAGCTTAGGGGATGTTGTGCAGAGTTTTGTTGATGTACAACAAAAACGACCAATGAAAGGTCTTGAGTTTGTCCGAGAGTTCACCTACGGTGGCGAATATGTAAATCTGTACCGCCTCGATCAGTAACGTAATCTATAAGAGATCCAAGTTCGGCAACCTTTTTGAACGAGAGGAGTTGTATAAGGTGTGGATTTTGCTAAATATATTCCGGTGACTAAGTTCGTCCGAATGTTTCGCCTCATGTGGGAGGATGCTCCTGATACCGGCAACCGGTTGGTCCGAGGTTCTTTTGTGTTAGTGGTGGGACGGCTTGTCATCAAGGTGGTGCAGTTCATTCGAACCATTGTGCTTGCACGCCTTCTTTTTCCTGAGGATTTCGGACTTTTTGGTCTTGCGGCGCTTTCGCTTGGAGTCATGGATCTTTTTTTCAAGCCAGGGTTTCATGACGCGCTTGTTCATGAGAAAGGAGACCCGTATCAGTATCTCGATACGGCGTGGTCGGGACAGATCATGCGCAACACATTTATCGGCGTGCTTGTTTTTTTTGCTGCGCCCTTTCTTGGAGATTTTTTCGGTCACCCGGAAATTGTTTCTTTAACGCGAGTGCTCGCGCTCTCGCTTGTCATTGGTGGATTTGAAAATATAGGCACCGTGTTCTTTCAAAAAAATATGCAGTTCAATCGGCAGTTTTTTTACAATATGTCCATGGTGCTTTTTGAGATCGTGACGGTGATCGTGGCGGGATTTATCTTGCGCAGTGTATGGGCACTCGTTATCGGTGCTGTTGCATATCGTATCGGCACAGTGCTGTTTTCATACCTCTTTCATCCTTATCGTCCAAAATTTAGGCCAAAGCTCGCGCATTTTCGGCATCTTCTGCGTTATGGCAAGTGGGTTTCAGTGAGTGCGATCGTTGGTTACTTTGTCACGCAAGGAGATAATTTTAGCGTCGGAAAGTTGATCGGCCCCGAGGGGCTCGGATATTATCAGGCAGCCTTTGCGCTTGCGCTTCTTCCAGCCGCAGAGTTTGGTCGTGTATTGGGAAATGCACTTTTTCCCGCATTTGCAAAACTTGAGATGGGTCGTCGCAAAGAATCGTTCACTCGCATCGCGCAACTCATCTTCGCGTTCACTATTCCTGCATCCTTGGGTATCTACGCGCTTGCGCCGGACATTGTTCATGTACTCTACGGCGCGCGTTGGCTGCCGATGGCGCCTGTTGTTTCCGTGCTTGCGTTCTATGCGCTCATAAAATCGTTTGAGGTTGTCGGGTCACCATTTTTTATGGGAATCGGCAAACCGAAAGTAGTCACTGCCGCGCTCTTTGTCCAGTGTGTGGCAATGGCCGTTCTCCTCCCACTCTTTCTCACAAAACTTTCAACCATAGGGGCTGCGTGGGCTATGCTCGGAAGCGGATTTTTCTCAGCCCTTGTCTATATCACTGCTCTCTATCGGGAGAAATTATTTGAAATGAAAGGGATATTGCGGCTGGTGAGCACACCGCTGTTTTCCGGAGTAGTCATGGCAGTCGCAATTCTCGCCCTGAAATCCACCATTCCAGTAGAAAACATTTTTACGCTCTTCTTCTACGTTGGGTTTGGCGGGTGTACCTATTTTGCCGTGTTGTGGTGTATCGATACGATCGTCAGAGGAAACCTTTTTGCTCATTTTCAGTGGGTGCGGTCGCGCGTATGGCCCAAAGAGCGGAATATATGATACAAATTTCTTATGAAAGAAGACAATGAACAAACACAGGAAGAAGTAAATAAAGTTTGGGAAAATGAGTGGCAGAATGGGGGTGGGGAGAATAGCGCGAAAACGCTGTTTGGCCAGCGATTGTTTATCGAAGGATATCCTGTCTTTAAAAAATACATTCCGAAAGATGCCGAGCTCATTCTTGATGTCGGCGGGGGAACGGGGAGATACGGCGTGAAGATGGCACAGGATCTTCCAAATGCAAAAGTCATGGTGACCGATATTCTTCCGGAGTCGCTTGTGATCGCTCGTTCACTCGCACAAGAAGTGAACGCAAAGAATGTCGAATTTTGTACAGAGGATGTTCGTGCACTGAGTTTTCCCGACGACTTCTTTGATGTTGTTTTTTGCGATGTGGTTATCCAGCATTTGCCTGATGTTGAGAATGCCATGCGGGAAATGCGCCGTGTTTGCAAGCAGGGAGGGGTTCTCATCGTCTCCGTCAACAATCTGTGGAATCCGCACACCATTCACAAATTTCTTATGGGCAAACGGTATCGTTATGGATATGAAAAATCCTATACACGAAAAGAACTCCGCGATCTTTTTTTCGGACACCACCTTGAAATTGTCGCCATGGACGGCTTTTATCCAGCCTACAGCATATTTCGATTAAAGATGTATTGGAAACCTGCGGCTGTTATCGGAAGCGTGCTCAACCGTCTCAACAGGATCATTGACCCGTGGACAGGAAGGTTTTTGTCCCGACACTTCGGTTTTGAGATTTTTTGTGTCGCAAGGAAACCTCAACAGAAAGATTGACCCCACCAGGTCAGTTTTTCTTATCGCTCTCCTGTTTCCGCTTATGATATGTGACCGTCTCCCGAAGTCCTTCTTCGAGAGATTTGAGCGGTGCCCAATTGAGTTCACGCTTTGCTTTTCTGCAATCGAGTGCATAGCGTAGATCATGGCCCTTGCGGTCCGTTACGTATTCGATCGCACTTTCATCACGTCCGGTCAGCTTGAGCAGTTTTTTGGTGATGTCGATATTCTCAAGTTCGACACCACCACCGAGATTATAGACTTCGCCGCTCTTCCCTTTGTGAAAGGCCGCATCAATGCCGAGAATGTGATCGCCGACATAGAGCCAGTCGCGGACGTTCTTCCCGGTGCCATAAAGAGGAACTTTCTTTCCGGAGAGGAGGTTGCTGATAAAGAGCTGGATAAGTTTCTCGTGGTGCTGGTGAGGTCCATAGTTATTTGATGCACGGGTAATGACGGTGTTAAGTCCGAATGTTTTGTTGTAGGAACGCACAAGGTGATCTGCACCCGCTTTGGAGGCGCTGTAGGGGCTGTTGGGAAGAAGTGGCGCATTCTCGTCGGTTGACGGTGCATCAAAACCGAGTGAACCGTAGACTTCATCGGTAGAGATATGATGGAAACGTTTTACACCACTCGCGCGTGCGAGCTCGAGGAGATTTTGGGTGCCGAGCACATTTGTTTCCACGAATATTCGGGGCCCGGCGATGGAATTGTCCACGTGGCTTTCTGCGGCAAAATGGATGATATCGGTGGGGGAGTATGTTTCCCATGTTTTTTGGAGCGCCGATACGTCGCGAATATCAGCCTGAACGAACACATAGTTCGGCGCATCTGCTACCGTGATATTTTTGAGATCGGCGGCGTAGGTGAGCGCGTCAATGTTCACAAAACGATAGTTCGGGTAACGGGGAACTACGGTGTTGAGATAGTTGCTTCCGATGAACCCCGCACCGCCCGTAACAAGTATGACTTTCTCTGGTATTTTCATGATTATTGTCTGCCGGCGTCATTCATACTGGGGGGTACCGTGCATGCCCCGCACACCGCTAACGAGAACAATCTTTCTGTAATTCATGAACCCTTTTGTTCGCTGTCGTGTTTTTCTTTCACATAAAGCGATGCGGTAAGGAGACTCTCGAATGTACCAACATCGAACCAATCGCCCGTAATGTGTACGGCTTCAAGGTCTCCGGTATCAATGAATTGATTGTTGACCCAGGTGATCTCATATTCACCGCGTTCGCTTTTTGGCATACCGATCATCCGATCAAAGACAGAATTGTCATAAATATAAATACCGGTAACCGCAAGATCCGAGACCGGAGTCTTGGGTTTCTCAATAATCTCAATGACACGACCCGACTCATCAATGGTGGCCACTCCAAACCTTTCCGGATCGCGTACCCTTTTTACGAAGATTTTTGCCCCACTTTTGAAATTTTGCACATGTTTTTCTAAATCTTCAAAAATGATGTTGTCCCCCAAATGCAGTACTACCGAATCTACCCCGATGAAATCTTTTGCGATCCACAGTCCGTCAGCGATGCCGGTCGGTTCGTTCTGTATACCGTAAACGATCTGCACTTGCTTGTCGGAGGTGTTTCGCGATTTCCAATTGGATCCCGAACCGAGGACGCTCACGAAATCTTCGATGTATTGCGGTGAGGCAACAAGCATTATTTTGTCGATGCCCGCACTGACCAGTTTTTCGACGGCGTGAAAAATGACCGGCTTGTTGTAGAGGGGAAGCAAGTGCTTGTTGGTGATCTTGGTAAGCGGGTGGAGGCGCGTACCACTTCCCCCTGCGAGAATGACTCCTTTCATCCCGTTAGAATTAGGACGCGGGCGAAAAAATCCTGCGGCCTATTCGGCTAATGCTTGTAATATTCGAGGTCTCTGGTAAAAATAGATTTGACATCATATATTTGCGGCTTTTAACGGGATTTGCATGGTTAAGAATATTATATATACGTCAACATAAATAACAAGAAGAAAGTTGCACTATTTGAGTGTGTTCTATAACATAGATATATTACTACGGCTAGCGAGGAAGAAGAGCAAATGTCCGTACGTGTTCTTCAACCGAGCAACCTGCTTGCTGTGTGCGGGCGTTGTGGTTGAAGATTCTTACTTTTATTCGCCTGCAAACCCCCATGCTACCGGAGGATATCCATAATGGTTTTAAGGAGCATATGACAACGTCAAAGTTTAACCACGATGTGCCGCCGGGCAAGTTGGATTACTGCCAAATTACCGGTTCAAAAAATCTTTTTGAGGCTATTGATCTTGGACATCAGCCTCCCTGCGATGCGCTTCTTTCCGAAGAAATGCTCGATCAGCCGGAAGTGCATTATCCGTTGCGACTGATGATCTGTCCTGATTCTGGTTCTGCGCAGTTAGATTATATTATTGATGGAAAAGTTATTTATCCCGTTGAGTATCCTTATCGCGCTGGCATTTCCGAGCCACTTCGAATCTATCAGAAATCTTTTGCGGACGACATTATTGCAGATTTCGATATCCCCAAGGATTCGCTTTGTGTGGATATTGGATCCAACGACGGGACACTGCTCACCGGTTTCAAGCGGAACGGCATGCGCACGCTCGGCGTTGAGCCGACGAACATGGCGCACTATGCGCAACTCGAAAATCACATCGAAACGATCCAGAGTTTTTTTACCGAAGATGTCGCCAAAGAGATCGTGGCCGAGCGCGGGCGTGCAAAGGTCATCACCATGACGAACGTATTTGCGCACATGGCGCCCCTGGGCGAGGTCATGCGCGGATTGAGCCGATTGCTTGATGACGACGGGATCTTTATCACGGAAAGCCAGTATCTCCTTGACGTGCTCGAGAGCAATCAGTTCGAAGGGATCTATCATGAGCACGTACGCACCTACAGCTTGAAAGCGCTGGTCACATTGATGCCCTATTATGGACTCGAAGTGTTTGATGCATGTCGCGCATCGCGCTATGGGGGCAACCTTCGGACGTATGTTGCGCGAAAGGGTGTATACCCGATAAACCCTTGTGTCGCCGAATTACTTCGTGCGGAGGAAGAGGCGGGACTTTTTACGCCCGAAGCATGGGCAACGTGGAGAGAGCGTGTGACCGATAATCGCAATAAGTTTCTCGCATTAGCAAACGAAGCGAAGCAAAAAGGTTTGCGGTTCGTCGCGGATTCCTGCCCCGGACGCGGGACAGTGCTGGTGAACTATTATGGAATTGACGAGACGCTCATGCCGTACATTGCGCAACTGCCCGGCTCAGAGAAGATCGGCAAATATTTGCCCGGTACTCGCATTCCTATTGTTGACAACAAGATCATTCTTGAAGAACAACCCGATTACATCGTGATACTTGCGTGGCATTATGGCGACCACATTATGGCGGAGTGGCGTAAAAAAGGCGTGAAGGGGAAATTTGTGCTACCGCTCCCCGTGTTCCGCGTCGTGGACTAAGTGTTTTGTGTAGCGGCATTTCTACTAGCCACGAGCAACTAAAAACTAGTGACTGACCATTATGATCCCATTTTTAGAGTTCGCAAAACTGAACGCTCCACGCAAAAAAGAACTCATGGAGGCTATCTCTGATGTCATCGATGCGGGGCATTATATTTTAGGAGAAAAAGTTGAGGAGTTTGAAAAAAGGTTTTCTTCTTATTGCGGCGTGAAGCATGCGATCGGTGTAGGCAATGGGCTCGATGCGCTCACGCTCATTATTCGTGCCTACAAAGAACTTGGCGTCTTTCAAGAAGAGGACGAGATACTTGTTCCCGCGAATACGTACATTGCGAGCATTTTGGCCATTACGGGAAATCGCTTAAGACCCGTTTTGGTCGAGCTGGACATTGCGACCTACAATATTGATGCTCGGCTTTTGGAAAAACATACTACTCCGAGAACGAAGGGAATTCTCGTTGTTCACCTCTACGGACAAGTCGGCTATTCCGACAACATGCAAAAGATCGCCGACAAACACGGGCTCAAGATCATTGAAGATTCCGCCCAGGCGCATGGCGCGGTATACAAAGGGCGCAAAACGGGAAATCTCGGCAATGCGAGCGGATTTAGTTTTTACCCCTCGAAACCTCTCGGTGCATTGGGCGATGCCGGAGCGGTGACAACAAACGACGCGGAACTTGCTCGAGTTCTGCGCGCACTTCGCAATTACGGCAGTGAGAAAAAATATCACAACAAATATCAGGGAGTAAATAGCCGCTTGGATGAGGTTCAGGCCGCCGTATTGCTGGTGAAGTTAAAATATCTCGATGCGGAAAATCAGCGGCGCAGGGAAATTGCGAAACGGTATTTGGCCGAAATAAAAAATAAAAAATTAGTATTGCCTCATGCCGCATATGATGAGTCGCACGTCTGGCACCTCTTTGTCGTGCGTACAAAAGAACGAGATCGCTTCCAAGAGCATCTTCTTGGTCAAGGTATCGGAACAATGATTCATTATCCTATACCACCGCATAAACAACCGGCGTATAAGGAGTGGAATAACGAGTCGTACCCGCTTACCGAAGAGATTCATGAGACCATCGTCAGCATTCCGCTCCACGCAATGCTCAAGGAAGAAGAGATAAAGAAGATCATTGAAGCGTGTAATATGTTTGCATAAAAAAACAGGCACGCGAGGCGCCTGTTGTCGAAATGGCGGCGGAGTAAAGAATCCCTTACCGCGAAAAGAGTTGCGCGGGGAATGAACCTTTGAGCACGCCAAACTCGGCGCGATTTTCGTCCATCACCCACTCAAGCTGATGCCAGTTGCTTTCCACGACATCGGCCGGATGCGCGCGGATCTCTTCATCGGAGAAGAACCGCCATGTGCCGTTCATTTTCGCGATGTCCGACATGGAGATCACTCGCCGGTGCATGAACGTCATGTCCATATTCATGCGCGGGGTCTCGTGGTGGAGCGTCACTCCGAGTTTCTCCAGTGGCGCCGGATGTGTTCCATTGAACGCATCGCTGTCGTCTCGATCGGTCGCTGAGGTTAAGTCGTCGAGCCAGCGAAACGAACAGCACGTGTTGTGGTAAAGACTGCCGTAACCCGCCTCGCTCGCGTTGCGCAGACGTAAGGCGAAACCGAGCCGTTTTCCACTTTCGCGTACTTCATGTACGATTTGCACCGAAACGGTCACAGGCCCGAGCAGAAGCTCGAACACTTCCATTGGCGCGAAACCCTTATTTGCGAGGCGGTGTGCGTACTCCGCCCCCCTCAGCGCTTTGAGGGCAACGGCTGTTTTTGCAAGCGGAGTTTGGCGGAAGTACTCCGCGACGATTTCATCCTGCACATCTTTCGATAGTGCGAGGAACGCTTCTTTCTCTTTCCGCATTACAATGCCCTTTTCAAAAATTGGGGTAACTGACTAAAGATGTTGTATCATATACAACAGATAATGTCAAACGTCGTTTGATGTCCGCATTTGTTATAGTTTTGATGTTGAACTCGTAGTTCACTACTGACTACCTACTAGCGACTCCCTACTTATTTTTATGACCACTTCAGCAATACTCGCGCTGGTGACCGGACTGCCGGTCATTGCAACGAAACATAGCGGTTTTCCCGACCAGGTCATTCCGGGCAAAAATGGTTATCTTGCGAACGAGGCAGACCCGGTGGATTTTGCCGCAAAGATGCTCGAATACATCAAACACCCCGAAGAGTGGGGGAGGATGTCGGACTTTGGGCGGGCGCACATGCTTGCCATGTATGATCAAAAGCCGCTCATTGATCGCCAGCTCGGGCTGTATCGTCTTCTTGTTCCCAACGCAAACAAGATTGCCTTTGTTATCGGCATTTTTCCCGTTGTTTCCGAGACGTGGCTCATCAGTCAGGTTACCGACCTCATTGACCGCGGGGTTGATGTGGAGCTCTATGTGTTTAAGAACGGCGAAAGAGAAAATATTTCGGACAAGTTTTTCGACTACAATTTAGACAAGCGAGTACATTCGGCCGAGATGCCACTCGATCCTTTTGTGCGCGTCTTTCGGGCAGTTCCAAAAATATTGCACATACTTTTTGCGCGACCGTCGCTCCTGCGCAAGATATTTGACGTAAAAAAATACGGTGCTGATGCATATTCCCTAAAAAATCTTTTTTGGATCGAGCCGTTCCTTGGAATGAATGCAGAGGTCGTACATTGCCACTTCGGTACTGTCGCCCTGCGCTATCTGCGCGTTCGGGAGATCCTCGGTCTTCCCCAACAATTTCTCACCACGTTCTATGGCGTAGATGTCAGCGGGGTGTTCAGGAAAAAGGGGCGTAATGTGTACCAAAAACTTATTCATACCTGTGCTCGGTTTCTGGTGATGTCAAACAATATGAAGGAGCGGATACTCCCGTACGGATTTCTTGCCGAAAAAATCGAGACGCTTCCAATCTCCGTTGACGTGGCGAGCTACCCATTCACACGCCGGTCGATCGCTCCGGGTGAAGCCATACGCATCGCGACGGTCGGGCGATTTGTCGAAAAAAAGGGGTATGACGACCTCTTGCGCGCCCTTGCGATACTAAAAAAAACATCTCCAAGACCATTTATCTGCTCGATCATCGGTGGCGGCCCGCTTGATGGTGAACTGCACAAGCTTGCAAAGGAGCTTGGGGTGGAGGATATCATTGTGTGGAAAGGTTTTATGAAAGTTGAAGATGTCGTGCAATTCCTCACAACTCAACATCTTTATGTACAGCCGTCAAAGACCGCACGAGACGGAGATATGGAGTGATCGGCATATTTCACCAAGCTTCCGATAGGGGAGATACCCATTCGTTGTAATTATAAGGAGGAACACTCTTCGATTTCAATTAAGAAATCGATTATTAAATACCAGGAAACCCCGCACGGAGAGGGCGTCAGACGATGAACATAGCCCGTCGCGAGTGCGGGGATGAATGGAACCTTAGACCGGTTCGCGCTTCGCGAATCCGGCAATTACGCATGCGGAGCATGTGCCAAGAGAGGAAACCCCGGACAAAGCATAGCGGAGTCCGGGGAGGAGGTCATTACGCATTTCAAACGTTTAAGGTTTTGGCACTTTATCTCATGGCCAGGGCTGGCGTGCGGACCAAGCTGTTTGGATAGAGCAATATAAAAATAAAAATCGCCACCCTGTGAGGTGGCGACCGCTAGACAGGTCGTTCGTTTAAGGTTTGACTCTGGTGCGGAGCACAAGCTCTTTTAGCCGTATCCAGTCGGCCTCGCTCCAATTGTCGGTGAGACGGAACGGCTCTTGCTGTATCTCTTGATACAGTGCGACGGGAGACTCGATCTTCACCCAGTGTATGATGAACGGCGGGATCGTGAGGAGGATTTTTCGTCCGAGCGCATTCGCCTCGAACCTCTCTATGCGCCGTGCTCCATAGGCATCCTCGAACGTGAACACCATCGTACCATCAAGGAGGATAAACTTTTCCGGATTTTTGTTCGGTATTTCTTCATGCCAGTGCCCACCGACCTCATGGTCTGGGGTGCGGGCAAATGTCGCAAGACTTCCGCTGCGCATTGTGCCAAGCGGGTGTACCCACGTGAGTAACCCTTTTTCATTCGTGGGGTCGGCACAAGGGATTTCCGCAATACCGATGTCGTCAACGCCGGGAATGAACGGGGGAATGATTGGAAGAACGCGCATGATAACCTCCGAGAATTGTCTGTGGTATCATCTCGCCCGATTTAAGCACAAAATTCAAAAAAACAACACCCCAACTCCCCACGTTTATTGGCCATTGGAATTGTTGCCGTACCTTTTGCTGCGCCACAACTCATGCGAATCAGTGCGAACTCATGTGAACCAACGTGCCTTATGCCATTCAGCATTCTCATGCTATAGCATGAGAATGCTGAATTCAAATTCATTCATCTGTTCATTTGTTTGTGTTTGTATGAGTTTGTATCACAAAAGCGCTTTGCCAACGGAGTACTACAACCCGAAATGTCGCTTGAGTTCTAATGCAGTATCAATTTCCGTAGCGACGATGAAACGAACGTGGCGTCGCACATTATAAAATTCTAAGATATATTCGATTTCATCGGCGCACGGGAAGGGGTGGACAAAAACCGATTTCTGAAATTCATAGAACCCCATTTCTTTGAAATGCATGCGAAGTGCGTCGCGTACGCGTTTAATCTTTTCAGGCACGTCAAACATCACTATGCGCCATTTGCCGTCCCAGTGGGGCGGTTGTTTTATTTCAATATGATCAAGATTATATGTAAGCGCCCGCCTTCTTCCTTCTTGAGACAAAACGAGTGTGAGCGTTCCGTCGCGATTGTCTTTTGTTTCAACAAGTTTTGACTGGTACAGTGACCTAATAGCCCGCTCTAATCTCTGAGTATTGATTTTTTTCCACTCCCGACTTATTTCTTTGATGATTCGGAATTGCTGTTTTGGTGAATGCGAAAGTCCCAGCCCAAGACCACCGAGCAAAAGCAACAATATTTTTTGCTGCGTTGGACCGACCGAACGTCGTCTTTTTGATTTTGCACGGTGTGGACTGGACCAGTGTTTGTCCGTCGTGTTTGTATTCATGACCACCATATTTTAGCATATTCACGCTATAGCGTGAATATGCTAAAGTTGCGAAAAACCATGCTGGAAACTCAAACAAAGGGGTTCTGCATGCTCCTCAACATTCTTCAGTCTTTGGAGAGTTTTTGGGCGTTCAGGGACAGTTTGCCAAAGAGTTATAACACCACGGCGGATTGCATTGCCCTTAATAAACCGCTATAGTACGCATCATGTCATTTCGGGATACGTTGCGTTATGCCATTCTTACCGGTGCCTTTGCGATCCCGTTCGTCGTTCTCTATATCGCGGACGGCATGTTTTTCCCGTTCATTACCGGGAAAAATTTTACGTTTCGAATAATCGTTGAGCTCATGCTCGGCGCTTGGGTGCTTTTGATGTTCATTGATGCGACGTATCGTCCAAAATTCACATGGATCCTTGGTGCGGCGGGGATTTTCTTGGCAGTGATCGCGCTTGCGGATTTCCTCGGTGAGAATCCTTATCGGAGCTTCTGGTCGAACTACGAGCGAATGGAGGGTCTTATCGCCCATATTCATCTCTTCCTCTATTTTATCATCATGGGAAGCGTACTTCAGACCGAAACAGTATGGAGATGGTTCTGGCGCACAGAGCTCGGTGTTTCTCTCCTGGTCGCCTTTAATGCCTTTTCACAGCTGCAGGGCTGGGGAGCAGTACACCAGAGTTCGAACCGCCTTGACGCAACATTCGGAAATTCAACATATCTTGCCGTCTATGTACTCTTTAATTTCTTCCTCGCGATGTTTCTGTTCTTCCGCGAGGGCAAGGAAAACCCGCGCGCACGTTTTATCTATCTGGTTATCGCACTGGTCAATGTTGTCGTTCTCTATTACACACAGACACGCGGTGCGATCCTCGGTCTGGTGGGCGGTATATTTCTCGCCCTTCTTCTCTCGGCGCTTTTTGACCGCGAACATCCTGAGCGGAGGAAATATGCGATCAGCGGAGTGGTCGGTATCATAGTATTGATCGGGTCATTTATTGCTTTCCGGGATACGGCATGGATCCAGTCGAACACGACATTGAGCCGCGTAGCGAATATTTCACTTTCCGATCCGACGACACAATCCCGTTTTATGATCTGGAACATGTCGTGGGAGGGTTTCAAAGAACGCCCCATTCTTGGCTGGGGGCAGGAAAATTTCCTTTATGTTTTTTCAAAGCACTACAACCCGAAGATGTGGAATCAGGAACCGTGGTTCGATCGTTCCCATGACGTGTTCTTCGACTGGCTCATTGCCGGTGGGGCGCTCGGTCTCCTTTCTTATCTTTCGCTCTTTTTTGCCGCCCTTTACTACATCTGGTCTTCGCGAAACAAACACTTAAGTGTTGTTGAGCGGGGGATCTTCACGGGCATGCTTGCGGGCTATTTTGTGCACAACATCTTTGTCTTCGATAACCTCACCAGTTATCTGGTCTTTTTTGCCTTGCTCGCATATCTCCATACGCAGAATGTCGAAAATGAGAGCACAGAGACGGTGCGTGAACACAAGCGGTCCGGAAAAGAAAAAGAAAAGGAACTTGAGGCCGGAGATCTTTTGATCGCGGCAAGCATCATCATCGTAATAACCGCCGGAACGGTATATTTCCTGAATATCCGGAATATTGATGCCAACATCGCTCTGATCAATGCGATCCGCCCCGAAGGAGTTCTTGTCGACGGTCCGAATGGCGAGAAAGAGATCGCCCTTGAAGCAGTGATCGAACGCGGGGGTATCGGTAAGACCGAAGCGCGCGAGCAGCTTGCGCAGATAGCTCTTCAGACGACCGACTCGCGTGTTCCGGCAAACATCCGTCAGCAATTTTACGATCTCACGATGAACAAATTCGAGGGAGCGATCGCTGATGACCCGAACGACCTGCGTACGATATCATTTGCGGCGGTCTTTTATGAACGATTCGGACAATTTGATAAGTCGCTCCAGTACTTCAAGAAGGCTATCGAGCTTTCGCCGAAACGACAGGAATCATATCTCGACCTTTCCCAGCAGTTTCTTATTCAGGGGAACTACGACGAAGCTGAAGCGGTCACCAAGACAGCCTACGAGCTTGATCCCACGTATCCCGCAGCGGCGCTTGCTTATACGGTCACCCTTGTATATCAGAAAAAACTCGATGAGGTGGAAAAGGTACTCGCGCCGTTCAAAGAAAAAGGCGCTCCGGTCATATACGAAAACCGTCTCATATCCGCTTATGGCGCCAATCGCAACTTCGGCAAAGTCGTGGAGTTGGTGAATGAAAGGATCGCGCGAGGTTATGCAACCGGTCGGGACTACTTCTCGTTGGCGGGCGGATATGACGGACTTGGTCAGACAGCGAATGCATTAGCGGCGATCCGGCAGGGTATGAGTGTGGATCCGAGTCTCAAAGAAGAGGGTGAAAAAATGATTGCTCAACTGATGGGCGGTGGGGCCCAATAACATTGAATTCGGCGCGGACCGGAGAATAGCCGGAGAATTACCCGGTGTACTTGAGTATCTATTGACAATTGTCAGTAAGGGGGTAGCGTAATTTAGAGAGGCATTTTTCGAGCACCTTTTAATCTTTCAACTCAGGAGATGGCCATGAATGCATTCCGCAACACTATAGTCTTCGCATTGGCAATAGCCCTTTCATTCGCTATTACGTCATATGCGCAGACGGCACCCGATCCGGCTCAAGAAACGGTCATGTTGGTCGCAAAGCCGCAGCTTCTGCATCCGCTCTACGGCAATTCTGTCCTGATCGCGATGCCCGTTGACGGCGGGGTGCACATCGGATTCATCCTGAACAAGCCGACGAAAGTCACCTTGGGCGATGCATTTCCGGATCACGAACCGTCGAAAAAAGCAGCCTCCACTTTGTTTCTCGGCGGTCCCGTAGATGTCAACATGCTTTTTGCTCTCGTTCGGGGCAGTGAGAGTCCCGGCGCCGGCTCGATACGTTTCACCAAAGATATTTTCCTGGCTATCGCTGCTGAGATGGTCGACAAGATCATCGAATCCGATCCCGGTAACGCTCGTTTCTTGTTCGGTTCGGTCATTTGGCGCCCCGGTGAACTCGAAGAAGAGATCAAAAAGGGGATGTGGAATGTCATGGAACCTGATTCGGGCCTTCTGGTGAAAAAGAACACCTCGGATGTTTGGGGGGAACTGAACAAAAAATTTGAGAGCCAGCCGGACGGCGACCTGCGCGGGAGGGGCGTCGGCATCTAACGATTTTGATGATGAAAGCGCGAATCACCCAGTTCGCGTTTTTTTTACCCCTCGTTAATAAAACGCGCTCGTCGAATACCCCGTCGGGACTTCGACCGAGCCCCTCGGTGCTGCCTTCGTCCCGAGGACTTCGAGTGATCCTCAGCCGCACTCCTCAGGCCGAGGGGAGCTCGGGGTTGGAGCACTCAGTCGAGGTTCTTGCAGCGAGGTTGGACGAGCGCGTTTTATTGGTGCAGGGGGTTTTGTTTTATGACACGCCTCGCGTTCGCCCCGTAGTAAGTTAAGACTTGTCCACATCGTCGCACCACTTCGAGTACTTCCAAATTCATCTCCCTGCGGTCGTGAATTTTAGGTCGCTCGGACGCTGTGCAAAATCAGCATTTTGCACGCGCTCCTCGCTCGACGTAGTAGACCGCTTCTTAGCGGACTTACTACGGGGTAGAATGAAGCCATGGAGATGAATGAATCTGTTCCGCTTGCGCCATATACCACGTTTAAGATCGGTGGGCCGGCGCGGTATTTTTGTGACATTCATTCGCTCAATGAAATCAAAGAGGCGGTCGCTTTTGCACGCGAGAAACATCTCCCGACATTCATATTGGGCGGCGGATCGAACGTGCTCATCTCCGATTCGGGTTTTGACGGCGTCGTCCTCCACATCGTGCTCTCAGGGATCGAATGGGAGGAGGAGGGCGATACCATTTTTGCGACAGCGGGCGCCGGGGTGGTGTGGGACGAACTGGTCAGGGAGTCGGTCGAACGCGGATATTGGGGTCTCGAAAATCTTTCCCATATTCCCGGGTCGGTCGGAGCGTCGGCGGTTCAGAATATCGGATGCTACGGCGTCGAGGCGTGCGAAGCGATCGAATGGGTCGAAGAATATGATACGGAGAACGATCTCGTCCGGAGAGTATTTCCTCACGATTGCGCGTTCGGATATCGCGACAGCGTCTGGAAGCATGACCGGAAAGGCGTACGCGTTATCACCCGCGTTCGATTTCGATTGGCGAAAAACGGCAGTCCGAAGACCGACTATAAAGATCTCCGTGAGTATTTTTCAGACAAAACGATCATCCATCCGACGCAACAGGAAGTCCGCGACGCACTCTTTACCATCCGCTCCCAAAAACTGCCCGACCTCGCCCGTTACGGCACCGCGGGGTCATTTTTCAAGAATCCTGTGGTGACGACGGAAGAAGCCGTGCAATTTCTTAAGCGATTTCCCGAAGCGCTGCATTTTTCCTCAGGGGGAAATGAAATAAAACTTTCCGCGCCGTGGATCATCGACCACGTCCTCAATTTACGCGGCATACGCAAGGGGAACGTGGGAACATGGGGAAAGCAGGCGCTGGTCTTGGTGAACTATGGCGGCGCAAGTGCGGAAGAAATAAAAACACTCGCGCATGAGATACAGTTTCGCGCGCATGAGCTCACGAACATCGCACTTTCACCCGAAGTAGTGTTCATCGGAAGTGAGTCATAAATTTTTTTTATTCGCAACAAGCGCGTGTTATCTGCATGAAAAAGTTTACCCCGTAGGGAGTTTCGCAACATTTTCTTCTTCAACAGGCTTTTGTCATGCGAAACTCTCCTACGGGGTTATCCACATCTTTCTTGCAAAACATATTGAGTTGTTGTGTGGCGAAGTTCATAATGAAGTAAGGAGTGTTCATTGCTAGCAATGAAAAAAATTTTCATCGAACACTCGCATCATCATGATGCTTTGAGGTCGAAGCATAATTACAAGCCACTAACTTCTCAACTACCATGGCAAAGAAGAAGAAGGCTGCAAAGAAGAAGAAGAAGGCATAAATTCTTTTCTTCTCACAAAACAAAAACCCGCCTAAGGCGGATTTTTGTTTTGATTCAGCGGAATCATGTCGCCGCAACGTCCATTAAGCGGCGACGCTTTTTTCGTATGACGCATTGGTTTCCATTTATGGATGTCTGCGCTATAGTGTAAAGGGACCCCGTGGCACAAGCCACGGGGCGTTGAGTGCGCTCGCTCTCTCGCCCAAATACGCGGCAAACCGCGCTGGCATTCAACCCTTTCTGCGTCATCGCACCACTTCGAGTACTTCCAAATTCATCTCCCTGCGGTCGTGAATTTTAGGTCGCTCGGACGCTGTGCAAAATCAGCATTTTTCACGCGCTCCTCGCTCGACGTAGTAAAGCATCCGAATGAAAGTCTTGACCGTATTTGATAACCGTGGTCTTTTTCAGATGTGTGTATTTGGTGGTGCCTATTAATCAATATCGTATGGAATTTATCAAGAATATCTTTGGGAACCCTGCGCAAAAAGCTCTGAAAAAGCTCGACCCTCTTGTCGCGGCTATTAATGCTCTTGAGCCGGAATATATCCGACTCCTCGATAAGGAATTTGCGGAAAAGACCGCAACGTTCAAAGACCGGCTTGCGGCAGGCGCCCATTCGACAGGCTCAGGGCAGGAAACACTCGACGACATACTTCCCGAAGCATTCGCTCTTGTGCGCGAAGCGGCACGGCGCACATTGGGACAGCGGCATTACGATGTGCAGCTTCTTGGCGGGATCATTCTTCATCGAAGCGGGATCGCCGAAATGCGCACCGGAGAAGGAAAGACGCTCGTTGCGACGCTTCCTGTTTATTTGAATGCGCTTGAAGGAAAAGGGGTGCACATCATTACGGTGAACGATTATCTCTCACGTCGCGATGCGGCATGGATGGGAGAGATCTATGCGTTCCTCGGGCTTTCGGTGGGCGTCATTAATCATGACTCATCGTACCTTTATGATCCTGCGCAAAAAGCTTCCGACCAAGAGCGCGATGAGATGGGTTCGTTCCGCGTTTTTTATGAATTTTTACGGCCATGCACACGGCGTGAATCGTATGCGGCGGATATTACGTACGGCACGAATAATGAATTCGGCTTCGATTACCTGCGCGACAACATTTCTTACGAGGCGAAGGACCTGCGTCAGCGGGAAAGCGGACACCACTTCGCGATCGTCGACGAAGTCGACTCTATTCTTATCGATGAGGCGCGCACGCCGCTCATTATTTCCGCGCCCGCACAGGATTCCGAGAGCCTTTATGGCACGTTTGCAGAGATCGCGGCGAAGCTTTCTGGGGGAGAGGATTTTACTATCGATGAAAAACTCAAGGCTGTACAAATTACCGATGCCGGAGTCACCAAAGCCGAAAAACTGCTTGGAATAGAGAATATCTATACCGAAAAAGGGACGAAATACGTCCACCATCTTGAGACTGCCGTGCGCGCCAAGGCGCTCTTTCTTCGAGATCGGGAGTATGTGGTCAAAGACAACGGTGTCGTCATTGTCGATGAATTTACCGGACGCCTCCAGCCGGGACGGCGTTGGTCGGAAGGGCTCCACCAGGCGATCGAAGCGAAGGAGGGCGTGAAAGTAGAACAGGAATCGCGCACGATGGCGTCGATCACGTTCCAGAACTACTTCAAGCTCTACAAAAAGCTCTCCGGCATGACGGGAACCGCTTTTACGTCATCGGAAGAATTTTTCAAGATCTACGGGTTGGAGGTGACCCCGATTCCGCCGAACCGGCCGTCGGCGCGTATCGATCAGAACGATCTTATTTTTCAGACCGAGGAAGGAAAATTTACCGCCATCGCGCGGAAAGTAAAAGAGCTCCACGATAGAGAACAGCCGGTACTCATCGGCACGGTCTCCATCGAGAAGAACGAGCTCCTCTCGGCGTTTCTCACCCGCGAAGGCGTACCACACGAGGTGTTGAACGCAAAGAATCACGAGCGTGAAGGAGAGATCATCGCGCAGGCGGGCAGACGCGGTTCGGTCGTGATCGCGACCAACATGGCGGGTCGCGGTGTCGATATCAAACTGGGCGGAAATCCGGGAACAACGGAAGACTACGAAGCGGTGAAAAAGGCGGGTGGACTTTTTGTCTTGGGTACGGAGCGCCATGACGCACGGCGCATCGACAATCAGCTGCGTGGCCGCTCTGGCCGTCAGGGCGATCCGGGAGAAACACAGTTCTACGTTTCACTCGAGGATTCGCTGATGCGCATCTTCGCGAGCGATACGATCAAAAATTTGATGGGAAGATTCGGCATCCCGCCGGATCAGCCGATAGAGAACAAGATGATCACCAGAGCCCTCGAGAACGCACAGACGAAGATCGAAGGATTCAATTTTGACGCGCGTAAACATGTTCTCCAGTACGATAACATCATCAATCTGCACCGTCAGACGATGTATGCGCGACGCCGCAAGCTCCTTTTGGGTACGGAAGAAGAGGTCGAAGCATATCTCGCCGGTCTTGTCGCGGAAGCGGGAGAGTTTGGCGAGGACACACAGAAGCATGTCGACGAGAAGATCGCCGCGATCGGCAAAAAGGCGTTCTACGATGTCATCCGGCGCCTTGCGCTTCAGACGAACGACATGTTTTGGATCGATCATCTGGAGCTCATGGATTACGCGCGCTCATCGGTCAATCTGCGCGCTTATGGACAGCGCGATCCCTTGGTGGAATACAAACGCGAAGCGCTCCGTCTTTATAAAGAGATGGAAGAGACCATTACCGAGCAGATATTGAACATGATCCCACGCATTCAAGTCTCCGCATTCACGGCGGCCGAGGCAGAAATGAGAAAAGTACAGTCGCAGATGACGCTCGCGGGTGGGGCGACAAATACGAGTAGTCAGTTGCCAGTGGCTAGTGGCCAAAAAAATACGAATAAGGAACCCGGTCGCAACGACCCCTGCTGGTGCGGAGCGAAGAAGGCCGACGGGACTCCGGTAAAATACAAGCACTGCCATGGAAAAAGTGCATAGTTTTCAGTTAAAGTGAGCGAAGTCCCGTACCAAGCCGGGCTTTGGTGCGCAGGCGCGGTTCAGGGAAGAAATATAAGCGATGTCACGGTGCATGACGGAGCGCAATCCTTCCGTAGCTTTAGCGAAGGAGGATAAAAAGTGCCACGGAAAATAATATGACTGAAATTATAGATATAAAAGGCAATAAACACGAAATTGAATGTATGGCTTGCGCCATTCAAGGCGGGAAAATTTCCTTACCCATCGAAAGAATTGCAGAAACAGAAAATTTTGTTTTAGAACAAGAT
Organism: Candidatus Lloydbacteria bacterium RIFCSPLOWO2_01_FULL_50_20; assembly: GCA_001821435.1. Taxonomy (GTDB): domain Bacteria; phylum Patescibacteriota; class Minisyncoccia; order Phycocordibacterales; family UBA6899; genus MHLP01. The sequence continues at coordinate 3,163 of MHLP01000021.1, read as the reverse complement.
CTTGAGTGGCCGATTGAAGGCCTTATTACAATTGTTTCTAAAAGACATATTGTTTCCGTTGATGAGTTCACCGATAGCGAAATGGAAGAGCTTGCGAAATTTATAAAAGTAGCTCGGATAGCACTTCGAAAGATGCTAGGAATTTCTGCGCTAACTCTAGTCCAAGAAGAAAACACGACAACCTCTCATTTCCACTTATGGCTTTTTCCGTGGCATGACTGGATGAAAGAAAAATGGAACGGAAAACTATATGAGATTAAGGACATTATGAAATACGCGAAACAAAAGTTTTCAGGAAAGGAAAGTTTAGAAAAGATTAAACAATGCGCCACAAAGCTTCGAGAAGAAATATAAGCGATGTCATGGAAAGTGATATCTCGCAATCCCAAACTTGTTGAAAAATAAAAAGTGCTGCGCCCGTCCGTAGCTCGAAGAGCGGAGGGGGGTCATGGGGCGTAGCATCGTTATTCGCAACCTCATCATCTAGTAACAGCACATGTCTCCCACCTTTTCACAGTTTGCGGGGTATCCTGATTTTATCTATGGTTTTTCGGGTCGCAGTGATGGCTCGATGCATCGTCATTTGGAGAAGGAAAATAGAGAAAAGTATTTCAAAACGTTAGGCGTTGATTCTGGTCGTGTTGTAACGGCAGATCTCATTCACGGTGCAAATGTAGTCGGGGTTTCAGGTCAGGAAGGGGGAATTATGGTTACGAAAACCGACGGACTCGTGACCGACACCCGAGGATTATTGCTCACCGCTACCGCAGCTGATTGTTTTTTGCTTTACTTTTACGATCCCCTAAAGAATGTTGTCGGTATCGCCCATGCTGGCTGGCGAGGATTGCTTGCCGGTATAGTAGAAAACACGATTGCCGGATTGACCCAGAGCTTTGGCGTAGCTCCGCAGGATCTACTTGTGAGCATAAGTCCTGGCATTCGAGGATGCCACTTTGAGATAAGCCCTGCGGACAAAGAAAAGTTCAAAGAATATTCGCAGTTTGTTTTGGAAAGAAGCGGTAAAGTATTTGTTGATTTGCCTGGTATACTAAGGATCAAGCTTTTAGATAAAGGTATTTCGGCCAAACACATAGAAGATAGTGAAATTTGTACGCACTGTCATGAGAAAGAGTATTTTTCCTATCGTCGCGATAAACCAAAAGATGTTCAGGTGCAGATCGGATATATTGGTCTAATTTAATTTCCCGTTCGTATCACATATCAAAAAATGTCATGAGGGATAAAGTAACGAAAGATTTTATGTACACAGAAGTGGTGGTTAACGCGGTAAAAAAGGCTGGAGAAATTCTCATGAAGCATTACGGCAAGGTAGAAACGAAACTTAAATCCTCGGAATATGACGCCGGTTCAATTGTGACGGATGCCGACATTGAAGCAGAAAGTTATATTGTCGGGATGATACAGAAAAATTTTCCTGGGCATGGAATTTTTTCTGAAGAGAGGGGAAAAATTTCTGAAAACGAAGAATTTGCCTGGTATATTGACCCCTTGGACGGGACATCGAATTTTATTCGCAACATTCCGCTTTTTGGAATCTCTGTTGGCCTTGTGAACAAAGGCCGGGTCATCTTCGGTGTTTTATATTTTCCCGCTCTCGATCTGCTTATTTCGGCTGAAAAAGGAAGTGGGGCATACGCTAATGGAGAGCGAGTAAACGTTTCGAAACGACCGGTCAGTCAGGCACTTTATTGGGCGGGAGGGAAATTTAAAGGAAAACAACAACTGGTTTCTTCAGTAGCACAGAAGGTTGGTCTTGTGAAAATTATTGATTCAAGTAGCTATGAATTTGCAAACATTGCCATGGGGAATTCGGAGATTTATTATTTGGGCAATATTCTCCACGATGTGATCGCTGGCATTTGCATCGTTGAGGAAGCGGGTGGAAAAGTGACTGACGGGGAGGGAAAACCATGGAGACTTACTTCAGAAATGGTGCTCGTCACAAATGGTGTTGTACATGATGAGGTTCTCGACATCCTTATCCTTAATGGCTAGAAATCAAAAGGTGTCATGGGGCGTAAAAGAAAAAAGCCCCTCACGTCCCGCGCGAAGGGCTTTTGCTAGAGCGCGCAAGTGCGCTCGGGCCTGAAAATACGTAGGACTGGAGACCGATCTCTTCCGGAAGCAAGGCCGCCAGCGCGGTGGCCTTCCGACATCATCGGGCAGTTTCTACGGGGGTATAATACTCTCGCATGGTGCTCGAATCGGACGCTGGTCCGTTCGGCAAATACGAGAGGTGCATCACTGCCATAAAGACTAGCAAGCTGATATAATTTGTCAACGCGATACTTATTCCATGACCAATCCACTTCACATTTGCGTCGGCTCCGAGAATAAGGCCAAAGTGCATGCCGTAAGCGAAATACTTTCTGAATATCCGCACCTGGCTCATGCTGAGGTCACCGGAAAACATGCCGACTCCGGAGTATCCGACCAGCCGAAATCACTCGAAGAAACGGTCCAAGGGGCTATGAATCGCGCACGTGATGCTTTTCCCGGAAATGGCTACGGCGTCGGTCTTGAATCCGGTCTCATGCGCGTGCCAAATACGAAAAGCGGATATATGGATGTGTGTGCCGCGGCGATATATGACGGTAAAGAATTTCATTTGGGACTTTCTTCCGCGTGGGAATTCCCGGATCGCGAGATCATTCGTTCAATGGTTGATGAGGGGCTGGATATGAGTCAGGCGATAAACAAAATTGGCCTGACAAAAAATCCCGCCATCGGTTCGGAAGAGGGCGCCATAGGGATCATGACCAAGGGGCGTATCGATCGCAAGGAATACACGAAACAAGCATTGCGCATGGCACTTATCCATCTCGAACAATTTGAGTGATCGATCGTTATGACCGCACTGTTCACACATGCCGGAGAATTATGGGGAACGTTTCAGCCGCTTATCGGACTGGTGATCTTTCTCATGTATCTCCTTATTGATACGCTCTATGCCGAATACACGTTTTCGGTCACCCAGCTTCGCCCGCACCGTGCGGCGTTTGCGGCGGCGACGATCTATTTTCTGCTCGCCGTTGGAGTACTCAATTACACCCAAAATCCGCGGCTTAATGGTAAATTTGTGAGGCTAGACAGATACTCCAAGCAATGACGTGATGAGTTTTAACTTCCGAGCGCGCGGAAG
>MHLP01000020.1 GCA_001821435.1 Candidatus Lloydbacteria bacterium RIFCSPLOWO2_01_FULL_50_20 | reverse complement strand
CGTTCATTCCGGACTTCCGCGCGCTCGGAAGTTAAAACTCATCACGTCATTGCTTGGAGTATCTGTCTAGCCTCACAAATTTACCATTAAGCCCGAAGATCTCCGGCGTGTAACCGCGGTGATCGATCAGGAAACTATTCTTGGCATATCCCAAGGATGGATTGAAGTTCCAGAAAAAGATGAAGAAAAAAAGTGTGATAAGCATGCCGTATTTTTTCCCGAACGTCTGTGTGGGTTCTGCGAGCAGTCTTTTTTCTTCATGTTGTGCCGCAGTGGGAAATATACTCGTCTCCTTGTTCCGCGGCGCATCAGTGATAAGGCGCAAACCGGCCCATGCGGCGATCAAAGGAAGCACTGCTGCGGCGAAGAAGATCGTGTAATAGCCGATATTACCCGAACGAACTTGTCCGGTGAGCCACCCTCCGACGAATCCCGCCAGTGCGGCGGCGATCGCGAACATTGTCCACTGATGGTTCACGAACTTGCTCACCTTATTCAATCGCTGCCCGTGTTCGACCATAAGCGCATCGCCGACAACGTCAACGAATGCCGCGCCGACGCTCGCCATGTTGAACACGACAAAAAAATAGAGTACTTCGGTTCTTCCGGTCCACGCGCCGATTGCCGCAGCGATCCAAGCGAACGCCGCAAGAAGCGCCATGAGCACGAACCATGGTTTGCGATGTTTGCCTCCGATTGGGAAGCGGTCGCTCAACCAGCCCCAGAGTGGCTTGATGAGCCAGCCCATCGTGGTCGCGCCGGAGAAGATCTGTCCCCAAGAATCGGAAAGCTTCAGTCCTTCTTTAATGAAGAACGTCATCGGTGTCGCGATGAGTTCGCTCGCGCCCTGCCAGATATAGCTCAGCCCGAAGATGGTCTTGAGTTTCGTTACTTCGCGTTTTTCCTGCTCAAGCAGATGGGAGTCGTTCACGCATGTTCCTTTCAAGGAACTCTTGGCTCTCCACATACTGACGGGTGAGGTGCGCCCAGTCAATCGCGGGAAAATGTTATCCACTATTGACCCCGTAATGAGGCCTCCCACATGCTCCAATGTATCGCCGTTGTCAGCTCGTTTTGCCGTAGCTTGCCGCCTCCATACCCCCGTATTACGGGAAGGGGATCTACTACGGGGTTGACCCCGGGGTCGAGAAGTATATACTGTTTCTCCTAACCATTAATTTCTACACACAGGCTTGTGGGAAACAAATCTCGACCGAGCGAACTCATCACACCCGATGAACTCGCACGCATCATCGCATTTACAAAAGACAAAGAAACACCTTGTTTGGTGATCGATCTCAAGAAAGTTGCGGAAAAATACGACGAATTAGTGCGTGTCATGTCCGGCGCGAAGATCTACTATGCGGTGAAAGCAAATCCGCTCGATGAGGTCATCAAGCTTTTCCGCGATCGCGGGGCATATTTCGATGTCGCGTCGCGCTTCGAGATCGATCAGTTGCTCGGTCTCGACGTGCCGCCGGAGCGGATGAGTTACGGTAATACCATAAAGAAAGAAGTTGATATCATCTACGCATATCGGAAGGGGATCCGTTTATATACGACGGACTCGCGTTCGGATATCGAAAAATTGTCGCGCAGTGCTCCCGGCGCAAAAGTGAATTTCCGTCTTTTGCTCGATGGTTCCGGCGCGGACTGGCCGCTCTCGAAAAAATTCGGCGCGCATCCGGACATGGTCTACAAATTGGTGAAGTTCGCGAAGAAATCCGGACTGATGCCCTACGGCATTTCATTTCACGTCGGGAGCCAGCAGCGTGATATCGGCCAATGGGACAACGCAATCGCCCTCGTGCGGTACCTTTTTGATGCGCTCAAGAATGACGGCATCAGACTCAACGCTATCAATCTGGGCGGAGGATTTCCTGCGCAGTATCTTAAACCGACCGACAGTGTTCTTTCATATGCAGATTCGATCATTGGATATCTCCGCGAGGATTTTCCCGATGGGGGCCTCGACATCATCGTGGAGCCGGGGCGATCCCTTGTCGCAGATGCGGGTATTATTGTGACGGAAGTAGTGCTGATCTCAAAAAAGTCCGAGAGGAATCGGATGCGCTGGATCTATCTTGATGTGGGAAAATTCAACGGCCTGATCGAGACCATCGGGGAGGCGATCAAATATCCCATAGTATTTGCCGGACGAGATGGTAAAGAAGAGTGGAGCGAAGTGGTATTGGCTGGGCCGACCTGCGACTCCGCGGACATTCTCTACGAAGATTATAAATACAAAGTGCCGAATAATCTCAAAGAAGGGGAGCGGGTTTACATTCTTACGGCAGGAGCATATACGATGAGCTACAGCTCGGTCGGCTTCAACGGTTTTCCCCCGATCGCGACGCACATTCTTCAATGAACAATAAACCAACACATAAAACAGGGCGTTCGCTTTCCGATAAAAAACCCGCCTCTCCGGCGGGTCTTGTGTTTCATATGTTCATACGTACAGTTTCGATGTGCCGTCGGGATTTCTGATCCGCGCGCGGGTTTCATCGACCGAGAGTCTCATCTCGGCGGGAATATCCGGAACAAAAGTTATCCTGCGATCCGTGGGGTGAATGACCCAGGCGAAACCGCCTTTGCCAAGGATGACATCGCCTTCAGCCCACATGCCGGCGCCCCACATGTCGTCACCGAAAGGGTAACCGACAAGGTCGTCACATGAGGCGACGAGGTCCGTAAAGTACGGCATCACGTTCACCTTCGGGTCATCCTTGCGGAGCTCTGCGACCTTGTCCGCGTGTACCCTGTCGGAGGGATTCACGATCTCGTGGTGCGGAAATTTTTTTGCGATGAGCGCGAGCAGGTCGCGCTCGAGGTTTTCATTCGGCGTCCCGCGAGTGTTTTCGGCATAGGTATTGATCGGATGCGCAAAGTACAGTTTTTTCACGAGCAGTCCTTCAGGGAGTTTGTTCTTTGAGCATCTTATACCGTGGAATTTCGTCGGGCAAGTGTATGCTTGCGAAGACCACAGACTATCGCTATTGTACACTCATGAGCAAAATCTTTATCGTCTCCACCCCGATCGGGAACCTCGAAGACATCACGCTTCGCGCCATTCGCACGCTCAAAGAAGTTGATCTCATTCTCTGTGAAGATACGCGCGTGACGAAGCGTCTCCTTGAGCGTTATGAGATCGATACGCCGACGATGAGCTACCACGCGCAGTCGAAACTCTCGAAAGTGGAGAAAATCTTTACCCTGCTCGAAGAGGGGAAAGACCTCGCGCTTGTTTCCGATGCCGGTACGCCGACTATCTCTGACCCGGGATGTCTCCTTATTGCACAGGTCCGCGAGCGGTTCGGTGATGCGATCGCCATTATTCCCATCCCCGGACCCTCAGCCGTTCTCTCCGCGCTTGCCGTTTCCGGATTCCCGGCCTCGGAATTCCTTTTTCTTGGCTTCTTGCCGCACAAGAAAGGGAGGGAGACATTGTTCAAAGAGATCGCCGACGCGAAGCGGACCGTTGTATTCTATGAATCTCCGCATAGGATATTGAAGACCCTGGAATCGCTCAGGAAACACCTTCAACCCCCGCCTTCGCTAAAGCTTCGGCGGGCAGGGAAACGAAAAATTCTTGTCGCCCGCGAACTTACTAAAATTTATGAGGAAAACATCATCGGGGAGCCGGAAGAGGTGCTCGCGCATTTTTTGAACAATCCGGACCGTGTGAGGGGTGAATTTGTTGTCGTCATTGAGAGAAAATGAAATCGTATCATACAGACAGCCTGTCCGCAGAAGGCCTCCCCCGTAGTAAGCTTTTGCTTTATACAGGGTGCATGACAAAAAAATTGCGCTATACCCCGGCACTGACTTTTGGAAAAAAATACGTGCTGAGGTATACCCCGTAGGGACCCTCTTCACGCGGAACGAGACAATGGTGTCTATAAACCAGTGTCGAAACGAGGAATTTTCTGACGCACGTTGTGGCATAGAGGGCTACTACGGGGTATACTATACTCCATGTCATTGCGCAAAATTTTGATCGTGCTCGGGTTTCTGGTTGCGGTCGTGCCCTATTTGGGATTTCCGCTGTGGTTCAAAAACCTCCTCCTGACGCTTGTCGGACTTACGATCGTTTTTTTTCTTACGCTTTTTCAAAAAATAAGAACCCGCCGTGAAACCGCCGAAGAAAAAAATGAAGCACTCGTACAGAGGGCGGAAGAACCCAAGACTCTCCATGTGGAGCGCAACGAAGTCGAAGATTATCCGGAAATGCGGGTAGAAAAAGAGATCACATTCGACAGACTCAGTGCAGGCACGCTTGAGACGAAGCACATTGAAGAATCTCCGGACACTGATACGACCGTAGAAGAAAAGGTGAACGTTGTGCGCCTGCCTACGCCACTACGGCAGACAGGCACAAAAAGAAAAAGAAACACCGATGTTGCGCATACTGAAGAAGAATCCTGAGGTCCATGTCGCTCGCATTTTTTCAACCGCGCATCCTCCTCGCAATGCTTATTGGGGGAGGCGTGCTTTATGGGGGGGTTGCGCTCAATTCGCCGCTTTCGTACGACAGCAAGGCGAGTAACGCAAGTTCGACGGGTGCATTACAGAATGGAACGGCAAACGGAAATATTCCGCCAGTACCGGAGTTTGTCGTAACACATCTTGCACCACCAAAAGTAGTGAAAGGGGTGTATATGACGAGCTGTATCGCAAGCGGAAAAAAATTACGCGCACCCATGGTGGCGCTCGTTGATGACACGGAATTGAATGCCGTCATCATCGACATCAAAGACTATACCGGGATGATCTCCTTTGACGCCGGTGACCTGCGTTTTGTGGTGAACACGAGAGGATGTTACATCCCCGATATCAAAGAATTTATCGCTGAGCTTCATCAGAAAAATATTTATGTGATCGGGCGTATCACGGTGATGCAGGATACAGTGTACCCGAAAACTCATCCTGATGCGGCGGTAAAACGGAAGTCCGACGGCGCGATATGGAAAGATAAAAAAGGCCTCACGTTCATCGACCCCGGTGCGACGGAGTATTGGGATTATATGATCGACCTCGGCAAGGCTTCTTACGCCGTCGGTTTCGATGAGATCAATTATGACTATATCCGCTTTCCTTCCGATGGAGACATGAGCAATATCAAATTCACGCGTACGGGGACAACGACAAAACCCGCGATGATGAAAAAACTCTATCAGCACCTCGGAGAAGGAATGCATGCGGCAGGGATACCCATTTCCGCCGATCTTTTCGGCATGACGACGACCAACACCGACGATCTCAACATCGGTCAGGTCCTTGAAGATGCGCTGCTGTATTTTGATTTTGTCGCTCCAATGGTCTATCCGTCGCATTATCCTCCGGGATTCAACGGCTGGAAAAATCCCAATAACGTGCCGTACGAGATCATCAAATTTTCGATGGACAAGGCGGTGGCTCGGGCAAATAAGCTTGAGGAGAAAGAATCGGGATGGATGGGTTCGACGGGCTCACCACAGGCTGCCCTTGTTGTTGCGACAACCACGGCGGGCACTCCGGCATCTCCGAGTCCGAAATTCATCCCGACTGGTATTTTTGCAAACAAGCTCCGGCCGTGGATCCAAGATTTTGATTACGGAAAGATCTACACCGAAGCCGATGTTCGTGCGCAGAAGAAAGCGGTATATGACGCAAAACTTACGAGCTGGATGACGTGGGATCCCGGTAACAAATACACGCCTTCCGCGTACGATAAGGAATAACCCCGATTGACCCTGTACTGAGCCCTTCAGTTATTACGTAAGGTGTTCAGGTGAATTTTTTTGGCAAGTTTTTTGTCCTTGATATATAAAATTATGTGGGAGTCTAGTACGGGGCTTGACTTTTTTGCTTGAGCGGGTAGTCTGCGCTAGAGATACGGGTACGCAAGGAGAAGCACCATGGGTAAAAGAGTGGCTTAATAGTAAATTTGTGAGGCTAATATCATGATAAGGTGGCTCTATTAAGAGCTAGTTGAGTAAATAATTATGACGCAATTTAAAAAAACA
>MHLP01000019.1:616-10070 GCA_001821435.1 Candidatus Lloydbacteria bacterium RIFCSPLOWO2_01_FULL_50_20 | reverse complement strand
AGGCGACAAGCGCAACCGCCTTCGGTGATTTTGATGTACGGGTCATGTACCTATTATCTCATGAGTTGGGGGTGTTTTCTACAGAGCAATATTGACCCCCCGGACACATCACGCGTAATCTCACGATTGAAAAAGAACCACGTCAATCCGGTGAATACTGCGACGGAAAACAGTCTTGAAAACAGATATCCCAGATCGAATGTTTTCTGTCCAGTAAACATTGAGGGTCCGTCCAAGAGCGCGTAAATAGCGAGCATCACAATTCCCGCCATGGCCGCAATGCGCTTCGCGTCCATTTGCGTTGTCACATATGAGCGCATGGTCATATGCGATGCCCCCCATGCGACCAGTGTCGTCGTTGCGATCTGTACGACAAAAACAGCAAACATACCAAAAAACGCGGCCAACAATACTGAGACAAAGGCCATGACAAAGGTGACCACAAAGCCAATGACCACACCACAGACAATATATGTCGCAATGAATGTTGACAGAGAAACTTCTTTCTTCATGACGGAGAAGTGGAGTTATTATTAATGAAGTCATTGTATCATTTTTCTTTAAACCCACCATGGTTATCGACACCTTTTTATGATTTACGAATTTGATTCCTCTTGAAGAAACCCGAAAGAAATATTTCTTGAGCCAAACAGAATTATGCATCCCACCTTCTGCACCTTATAATTAAGATAATGGACATCACCGAATGGAAGCGCAGATTTCTTGAATATACTGAGATCGAAAAAGGCCGCAGCTTAAAAACAGTCGAGAACTACGACCACTATCTTTCGCGTTTTATCCTCTTTGCGAAAGTAAAAAAACCGGAGCAAGTAACACACGATCTCGTGCGGGAATATCGACTCTGGCTCAACCGTCAACCGGCAAGCGAAGGAAAGCGCGGGATGCCCGGGACAACCCTAAAAAAACGCACACAAAACTATTACCTTATCGCGCTCCGTGCATTTCTGAAATATCTCGCACGCGAAGGGGTTACCACGATCTCTCCAGAAAAGATCGAGCTCGCCAAAACCCCGGAACACGAACTCGACCTCATTTCATCCGGCGACCTGAAGCGTCTGCTGGCGGCACCGAGCGGAGCGGGGCTCGCAGCGCTCCGCGACAGAGCGATCCTTGAACTCTTTTTTTCGACAGGATTGCGTGTTTCGGAGCTTTGCGAACTTCCGCGTGATCTTGATCTGGGACGGGACGAATTCTCGGTACGCGGCAAGGGCGAGAAAGTGCGCATCGTTTTTCTGTCGGAGAATGCCAAAAAGGCACTCAAAGAATATCTTGCCAAACGAACAGACGTGGACGATGCACTGTTCATCCATATCGGGCGCGGCGGAGGAAAATCATTGGCAAAGAGATCCTCCTCGCTTCGGCTCACCCCCCGTTCTGTGGAACGTCTTGTGAAACACTATGCGATCAAGTCCGGGATATCGAAAAAGGTCACTCCGCATGTTATTCGTCACAGTTTTGCCACCGATCTCCTCGAAAATGGCGCCGATCTCCGTTCAGTACAGGCATTGCTCGGCCATGCCAACATTACCACCACGCAAATCTATACCCATGTGACCGATACGCGGCTGAAAGAGATATATAAAAAGTATCATTCCAAGAACAGATAATTTGTTATACTGTTTCACGCCTGTCCCGTAAGAGGTTTCACGAATAACGCTTTCGGGAAGAAAAAACCATGAACCATTTGTTGCCACAGATGATACCAGCCCTTGCTCACTTCTTACTGCGATGAAACTCGTCTCGTGGAACGTCAACGGACTGCGCGCGGCAGCCAAAAAAGGTTTTCTTGATTGGCTGTATACAGCGTCTCCGGACATCCTGGGAATTCAGGAAACCAAAGTCGAAGCGGAACAGCTTCCCGACCTCGTACGTCACCCTAAAGGTTATTTCGCATATTTCACGCACTCAAAAGGACGCAAGGGTTACAGCGGCGTCGCACTCTTTTCAAAAAAAGCACCCGTGAAGGTGGAGTATGGGATCGGCATAAAAAAATTTGACGACGAAGGACGCATCATCGTTGCGCACTATGAAAACTTTGTCCTTTTAAATGTGTACTTCCCTAACGGAGGAGGAGGCCCTGAGCGTCTCAAATACAAGCTGGAATTTTATGACACATTCTTGGACTATATCGAAAAATTACGCAAACAGGGGAAACGGGTGATCTTTTGCGGCGACGTGAATACCGCGCATGAAGCGATCGATCTTGCACGCCCGAAGGCGAACGAAGAAAACACCGGTTTCCTTCCTGAGGAACGTGCATGGATCGATGAGCTTATCTACCACGGCTATGTCGATACGTTCCGTCATTTTCATCCGAACAAGGCGGATGCATATTCCTATTGGGACATGAAGACTGCCGCGCGCGACCGCAATGTCGGCTGGCGCATCGACTATTTTTTTGTCGCTCCTGAGCTTATAGGAAAACTGAGGTCTGCCGGTATTTCATCGGATGTGTACGGCTCAGACCATTGTCCCGTGTGGGTCGAGATCGAAATGAAATAAAAAAAACGGCAGCAAGGCTATTGCTGCCGTCGCATACACACAAGGAGGGACCCGCGAAGACTATCCTTGATATGAGTCGCGAAATTCACAGAACGCATTCACGGCCCGAGCAAGGAGTCTGCCTTTCAAGCACAGTTCATCACAAAGCGCCTTATGCGCCGCGCGAAGCACCTCCGAGGAAGCAAAAGGGCTCACTTCGAGAAGCACATAGAGATCTTCGAGAGATTCCATGCGCGGAGTTTTTGCGGAACCCATAATTCCTCCTTACTCAAAGGACATTTCACTGGCCTTTGTCTAACACAGAAAAACGTCTTGCGCAAGAAAAACAGGGCGAAATTTCGACCACTGTCCCGTGTGGATCGAGATCGAAATGAAATAAAAAAATCACAGGGTGGACGCCCTGCGATCGACTTTTTTCTTATATTTCCCAAGGTCCTTCCTGCAAGACCTTCGTGAAGTATCGCGCATAGGAGGATCTCGAGGCAAAACGCTTTGCTGTTTCTCTTCCCTCGTTGACCACCTCCTCAATTGCCGGAGGCAGATTCCTGCCGAAGATCTCGTCGAGTACCACTATCGCCATTGCCAGCGCGGTAGCCTGTGCAAACGGAAGCATAGGCAGAACATTACGTTCCCGCTCTTCGAGAGAGAGCTGGCACAGAAGCTCATTTACTCTCCTTACGTGCCGCGTTCTCGTCTCCCCTTTTTGTCCGTCGAAATTTCCCAGAAGCTCATGGGTAACGGCGATATAACATGCGTCACCAACCGAGAGACCTTCTTCTTTCTTGAGTGAGGTTTCGGTTCTTCCGGTTTGAGCGTTGAGCACCCGATCAGTGATGCCGCGCACTCCAAAAAGGAAGTAATGGTTGTAGGCCCCGCGATCTTCAGGAGCAAATACCACATGAAGCTCCTCACGGTTTTCCGCGACGACAGCTCCGCGCACCAGCTCGCGGTCTTCTCCTTGGCGAAGTCGGTCGTCACTTGTTCCGTCGTAATCCGGCTGTACCTTGCCCCCGCCCAAGACGAACTGCGAACGGCCGCGGTCATCTTCAGCGCAGACGATTCCATATCGTTCGCCCATATTGCCGCCTGGCAATTCCCTCCCGATGGTGATCGCGCGCGTGGAGGTAATGAACCACTCTTCAGCGTAGAGCGGATCGCTTGGTACGAGCACCAGACAATTCTTCTTCTCAGAAGCATCGTCGGGCCAGATGTGTTTCCCGTCGGGCGTCCACTCCCTGGCGAGTCGGTATCCTTCTTCGCAGATCACTCTCTTTCGTGTCGCCTGATTCAGTTCAATGAGCATCACTGCTCCTTTTCAAAGGTTCTAGGATTGGGCTCCCGCTTAAGTGAAGGTGCCTATGTATAACAGTAAACGGAAGATGCAATTTGTCAAGTCTGCGGAGGAGTCTCGGAATGTATACTCCTTGCTAGAAAGAGTCACTTGAAAGAACAGGAAAATGTCCGAAAACTCGCTGACGTTTGAAGAGTTTCGCTCTACTCTTCCGCTCATCTGCAACCGCGAAACCATAAAAGACTCCGAGAAATGGAATCCCGAGAATCCGCTCTACGCACATTGCGCAGTAGTATCGTTGCTTGCCCAAGATCTCTATGGCGGGGATCTGTTGCGGGCATCGCTTCTGCCATATCCCGAGTTCGCGGAGATGAACTCTCACTACTGGAACAAATTGCCGGACGGCAAGCAAATGGATTTCACGACGCCGCAATTTCACGGGCGTCGGCCGCCGCTCATCGGTGAATCGAGAACGCGACGGCATATGCTCTTCGATCCAAATACCGGCGAACCGCGCGAGATCATGAAACGCTATAAACTTCTTGCATTGCGATTGGCGAGAGTCCATTCAGGAGGAAATCCGCTTTTTGATAACTTGTTTTATCAATTATGTTTTTGGAACGCCCTCGATTCCCCGTGTCAAAAAATGAAATTCGGCTGCGTGATCGTGCGCAACAAATTGATCATCTATCAGGGTGCGAACAAAACCATCCCAGAACTTTGCCCTTTTTGTGAAGAGCGCTGTGTCCGCCTTTCGGCTATGAAACCCCTGTGGATAAGTAGCACAAGGATTTTCTGCTTGTTTCTCCGTTTCCCCACTCTCATCACGATACGAAAACACCTTCGTTCCGGATGAAGGATATAAACCCATTCGGCTATTCGTACTCACCGATGAAGGTGGTGCAGGACCTCAAACGTGTTTCGGGTGTCTCAATCGATTCCACGACGTCATTGCGTCAGAAAGCCTTTACGAGATCATCCCGCTTCGTATCGTGATGAGAAGAGAGAACGCGCTCTTTGTATGGCGCATGGTCACGTACCATATACCACATGATCGTGAGCATTTTGCGTGCCAGTGCGACACGCGCACGTTTTGCTCCGCACTTTGGTTTTAAACGATCTAAAAACTCGGTGAGCTGCGCATCGTGGGTTGGTCGAATCCGGAGTGCTGCTTCAACCATCACACTGCGCAGAAGCCGCGATCCTTGTTTGGTGATATGGCCAAAGCGCACCGATTGACCGGAAGAACGCTGGCTTGGCACAAGGCCGGAATAGCTTGCCAGCGCTTCGGCACTTTTGAAGCGCCCGAAGTCACCAACCTCGGCGACCACGGTGACGGCGGTGATTGGCCCGACCGCATTCATCGTCATCAGGAGTTTGGCGAGGGGATTGGTCTTCGCCTCTTTTTCAATGCGTTTTTCCAGTGGCGTGATGTGGTCGGTGAGTTCTTCGAGGAGCAGCAGAAGTTCGATCATTTCTTTGTCGTCGCCAAGTGCGATGGCGGCGAGGCCGGGCTTCCGCAGAGGATGTCCGGGGATGAGATGTGCCCCCTTCCTCGTGAGTGCACCGTGGATACGATGTCTTCACGCTCGTGCGGAGTCGGACGAAATAGGCACGCTCGCGGACCAACATGCGTAGCGTGTCGATTGCGTTCGGTGCGCGATAGGCTTCAGGGAGATAATCCGCACGCAACAGATCGGCAAGTGTCTGCGCGTCCCCGGCATCGAATTTCTTTTTGCTCTCTGCGATCAAGCGTACTTTCGTCGGATTTGCGATGTGCACGGTCATGCCCGACTGCTCGAGGATGTCGGCAACCCAGCGCCATCCTCCGGTTGGTTCAATGACCACACGGACGTCTTTGGGTGCAACGGGAAGTCGTTCTATTGCTATGTTAATATCAAGGGGATGAGTCGTGACCGTGCTCTTGTGAAGAACGTCACGCGCATCATTTAAAAGGACCCACACACTCGACCGTTTGTGGAGGTCTATACCAAGCGTATACATAGGTGTATTGCTGGTTAACGATTAATGGCGTTGGTATTCGCGTACCAACGCCATTAATCGTATCAGGGTTTCATGTGATCGAATCCCTCACGCACCGAATCAATGCTCGGCGCATGCGGACATGCGGAGGAATGGGGTTTATGGAAGCTTGTCTCACGAAGAATTTCCCTTAAGAAATGCGAGCTCTATATCGCGGGATTTTATCCCGACGGATTTCCGTGGATAAAAAAATCTTTGGAACACACCTGCTTGCGCTGTGCCGTACAGATGCACAATGCGCGCATCAAAGCCATTCATGTCCCCGTCATTGATCACTGGGAAAGTATGACGACCGGTGAGGCGCTTGAAACCGCACGCGCGTATGCGACACAAGAGAAAAAGGTGTGACTGTTCAAAACGACCCCCAGAGATTTCCTTGGGGGTTATTTAATATAAGCCCAGCAAGTTATCCCGACATTTATTACCAGTTGTATCTGTGCCCTTAAATGACCTCCTCCCCGGACTCCGCTATGCTCTGTCCGGGGTTTCCTCTCTTGGCACATGCTCCGCATGCGTAATTGCCGGATTCGCGAAGCGCGAACCGGTCTAAGGTTCCATTCATCCCCGCACTCGCGACGGGCTATGTTCATCGTCCGACGCCCTCTCCGTGCGGGGTTTCCTGGTATTTAAAAAAGATGGCATTATTATGTGCCATCTTAGCCACGCTCACGCTTAGCGGTCACTTTTTGAGGAGAAACTCTTCGGCGAATTTCAACGCATTCACAAAAAATGGAACATCTTCGGGTCTGATGGTGTTTATTTCCACTCCGTTTTGTCCGTGCACAAGTAATTTATTTCTATCTGAGGCGTACAACAGAAATCTGTCACAATATTCGTTCGGTTCGGGCGTCAGGAGGATCAGCGTACGCGCTTTCCCGTCCCCGTCCGCAGATACACTTTTGTGGATCGTTGCGTATATGGTTATCTCCGCGTCTCTTCTCAGTTCCGGCATTTTGCACTCCTTGAGTTTGTGTATGTAAAATGACGATTACCAACTGTCAGAAAGTAAAGCATATTGAATAAGGATGTCAATGAATGTTCAATGTGTTGATTTCCGAGCGACCAATTTTTCTTAGAATTTGCCTGCCCTTGGGCTTAACACCTTTTATTTCACGCCGTATTTTTTCCTGATCGCGTCGAGCTCCTCTTGCTCTTTTGCGTCTTTCTTTTCTTTGCCCACTTCACCAAGTTTTGCCAGCTCTTCTTTCGGTAGCGCCGCAAGTTCTTTTGCACGTTTTGCCAAATATTCCTCGGTATTGAGTTCGGGGTTTTCGAGCACCTCTTCAAAAAGTGCGTGGAGTATCCATCCAATACGCGGCGACGGCTTCTCCACCGTTACATTCATGATCTTTGCGCCGTCGATCTTGAGCATCCCGACGGAAACCGGCGCACGCATCGCCTCTTCGATCATGGAATGATACTTGCGCAACCGATACGGCGTTTCTTTGGGACGTCCCATGCCGATACGATCGCAAGCGCGGACATTCATAAGGTCCCATACCAATTCAGGGCCTACATGAGCCACGATACGTCGAACCGCGGAAAGCGTGATCTTTTCGATATCCGAGAAAAAAAGATGATGACGCACGAGCGAAGATACATCTTCAATGAATTTTCCGGAAAATTTCAGCCGCTCGAGTATTTTTGCGCTCATTCTTCCCCCAACAACGTCGTGCCCATAAAATGTCCAGTCTTTTTTTTCATCAGACCATTTTCTCGTGGCGGGTTTCGCTACATCATGGAGCAATGCGGCCATTCTTACGTGGAGCGGCCATTCGCGTTCGGCGGAACGCTGAGCCGCACGTAAATTGTGCTCCCAGACATCGTAAATGTGATCGCCGTTTTGTTCGCATTTGATGCCCGCTTCAAGCTCTGGAATGACGTACCTGAGTACCCCTGTGTGGTGCAGAAGAACAATGCCGTTCATCGGCCATCGAGACAAAATAATCTTTATAAATTCATCACGAATGCGTTCGCTCGCTATTTTTTCCAAACGGTGGGCGAATTTCACTACTCCATCCATGGTGTCTTTTTCGATCGCAAAACCGAGCTCGGCTCCGAAGCGTACGGCGCGCATCACGCGGAGTGCGTCCTCATGGAAGCGGTCTTCGGGCTTCCCCACGGTTTTGATCAGTTCGCGCTTGATATCCCCTTCTCCGTCATGCGGGTCGACGATCTCCCCCTTGCTCACATTGTACGCTATCGCATTCATGGTGAAGTCGCGGCGCAAAAGATCATCATGAAGCGATCCGTGAAAATGCACCTTGTCCGGCCGACGAAAATCACTATACGCCCCTTCTTTACGATAAGGCGTTACTTCGACAACGCGCAATGAAGCACGCGGATCGCTTGCATCTTCGGAAATTTCCTCGTTAACTACGCCGACCGTGCCGTAATCATTCTCGTAAAATGAATGCGGAAAAATTTTCTGTATTTCTTCAGGAGAAGCATTCGTAGTAATATCCCAATCTTTCGGCGCCACACCGCGGTAGAGGTCACGCACGCACCCGCCGACAAGGTACGACTCAAAACCCGCTTTTTCGAGCGTGTCGGTTACCGATTGTATTTCCCGTGGTATTGCGAATTTCTTCGTCATGAGCCAATCATAGCAATTTTTTGATTTTTCGAAAGACGTGTTGTATTGTGAGCGCACTTGCCCTCGTAGCTCAACGGATAGAGTATCGGTCTTCGAAACCGATGATGCAGGTTCGATTCCTGCCGAGGGCACCAGAAAGGAAAAGTCAAAGAGTTTTGGTTCGCCTTGCTTCGCTCGGCGACTAATTCGTATTCAATTTTAGGGGCAAAAACGAATTCACGATTTCGCAAAATATGGTTCGAGCCGATGTTTTTCAGAAATGTTGTCATTGCAGAAGGATTGGGAGAGGAAAGCAGATTAGCGGCTTGATTTAAGGACTTTACGAATTCACAATATGGTTCGAGCCGATGTTTTTCAGAAATGTTGTCATTGCAGAAGGATTGGGAGAGGAAAGCAGATTAGCGGCTTGATTTAAGGACTTTACGAATTCACGAGCCGGTTCGAGCCAAGACAATCCTTTTGTTTCAAAGTCGGTAATTTTCTCGCTCAATGACACTTTTTCGGAAAGTAAACTTTGCTTTTTGGCGGCGTATTCTTCTGTGGATAAAGCGCCGGCAAGGTAGATGTCTAATAACTTTTGAAGTTTTGCCTCAACTCGCGATAATTGCTCTTTCAAAACACTAACTTCGCTTTGTGCGTCCTCTCGCGCTTTATCCTGTTCACTGTCCAACGCAGCTAAAACTTTTTCCGCGTCTTGGCTCGATAAAGAAACTTTTTGAAGATAAGAAGTGATTTGCTCCGTCAATGCTTCTTCGCGGAGATAATGCTTTTCTTGGCAAAGCCCTTTCTTGCGAGTGCATCGGTAATAGTTATGACCTTTTTGTTTCTCGGCAGTAATTGAACAACCGCACGAAGCGCATTTGAGAAGGCCAAGAAAAGCAAAATTGTTTTTGTGTAATTCGTGAACTTTGCCGCGCTTCGCCATCACTTCTTGGCATTTATCAAAAAGTTTCTTTGAAATTAACGGCTCGTGCTGTCCCTCATGAATTTCCCCACCATAT
>MHLP01000019.1:0-606 GCA_001821435.1 Candidatus Lloydbacteria bacterium RIFCSPLOWO2_01_FULL_50_20 | reverse complement strand
ATGAATTTCCCCACCATATTTCATCAGCCCAATGTAGAAAATATTTTGTAGAATACTTTGCACATTACTCAACGCTATCTCTTTGCCGAGATTACCATGCAAACTCTTTTCCTTGCACCAATTTGCGAGAGAATGAAGTGTGTATGCTCCGGTGGCGTATATTTCAAACAGTTTCCTTACTTTAGTGGCTTTCTCGCTATCAACATCAATACCGCGCGTCTTGGCGTTGTTGAGATAGCCCACCGGAGCCCAACCGGGCCATACGCCATTTCGTATTTTCTGCCGCAAACCTCGCTTCACATTCTCTCGCAAATTATCTACAAAATATTTTGATTGACCAAAAGCGATATTGAGCATAAATAAACCCTGTGGTGTTGCTTCAAACCAAAAGGTGGGAAATTTGAGGGACTTAATCAAGCCGCGATCTACCAAGTGGATAATCTTTCCGCCATCAACACTATTTCTCGCCAATCTGTCTGGGTGCCACGAAATTATGCCGTCTGCTTTTCCTCTCTCAATCAATGACAACATTTCTGCGAATTTAATTCGCCCGGGCTCTTTGGCGGTTTTGGCCTCTTGGAAAGAGGCGACAATTTCAAGTTTTTC
>MHLP01000018.1 GCA_001821435.1 Candidatus Lloydbacteria bacterium RIFCSPLOWO2_01_FULL_50_20 | reverse complement strand
AATAGAGCCACCTTATCATGATATTAGCCTCACAAATTTACCATTAAGCCTCTTTTGATGCGATCTTGAATTAAAGAATAAAAAAAACCGCCTTTTGCTGGCGGAACCGTTGCTCATTTCATCTTCAGTGCACAGATTCGAGTTCTTTCCTCGGAAATTTTTTTTGCTTCGCCAAGAAGGATGGCTACAGCCTCCTCAAAAATACGTTCAACAAGCAGAAAGTCTACATCGAGCTGAATAATCTTCTGCCTCGGAATCTTGAGTAGGGCGAGGATGGTCTTTAAGAGCCTGTTCGCTCCTTCCTGCACAGAGCAAACCACAATCACCCCCTTGTGTTTATGCCACCAGCCTTGTGTGGAACCCCAACTTGAGTTTCCCGACAAGAGTCGTGCATACTCCCCATGCCAAGAGAGGTAATCCATCCTTCCACAGAAGCTCCCCATCACACCGAGAGCATTGAGTAAGGCAAGATCGTGCCGGAAATCACCTATGGCAAAACCAGGTGGACCAAAAACAAGACATGATTCATGGGACTTTGCGCTCAGTGACAGTGACCACACATGGGGGTGATATGCACCCCCCGGCCGGAGCACATCCATGAGCTCTGTCGCAAGGTAACCAACAGCGTCACCTCTACATTCATGCTCTTTCAATATTCGAGTTCTGCCCTCGTGCTCTTCAGCATAAATGTGGTCAATTGAGAGCAAATCTCTAAAATCGTCAGAGATGCGGTGCTGAAACGGTGTTTCCGTCGCATCTCGAGAAAAATAGTCCGACATTCGAAGATCCCTTTTTGACTTCCTTTCTGCGTCTACTCTACCATTCTGTGAGAATTTGTAAAAGACTTCAGCACCAAAGTGTGTTGAGCAATAAGAAACAAACTGAGAGGCAATACAGCCCACTGTCCGCCCAGCAGGGCTAGGTCACAGATAATCTTCTCGCCGTCGCTCGAAAATTTCCGCGACCCCGACTCGCGGCCTCGCTGCTGCTCGGCACTCGCTCCGTCTTTCGATCCTTACTTGGCAGAAGAAACAGAAAGCCTCAATGCTTGCGCATCGGGGACAACTGTTTCTAATCCGCCCAGCAGGGATCGAACCTGCGACAGTCTACTTAAAGGTCCGCCAGTTGGCGGATCTACCGGCCGAACAAATTCACTCCTTGGTCCGCCCAGCAGGGATCGAACCTGCGACCGTCTGCTTAAAAGGCAGCTGCTCTACCGGCTGAGCTATGGGCGGACCAAGGAGTGAATTTAAATCTATGAGCGAATAATATTGTTATACAAGAACTCTCTCCCTTTTGCACTTTTTAATTCCTTCTCACGATGCATTGCCTCTTTCCTCGTCCGAAACCTTTCTGCATATACCAACTCCCAAGGGCCGCCTTGCTTACTTGTATATGAAGATGATTTGGTCGGCAAGCTCCCATTATGACGTAGCAACCTCTCCCGCATATCTGCGGTGTGCCCAATATAAAGCTTCTGCTTTATATTTCTGATGACATAAACTGAAAAAGACATGGCTGCTTAAAGGTCCGCCAGTTGGCGGATCTACCGGCTGAGCTATGGGCGGAAACTGACTGTCAATTTATAGCATGAGTTGCCGGAAGACTCAATTCATCCGACTTTTGTAACAAAAACCCGCGCCTCTTCCCATGGTGCGGGCTACTTCTCAAAAGAATGAACCGACGTCGCAGTAAAACTCTTCAAGACCATGTTTCTTGGCAACACAATCGTTCAGGAGCTGGCCATGGAAAGTCTGCAGCCCTGCACGAAAACCAGGATTTTCCTTGAAAGCTCGGTAAACTCCGACATCCCCGTGCATGTACAAACATTTTCCAAGCAAACAGACATAAGGAAGCGTCACCTTGGTAAGTTCGGCTGTCGCCTCAACGGGAACCGTGGAACCGGGGATATTGGGAACGCAGGAAAATGTGATGAATTTTGCGCCTCTTGTGTATGTCTCACCTGGCTTTGTTACCCTCGACCATGCGGTCGATCCGCCCTGATCAATCGCGACGTCCGCAATATACGCCCCGCGTTTCATGCAGCGAAAATGCTTTTGCGTGAGCACTTTTGGTGCCGCTGCGCCGCCGGGAAGTTTTGCCCCGCAGATCACGATGTCCGCCCCTTTGAGTATTATTTTTCCACCGGCACCCTCGAGATAGGGGAGAGGAAAGAACGAGAATGTCTCTTTTTTTGTATACTTGATCCGAAGCTCCTGTACACGTTCCTCGCGGGTGTCGAATGCGGACACCGCATCAAGGTTCTTCGCCAAAAACTCTTCCAAGCTCGATTCTCCAACGACTCCGCATCCCAGGATGACCGCCTCAAGTTCATGAGGACGCTTTTTGCTGTAGTGTGCAAGCGCGGCACGCGCCGCTTGCACACCCGCGATCCTCGACATCGGCACGAGCAGCGGAAGGACCGTCTTTCCGTCCACGACCTCCGTGACCGCTTCATAGGCGATCGCGATCACTTCGTGCCTGAGCAAAAGTCTCGTGAGTTCCGGTTCCACGCCGGCGAGGTGGAGGTAGGTGAAGAGCACCTTTCCTTTCAAGAGGGGAAAGAGCCTGTACTCTTCCGGCATCGGCTCTTTTACTTTCACGATGATATCCGCATCGCGATAAAGTTCTTCAGCGTTTCGGTAAATTTCTGCGCCGGCGGCAAGATAATTGTCATCAGAAAAGCTGGAAAGTACTCCTGCTCTCTCCTCGACGCCGACCTTGATACCGATCTCACGAAGGGCACGAACGCCATCCGGCGTAATTCCCACTCTTCCTTCCATTGATTTTACTTCTCTCGGCACGCCGATCATGCACTGTCCCACGGCAACCACCTTTCGGGTTATTCAATCTGCATCTTCCGTTACTCTATACTTCTTCATTCCCTTGTAAAGCTCGGGAGCTTTGCCCACGTCGTCGCACCACTTCGAGCACTTCCAAATTCACACACCACAGAGGCGTCCAAAAAATAACGGGAAGCGAATATGTTTTCTTGGTCGCCCCCCGTGGTCGCGAATTTTAGGTCGCTCGGACGCCGTGTAAAATCAGAATTTTCCACACGGTCCCCGCTCGACGTAGTCAAAATCACCATGAAGTTGAATAGGGAGACGCAATAACTTACAATAACGGAATGCGACAAGAAAAAATAGCATTGTTGATCTACGGGCTTCCGGGAAGCGGCAAAGGGACGCAGGCTGACCTTGCCGCAAATATGTTCGGCCTGGTGAATTTTGACACTGGCCGCCATCTTGAATCACTTTGGTATGATCCGAAACGCCAGAAAGAGTCTCTTGTTCAAAAAGAGCGGAAACTTTTCGAGGAAGGCAAACTCAATACTCCGAATTTCGTGCTTCGCGAGGTAAGCGGTGCGGTCCGCAAAACAAATGCTAAGTGGCTCGGGATCGTTTTTTCGGGATCACCACGCACGATGCATGAAGCCGAACGCCTGATACCGCTTCTCGAAAAACTTTATGGACGTAAAAAAGTTTTTTTCTTCTTTCTCAATATCGATCCGAAAGATTCCGTGGAACGCAACACGAAGCGCCGTCTGTGTTCCGTCTGCCGCACGGCGCTCCTTGCAAAATATTATCCGTCAAAAAAACCGAAGCATTGCCCTCGCTGCGCCGGAATGCTTTATCGCCGCTCACTTGATCGCGCTCCCGTGATCCGTAGACGGATCGAAGAATATAAGACGCGAACCGCACCGATCCTCGCCTATCTCAAAAAACGCGGTTCAAAAATAAAAACGATCGACGGCAGAGTAAAGCCGTACGAAGTATTCAAGCATATCGAAAAGACTATCAATGCGGGCTTAAAATAAACGTTTTTCAACAGAAGATCAAGAAATGTCGCTATTGTGCACTCTTGATTTTTTTAATAAATGTTGTGCGGTATTTTTCGGTAAAGTTATCCACAGTTTTCCATTGAGCATAGTCAAAGACACGCGTATACTTTTCTCAGACGCGGAATGCAGGGAAGACCTTCTGTTGATTAAAAGGCCTACTGCATTAAGCAGTAGTTCCTTACACAATCCAAAAGGTTTTCCCTCCAACGAGGGCCGGATCTCCACCCGGCCCTTATTTTTTTTCCAAAAATTATCCACAGAGGGGTGGTACTAACCTGTGGGCAAACTGTGCATAACAGCTTTTTAATAATTCATGAGCGCTACAGTTTGAGGAGAAATTTCTCCAGACAGAGACCGAGGTCTTGATCGCCATGGTGCGCCCGGTGGTACATCGTCTTCAATGCAGCGAGTTTTTCTTCGAGTTCGCTGACAAGAAATTTTTTCGTGCGGGGTTGATAGGTGCGATAGGTATATTCTTTCATTCCTGTTTTCATGACCTCTTCCCTTTTTTGCGTCGCGCACATATAGAGCGTTTTCACCGCCCAAAAGATCATCCCGTGGACTTCTTCCATCGCCGCACCGGAACGTTTGAGCTTGCAGAGTTCCACCCACGCGGAACGTCTGTCGCGCATCGCCACGGCGTCGGCCACGGCAAAATCGTTCCTTCGCTCTTCCGTCTTGAGCAGCGGAAATTCTTCAATCGAGCCGATCTTCTTAAACAATGCGCGTATTTCTTTTTTCGGAGCCGTTTCGCAAATAAAAAGAAGGTTGGGAATATCTGTAAAATTTCCCTCCGTCAGATAGAATTCTTCTCCCCCCTCATGATCGAGTATGCCGTCGATCACCACGATGTTCTCCCCTCCGAATATCGACTGGTTGAAGAGCGCCTCGCGAAGAAACACCGGATCGAACGACACATCGTCGAATCGCGACACGAGCGCATTCGGATCTTTTGCTTTTACTGCTTCAAGCACGCGATGAAGCGCGTCGCGCGAACGCTTTCGATCTTCGCCGACAAAGATACGGGTGGCTGGATTTTCTTGTTGCTTCATCCCGTTAGAGATTATTCGTGTTGATAAAGCACGCTCCATAAGTTTTTGAAAAAAAAGGATATTTTATGCATAGTAAATGTCCCTTTTTCCGTCGTCGCTCGGACGCCGTGAACAGGTGAGTACACCTGTTCACGCGCTCCTCGCTCGACGTAGTAAAATTTTGTGGACGGGAGGTGCGGCACGTACTCCCTATCTCTAACGGGATTCATGGATCAATTGTAACATGTGGCGATCCCCCGATAAAAAAAGCGGCCGCTGTTTCTCGGCCGCTCGTCTTCTTCCCGTTGATTCTTTTTCAGTTGCAGTCGGCCTTGTAGCCGCCGACGGTTTTCCGCGACTGGGCGCCTTGCGTGTACGCGCCATTCCGATCTTCGCCGGACTTGTTGGCGCGGTACTCGCACGAAGTCGTCCCGGCGGCCGCGGCCTGCTTGTCGAGCAGGTCTCCCCCGTATAGGCCAACGAGCCCGCCGAGGACGCCGCCGACCATGGGGTTCCTTGTAACCGTCGAGCCGAGAATGGCTCCGGCGGCTCCCAAGATCATTCCATTGTTTCCAGGGGTGACACCAACGGAATCTCCTCCGCTTTGAGCGCCGCCATATTGGTACCCGGCCCATCCGCCGGTACTCGCGCAACCGCCAAGTCCCAAAGTCACCACAACCAAAACCGCAAAAAAACGTGGAAACATTTGTCTCTCCTTCGTCAATGAAATGAAACAATAAATAACGCTGTTTAAATTATAGCTCAAAAATAAGAATAAGTCAATATCTTGGTAGATGAAAAAATAGGCCTTACCCAAGCCTTTTTTGCAGTGTCCTTGAGATTCGTCTCCAGACCAGGCGTCACTTCAAACTCCCCCATCGGACCCCTGCCGCAACATCGACAACGAGCGGGATACTTTCCCCCTTCGTGCCCTTGGCGGCGGAAGTCATCGCTTCTTTGACGACATGCGAAAACTCCGCGAGCATCTGCTTATCGTCATCGACTTCAAAGATCAGCTCGTCATGTACCTGGAGAATAAGGTCAGCCCGCTTATCAAGTTTTTTCGCATGGAGCGCTTCTTCAGCTTTGGACATGGCGATCTTCACGAAATCTGCCGCCGTACCTTGAAGCGGAGCATTGAGCGCCATACGCTCGGCCATTGCCTTCATAAACGGAAGCCACGAATGTAAATTTGAGAAATAACGCCGGCGACCAAACAACGTTTCCGTGTATCCCTTTTTTACCGCATCTTTTTTTACCTGTTCAAAGTATGCGGCGATCTTCGGGAACGTCACAAAATACTGATCATAAAATTGCTGCGCCTCATCGCGCGTCGAACCGAGGTTCTGACGGAGCGCGTTGACGCCCATGCCGTAGATGATGCCGAAGTTGATGACCTTCGCCCGGCGGCGCATCTCTTTGGTCACGTTCTCCGGCGCAACACGGAAAACACGTGAGGCTACCGATGTATGAATGTCCGCGCCCGAACGGAATATTTCCGTAAGTCCCGGATCACCGGAGAGCATCGCCAATACGCGCATTTCGATCTGCGAATAATCAAAAGAAACGAGCAGGCGGCCTTTTTGCGCGACAAACGCGTCACGGATCGGCGCGCCCAAGCCTTCGCGCACGGGAATGTTTTGAATATTCGGTTCGGTCGAGGAGAACCGGCCGGTTGTCGTCCCGTCTTGATTGAGCGTTGCGTGAAGACGGTTTTGCTCGTCGACCATATGCGGGATGTTGTCGATATAGGTTGAAAGCAGCTTCTGGATCTCGCGATATTCCAGAATATACGGAATGATGGGGTGAAGGTCTCTCAATTTTTCGAGCTCTGACTCGCGTGTTGACCTGGCGCCGCCCTCGGTCTTTTTCATCCCTTTCGCCGTAAGGAGTAATTTGTCGAAAAGGATATTCCCGAGCTGCTTCGGCGAATTGATGTTGAATACCTCGCCGGCATGCTCATAGATCGCGCTCTCGGTTTTTGCCAGTTTTTTATGGTAATCGAGCGAAAGCTTTTTCAGATATGCGACGTCGATAAGCACGCCTTTTTCTTTCGCACGGCGAACGATGGGAATGAGCGGGAGTTCGATCTCTTGATACACTTTCATCAATCCTTCTTTTTTCAGTTCCGCAATGATTTTTGCTTTCGCTTTTTTGATATCCCGCTCGCCCGTGTGGTCGACGATCTCTTCGATCCCCGGTGTCGTCTTCTCCGAATCGAGGACCCAAAGCCCGATTGCTGTCTCCCGTAATTCATCCGGATCAATCGTCGACTCCGTCTCCTCCGGTGCCATATCCTCTTCGGCGATCCCTCTCTCCTCTCGCCCGTTGCTTTCCGGTTCTAAAAGATTTTTCACGCGCACCGCGAGCGATTTGAATTCAAGCTCTTTGAAAAGTGTTACGGCGGCGTCAGGGGTGAACGAAGCTTTCCATGTCGTTTGCGGAAGTGAAAAACGGATCGGTGCGTCGCGGCGGATCGTGGCGAGCATTTTTGAAAAGAGCGCTTCTTCCTCGCCCTCGAGCAGTAGTTCTATGATGCGCGTCTTGATCCCCGCTTTCATGAATGCGTCTTTTCCCTTCTTCAGTTTTTTATATATTTCCTCAAGTGTCCCGAATTTCCGGATCAATTCGCTGCCTGTTTTTTCTCCGATCCCTGCGATGCCGATGATATTGTCGGAAGGATCGCCGCGGAGACCCTTATAATCAGGGAGCAATTCGGGGCCGAAACCAAAACGGTCACGTACCCCTTTTTCATCATAGACCACTGTATCGCTCAACCCCTTGCGGAGCGTATACACGCGAACACGTTTTCCCGAGACAAGTTGAAGCGTATCCATATCTCCGGTCACGATAAGGATCTCAAGATCTTTCTCGTTTTTCATCTGCTCGACGATCGTCCCCAGCATATCATCCGCTTCGAATCCTGGGGCATCGTAAATGGGAATATGGAAAGCGGTAAAAATATCGCGGCTGCGGCCCAGTTGCTGTTTCAGCTCATCATCCGCTTTCGCGCGTCCGGCTTTGTATGCTTTGTACTCTTTATGGCGGAAGGTCGGCCCCGGAAGATCGTAGCAGGCGGCCATATATTCCGGTTCGAATTCCGCGATAGCGCGAAGAAGCATGGTCGAAAGCCCGTAGAGGCCGCTTGTCGGCTCTCCGTTTTGAGTGGAGAAATCCGGCAACGCATGATACGCGCGGTGAATGATCGCATGTGCATCGAAAAGAACGAGTCTTTTTGCGTATTCTTTGGTGACCATAGTCCTTATCATAAACGAATAGTCGGCGCTTGTAACGCAGGCGGGGCATCATTGACAAACAGCGTGTGTGCGATAGATTGCAGAAAGATTTCATCAGGAGAAGACCCATGCCCACGGCAAAGATCACCGGGAAAAGAATTCCTGGGTGGCGCATTGAATTTGTGAAGTGCATCGAAGGACACATCGGTCACTACGATCGAAAAGATCTTCTTACAAAACAAGGGGTCGTGTGTTCGGTCTGCAATACACCAATAACACTCTCCGTGGACGAAAAACGAGATCTCGAAATTCTCGAAGAAATTGCCGCCACAAAAAAGTAACTAGCGCCCCGCATCATGCGGGGAGTTTTATTTGCGTCGATTTACTGGTGTGAGCCAGAATGCCACGGGCGTAAGCCCGTGGATGAATGGCCACAACAAGAAGTGTGCGCGGTGGCGCACACCTACCCAGAAAAACAACCCCGGTGCCGCTCGCGAAATGCCCCGCCCATAAGGGCGGGGATAGACGGGTGACATGTTTTACTACCACAGGTCACGGATATTTTTCTGCTGAAAAATTCCGCGACCACGTCTCGCGTCGCCGCACTCCGACTTGCGGAAGCGGCACCCGCTTTGCGGGTTCCCTTTATGCCACTCTCTCACCCCAGTCGCCGCCGAATTCGTATTCGAGCATTTCTTTAGCGGTATCGACATCTTCATCACGTAAAATGAACAAATCAAAACCAAACAGCTCTTCGTTCGTAGAAACGGTCGAAGGAGAACGTTCTCGGGTAAAACATTTGATGCCGTGCATATTCAGATACCGCTGTGTCTCTTCCATTTGATCCCTGTGCCTGAAAAATTTTATCCGTGAAGCCATATTTTTGAGATGATAACACGCGTTGTCTCATTAATAAAGCGAAAGCGAAGCATTGCGGCATCCGGCGGAAATAGTTCGCCGATGCGCTCGGGCCACTCGATCAATACAATGTTGCGCGGATCAGCGGTGATGTCGTGCCATTTGAGCGGTTTCAGTTCGGCGGAATCCTCGATACGGTAGGCATCGATGTGCACGAAATGAGACCAGCGCGGGTGTTCCGGTATCTTGTAGAACTTTGCAATGACAAAAGTCGGTGAAAGCACTGCTTCCGAAATACCGAGTGCTCTTGCCGTAGCTTTCGCAAAAGCGGTTTTTCCCGAACCAAGATCGCCTGAAAGTCCGACGACCGTCGCCTTATGTGCGTGTGCAGGAAGTGCTTTGAGATATTCTTGCGCAAATCGCTCAAGTTCCGCGATGCTTCGAATGACCTTTTCCATAAAATGCACTATATGCTAGATCCCAAAACTCGTCGAAGCTGTAGAGAGAAGCAACAGTGAAAAAGAAAAGCGGCGGGCGGCTGTTATATTCTTTGCGATGAAATTTCTTCAGCGCCCGGAAAAGACCGCGCCAAATGCGGCGGCAGGCCGTTTCGTTCGTCAGCATCTTCATGTTGTTTCTTTTTTTCTCTGTAATAAGACTTTATTTTACGGATACCGAAGACCGCACCGACGACCACCAAGACATAAAATATCCATCCCACCAACGAGCTGGGGAGTATCGCTTTCCACGAGTTCGCTATGCCTGCGATGTTTGTTTTTGCGACAGAAAGGCCGGTATTCGTCGCCGCCACGGCATGAGTTCCGTTTTTGTCCGTATATTCAAATCGTACGCGTGCATCGGGGAATTCTTTTGCATCGCCCGTTGTCATTCCCAAAATACTTATAGTGCGTGTTGAACCTTTTTCGATATGCCCCAACAGCAGCACATAAGTCCGTTCGGGTCCGGAACTTGTGTCGAGCAAAAGTTCGTTGTTCGTATTATCGCCGATATAAATGACTTCTACGGGAAGCGTGATCTTCAATATCGCATCCGATGCTGGAGCGCTCAGACGATAGGCATAGGCAATATGATATTCAATGGGAGTGTGTGCGGCAACATTTTTCGGACCGATCTTCTGAACGACCACCTCAACGGATTTTTTTCCGCTCAGTATGTTACTCGGCGTTCCCGAAGATCCGGCGGCAGCGACCTGATCCGTCGCATTCGTCTCGACATTTGTATCAATTTCGTCTTCGGCGGTCGTATTCGTGGTTTTTTTGCCTCCGAACAAAGCGCTGAAAAAATCTCCCGGTTTACCCAAGACCGGAGGGATCGCGCCCGTGTTCGCGCCCGGGGCCGTGAATGATCCGCTTGTCGTTACCGTGCGGGTGACCGAATCACCGGAAGCGGCCGGCCCTACCACTTCTTGGTCCCGCGGTGTCTCGCTTAATTGCTGAGACGATGCAGTGCCTGTCGTCAAAAACACCTGGCGTATGCCATAGCTGCGGCCATGAGCATTTTCCGCCACTGCGCGAAAATAATAGAGCGTCCCCGGCATAAGGTTAGTCAGTTTTGCCGTAACCAATGACGATTCTCCCCAGCTGCCTGTTTCCGGTGTCCTGTTTTCCATTGTTGCCGTCGTTCCCCATTCGAACCATGTCTTCGTCTCAGAATTTCCATGCGGGCTGACATAACCGCGAATAGTCGCCGCCGTATCACCGACGAATGTTGCGTCTTTTGTTTCAATGACCGCGATCGGAAGAATAAGCGATGAAAGTTGTTTTGTCGTGAAATAGATCGTGGCTCCTATGGATTTTCCACGGCCATTCTCCGAAACCGCGCGATAAAAATATTGAGTCGACGGTGCAAGGCCGATGAGGTTTGCGCTGGTGCTGATCTGTGAATTTCCTCCCCAGAGACGACGATGCGCGGTTTCATAGACATCGCTTCGCCCCGAAATGCCCCACTCGAACCATTCATAAGTGTCCGGCATTTCATTCGGATTGACACGCCCATTCAACTGCACGCTCTTTTCGGTAAGGAACGTCGGTGCAAACGTCTGCATATACGGCGCCGCTTCAACGGCAAATGCCAAAGGAGCGGCCAAAAGTGAAATGATGGCGCCAAAGAACACAGGGTATTTCATTAGCCCTAAATTCTTTTTCATGAATTAATTTAACACCATAAACTCAATTTTGTCAAACCCCGTAAAAGCTCCTTGGGGAGCCGTGAAACTTTGATACAATAGTCTGATGGCAAAATTTCACGATGAAGATCAGACACGGGAATGGAATGAACTACGCGTCAAAGAGGCCGAAGCGCTTGCGCAAATACTTTCGGAACGATACAAGCTTCCCTATGTCGATCTTGCGCGCATGCCGATCGATAATAATGCCATTCGGCTCATCCCTGAAGCGTCTGCGCGCGAGGCGAAGATCGCTATTTTTCAGATGAATCAAAAAAACGTATGCGTGGCGATCCCGACTCCTAAAGATGAAAAGATGGTGCCCGTCATTGCCGAACTTGAGCGCCAAGGATACAAAGTCGCCCTCTTCATCGCTTCGGAGTTCGGGATAAAAAAAGCGTGGGATGCCTACAAAGAAATTTCTTATGCAGTAGTTGAAACCGCCGGAGTGGTCTCCGTTTCCGAAGAAACGATGGAAAAATATGTTTCATCGATAAAAACCATTCCGGACATTAAGAACATCATTCTTTCTGCGGTACACTCGGGAGATGCCCATGCACTTTCGACGGTCGTTGAGATACTTTTAGGCGGTGCGGTGGCGACTGGAGTTTCAGATGTCCATCTTGAGCCGGAAGAAAATATCGTCCGTGTACGCTATCGCCTCGACGGGATCCTGCAGGACGTTGTGGAACTCCAACATGCCGACTACAAAAAAGTCTTGGCGAGGATCAAGCTCTTGGCGGGAACAAAGCTCAACCTCACTCATGAAGCGCAAGACGGCCGGTTCACGATCAAGATCCAGGGCATTGACGTCGAAGTGCGTACATCCATTCTTCCCGCCGCGTATCAGGAATCCGTTGTGATGCGTATACTGAATCCGAGTACGATCTCCGTGCCGCTCGAGGAACTCGGCATGGATGAATACTTTTACAAAGTGATGACTGCGCAGATCGACAAACCGAATGGGCTCATTTTAACGACCGGACCGACTGGTTCGGGAAAAACGACCACGCTGTATGCTTGTCTTAAAAAACTTCGCAATCCCGAGATCAAGATCATTACGATCGAAGACCCTATCGAATATCACTTGGACGGCATCTCGCAAACACAAGTCGATCATGAGAAAGGCTATGATTTCTCGAACGGTTTGCGTGCGGCGGTACGCCAAGATCCCGATGTCATCATGGTCGGCGAGATTCGCGACGGAGATACGGCTTCGGTCGCGATCGACTCCGCACTTACCGGACATCTCGTCTTTTCAACCCTCCACACCAATAATGCCGCAGGTGCCATTCCCCGCCTGATCGACATCGGGGTCAATCCGAAGATCATCAGCTCGGCACTCAACATCGCGCTTGCACAGCGGCTCGTCCGACGTCTCTGCTTGAGCTGTCGCGAAGCATATACGCCGGAAGGAAGAGAGAAGGAAGTCATCGAGAGCAACTTCACGGAGATCAAAAAATACCGGCCGAAGCTTGAGTTGTCAAAACAACTCTATCGCCCTATTGGATGCGAAAAATGCACATTCACCGGGTACAAAGGCCGTATCTCTATCTACGAAGGTATCCTGATGGACCGCGCGGTAGAAAAGGTGCTTCGTGAAAATCCAAGCGAGCGCGAGATCAAAGAAGCGGCCAAACCGCAGGGCATGCTCGATATGCGGCAGGACGGCATCGTGAAAGTTTTGAATGGCATTACCTCGCTTGCTGAAGTCGAGCGCGCCGTCGGACTTGAAGAAAATCGCTAACTGAGAAATGCCGCCGCCAAAGACACAACAACCGCACTAGGCGGTTGTTGTGTCATCTCATTATCTTGCCGTGGTCAAATTAAATATTCAGTCGGTCTGTAACAATGGAATCATGCTCTCGAGAGCATGACCCTTCAAACAACTACCTCTTGCATGTAATACAAAAAGTTAAATACAGCCCTAAGGGGGGTGCCAGTAAAGGCGCGCGCGAGGCGGCAACCAGAACGTCCTCGGATGTGCATCATGGAAGCCTGTGGGGCCTTAATTGTTTGAAGGGTAATACGCTAGAGAACTTCGCGGATCGGAATCAGGCGAGTTACCGTAATGATCGAGGAGCAAATATATTACTATGAACTTATCATACTTAATTTTTTGTGTCAACCCTGCACAAATTCGGCTGATCCGAACCTGCTTCGCAGGATTGTAAAGGATGAATCCCGCCGGAAACATTCGTTCCGCCGCTTTCACATCTTTTTCTTTTGCCGAAAGACGTGGCATACTGGGAAAATCAGTTCCGAAAGAAGAACGACGCGAGAAGGAATATCAGCGAAAACACGGACAAAGAAGCCTATATGCCAACCCTGTAGTAAAAATTTGCCGTTGTTATCATCAAAATTTGAACCAATTTTCGCAAAACGATACCCATTCAATAACATTGAATATCATGACGAAAGATTCTACTACAGGGCAAGGCAATTTACCGGAAAATAAAGATGCTCTGTTCCTCGACCAAAAGCTCCGCCCGGAGCGCTGGGAAGATTATATCGGCCAGACGCATATCAAGCAGAATCTCGAAATACTGCTCCGTGCCGCGCGCGAACGCTCTCATCCGCCCGAGCATCTGCTTTTCTACGGACCGCCGGGACTCGGAAAAACGACACTTGCCCATCTCGTCGCAAAGGAGATCAAAGCGCAGATCAAAAATACTTCCGGTCCGGCGATCGAGAAAGTCGGCGACCTCGCCTCGATCCTCACCAATTTAAGTTCCGGTGATATTCTTTTTATCGATGAGATCCACCGGCTCAATAAACTCGTCGAAGAAATACTTTACCCAGCCCTTGAAAGCGGCGTACTCGATATCATCATCGGCAAAGGCCCGTCCGCACGGACGATCCAACTTGAACTTCCTCCGTTCACGCTGATCGGCGCCACCACACGCATTGCGCTCCTCTCTGCGCCCTTGCGTTCGCGTTTTTCCGGCGGTGTGTTTCGACTTGAATTCTATACCGAGAACGAAATAGTGGAGATCATCAAGCGCTCAGCGGCGATTCTCGGTGTTCCGCTTGAAGGCAAAGCTGGTCTTGAGATAGCTTCACGAAGCCGTTTTACTCCGCGTACGGCGAATTATTTTCTGAAGCGAGCCCGTGATCTTGCGCAAGTCGAAAAACGCGTGCTTGACGAACATGCCGTCAAAGAAACCCTCAGACTGCTCGAGATCGATGAGATAGGTCTTTCTCAGCCCGACCGGCATCTGCTCACCATTCTTATTGAGAAATTCGGCGGCGGCCCTGCCGGACTCTCCACGATCGCGGCGGCGACCTCGGAAGAGCAAGCAACGATCGAAGAGGTCTATGAGCCCTACCTGCTCAAACTCGGACTCCTCGAGCGCACGCCGCGCGGCCGTACGGCGACAAAAAAAGCATACGAACACCTCGGTTTTGATTATCCCGAGGAGAGCCAGGAGAAACTGTTGTAGTTTTGACTTTCTCATTTCTATTTTCTATCGACCCCGCCTTGTTTTCATGAGACAAACTAGGGGCGGTGCGCTTCGCCCGGCAAAAGACGGCCTGTTCGGCCACGCGCACCACGAGACAAAAAAATATTTGGTGATATATTTACCCTGTAAAGAAATTAACGGTAAAAACAAAGCGGGGTGGCGATTTTTAAGTCGCTTCGCTCGTTAAAAATCAGCCATGTCAGGTCACAGCAAGTGGGCGCAAATAAAAAGACAAAAGGGCGCGGAAGACGCTAAGAAATCAAAGCTGTTCGGCAAACTGGGCAGCTTGATCGCAACGGAATCGCGTAAAGCAAAGGGCGACGTCAGTGCTCCCGGACTTCGCGCTATTATCGAGAAAGCAAAAAAAGAGAATATGCCGAAGGATACGATCGAGCGGGCTGTGAAAAAAGGCGCAGGTGGAGATGTTGATTCGATGGAAGCGCTCATTTATGAAGGCTATGGTCCAGGCGGGTGCGCGCTCGTCATTGAAGCATTCACGAGTAACCGCAACAAGGCAGCCCAAGAGATCAAACACATTCTCGTAAAAGGCGGCGGCTCGCTTGCCGCGCAAGGTGCCGCGCTATGGGCATTCAAAAAAACCGAAAAAGGGTGGGAACCCAATTCAACCATTCCACTTGCTGATGAAGACGGGGCAAAACTTTCCGCACTTATTGAGGAACTGGAAAATAACGACGAAGTGCAGGATGTCTACACGAATGCGGAGTAGGTAGTCCGCAGTTCTTAGTCGTTAGTCGGTAGGTAGTTTGGTGTTTCCTCCTACAGACTATAAACTGAGGACTAATGACTGTCTTAGCAATTGACCCGGGATTCGGGCGTTGCGGAGTTGCCGTACTCGAAGGCTCCGGTACAAAAGCTGCTTTGCTTTATTCTTCGTGCATTGAAACAAAGACGAACGACGAGTTTTCCGAACGTCTACTTTTCGTCGCAAATGAAATTATTCGACTTATTGGCGAATACAAGCCCGAAACGATTGCTCTTGAAGAAATCTATTTCACCAATAATGCAAGGACAGCAATTCACGTGGCGGAGATACGCGGTATGCTTATTTATCTTGCCGCCTCGCACAACATTCCGCTCGTTGAATTTAATCCCCTCGCGATCAAAATCGCTATCACCGGGTATGGTCGCGCTTCGAAAGAACAGGTGACAAAAATGGTGGGAAAACTTGTCACGTTGCCAAGAAAGAAAATGTTAGACGATGAATACGACGCCATCGCCGTCGGCCTCACTGCGCTGGCGCAATCCAAATACAAAAAATAATCCGTTGGTCTTTTTACTCGTCTTCACTTGTGCAAATGTGGTTTCTGTGTTATTCTGTTTTTAGATCGTTCAAAAAACACACAGTAGAGGGAGTAGCCGAGTGATGGACGAAGAGGCCAAACTTGAACAACAGTTCTCTGCTGCGTGCGGGGAACTCTCTATCACCAACACGAACAGGGCGCTGCTCGCATCATTCCTTGCACCACTCCGAAACAAACATCTCGTCACGCGCTTTCATTATGCCCACTCGCTTCGGGTCGGACTACTTGCGCGACAAATAGGTCGCTTCACTTACCATGAAGAAAAACCGCTATTTTTCGCCGGAGTGCTTCACGACCTGGGGAAGTGCCAAAGCCCGATCGAGATACTTGGGAAAACTGATAGCTGGAACGACGATGATCAGCAGACGATGCAGGCGCACGTATTGGATGGGTACCGGTTGCTTCGCGGACGATTTGATGTCTCCGCAGAGATCATGCTGTGGCATCACAAATTTCAGGAGAACGGTTATCCAGAAAAGTTGCCTCCTTATCTGCATAAGTACCGCGAGACAATGAGGCTTCTCATCCGTGAATATGGACGCCTTGTTGCGCTCGCCGATGTCTATGACGCGCTTCATCGCACGGATGCAAAGCATGGTGAAAAAAGAACGCTCACTAGAAAAGAGATCAAAGAAAAAATGTTCGAATTCAATCCCGATCGAACAATCCTCATTGAAGCACTCTACAAAGTAGGGATCCTCACGTAACACATGTGCCCACCAATTCGGTGGGTTTTTTCTCTAAGTGAAGCCTTTCAAAAGAAGAAGCCCGGACGGCACCCTGCCCCGTAGTAGCGCTTCGCTTACTACGGGGTTATCCACAGGAATCTTTCCACCCTCTCCCCAACCCTCAAAAACCATGATACACAGTGGAAAGTATCCGTTAATCAGGATATGGTGGTTGCTAAGACCACTTTAACAGTGAAATTTTTCATAATGAGTGATGATGATCTTGTAACCGGTGGGATCTTGCCCGTTGGAAATATCGGTGCCAACGATGACGATCCGAACACGGTCGAAAGCGATGATTTTCTCGATGACCCCGATGAGATACTGCTGGCGGATGTCGCTGATGTTCCGGTCGACCCCCTTGCGGATGACGACGATGACGACCTGCTTGAAGACGAATAAGCCAGAAAAACAACACCCGCCAGAGGCAGATGTTGTTTTTCAATGACGAGCTCCGGCGTCACTCGGCGACGATCCTAATGAACCGATGTTTTCCGACTTTGAGCACAAGATCTTCAGTGATCTTCATCATAGGATCGGTCAGTTTTTCTTCACCATCTTTTCGTATCGCTCCTTCGCTCATGAGCC
The DNA here is from genome assembly GCA_001821435.1 of Candidatus Lloydbacteria bacterium RIFCSPLOWO2_01_FULL_50_20. Classification (GTDB taxonomy): domain Bacteria; phylum Patescibacteriota; class Minisyncoccia; order Phycocordibacterales; family UBA6899; genus MHLP01. The sequence goes on along the minus strand of MHLP01000018.1, from coordinate 10,182 downwards.
GGCGGAATTCACTTTTTGAATCAAGCACATCCTCGTTGATCAGCACATCTGCAAGCAGTGTTCCTTTCGCGACTTTTGCTTCGGGCATTTCATCGGGAAGTTTTTTATTCTGAAAGGTCGCGACAAATGCTGATCTTGCTTCCTTGGCCTTTGTCGGACCGTGATAAATTTCAACGATCTGTTCCGCAAGATCCATTTTGATGTCCCGCGGATGCGCTTTTCCGGCCTGGAGTTTCTTGGTGATCTCTCCCGCCTCTAATACCGGAGTAAACGTGCAGAGCTCAACATATGAAGGGATGAGCGCATCGGGAATGGACATCAACTTTCCGAACATATCGTTCGGCACATCGGTTATTCCTACGTAATTATCCATAGATTTGGACATTTTTTCTTTCCCGTCGAGACCGACAAGAAGATCAATGGAAAGGACGGCCTGCGGTGCTTTTTTGTTCACTTTCATGACCTCACGGCCCATCAGCATATTAAACGTCTGGTCGGTTCCGCCGATCTCAAGATCACAGCCCCCATAGATAAGATCGAGGACGTACGAATCGATCCCTTGAAGCACCGGATACATCACCTCGTGCATATAGAGCTCGCTGTTATTTTTTATCCGTTCCTGGAAAAGATCTCGCTCGAGCAAGCGGCTATGCGTGACATGTTTCAATGTCCACAAAAATCCGCGGAGTGTAATGTCATGGATCTGCGCTCTGTGAAGGTGCGTGACCTGCATGCGGGTATTTTTGAATACTTCGGCTTTCCATGCAAGCGTATTGTGCGGGACTTGGAGTGTTATTTTTTCTTTGCCTTTGGTGATCTCCATCTCAACTTTCGTCTCGGGGTTCGGCGCGATATCGGAAACTCCATAGAACCAGTCTGAATTGCGTATCCATGAAAAGACCGCCGGTTCAAGTTTGAGTATCTTGTCGATCTGATCGAGATACGTCTTCATGTTCGCCTCGATCGCCGCCTGCTCGATCTCCGGACGCGTTCTGCTTTTTCCTGTCGGGTCGCCGATCTGCGCGGTAAAATCACCCACCAAAAAGATCACCTTGCATCCCAGATCCTGCAGCTGACGCAGCTTACGCAAGACGACCGCATGGCCGAGATGAATGTCTGGCCGTGTCGGATCCACTCCGAACTTCACGATGATCTGTTCTTTACTCTTCGGGTCTTTTGCTTTTTTGAGGAGTTTTTCACGAAAGGTATTATCCGGATCGATAAACTCCCCCACACCTCTCGTGAGTATTTCGTCGATGAGTTTTATGAGTTCATTTTCAGCGTTTTTTTCCATAAAACCAATGCTACCACACCGTTTCTTCTTTGTCTTTTTGCTCATATTTCTGTGTTAAGATATAAGGATATTCCGCATGAAAAAAGAGCAACCGAAAAAACATCGGCGGAAATTCACCCATTGGGCGCAGCTTGCGATCGTGAGTATGCTCATCGCGGGAATATTCGCCGTCAGCGCTTTTCTTGTTTGGGCGGCGACGATCAAGATCCCCGATTTCAGTCTTTTTGAAACACGGAAAATTTCCCAATCCACGAAGATCTATGACCGCACCGGAGTGATCCTGCTCTATGATGTGCACCGAGATGTACGGCGAACGGTCGTTCCTTTTGACGAGATCAGTCCGTACATCAAAAACGCGACGATCGCCATCGAAGATGAAGAATTCTATCAGCACAAAGGGATAAAACCTGATGCGATCCTCCGCGCAATGTGGGTGAACCTTTGGAGCGGCGGATTCAGCCAGGGCGGATCGACGATCACCCAGCAGGTGATCAAAAACGCGCTGCTCTCGCAGGAAAAAACGATCACTCGCAAAGTGAAAGAATGGGTGCTCGCGATCAAACTTGAACGAACAATGGAAAAGGACGATATTCTCGGCCTTTATCTGAATGAAGTGCCTTATGGGGGTAGCATTTACGGTATAGAAGAAGCGAGTATGTCTTTCTTTGGTCATCATGCAAGCGAACTCTCGCTTGCTGAAGCCGCTTATCTCGCCTCGCTTCCCCAGTCTCCCACTCGGCTTTCACCATACGGAAACAACATCGAACTCCTCGAGAACAGAAAGAATCTCGTGCTGAAAAGGATGCGTGAATTCAATGCGATCACCGATGAAGAGTACGAGAACGCGATCACCGAGAAGGTGAAATTCGTCCCTCCGTCGGAAAAAGGGATCAGGGCGCCGCACTTCGTCATGTTCATCAAAGAACAACTTGCGAGTACCTATGGCGAAGATGTCGTGAATGAGGGAGGGCTCCGTGTCACCACGACGCTTGATATGACGATGCAGGATAAAGCAGAAAAGATCGTCGAGAAATATGCTGCGCAAAATGAAAAGACATTTAATGCAAAGAATGCATCACTGGTTGCGACCGACCCGAAAACCGGTCAGATCCTCGTCATGGTCGGATCCCGTGACTATTTCGATATCGCCAACGAAGGAAATTTCAACATTGCTCTCGCGAAACGTCAGCCAGGCTCGGCATTTAAGCCGTTCGTCTACGGAGCGGCTTTTGAAAAAGGATATACGCCTGATGCCGTCGTCTTCGATGTGCCGACGCAGTTCTCGACGCGTTGTGACACATTTGGTAATCCACTCTATGGCCTCGATAAGTCCGTGTGTTATATGCCGGTCAATTATGACGGGCAATACCACGGGCCGATAAGCCTGCGTAATGCACTCGCCCAATCGATCAATATTCCCGCCGTAAAAATGCTCTATTTGGTCGGGCTTGATCATGCGATCGAATTCGCCGAACGCGTGGGGATCACCTCTCTCCAAAACAAAGAACGCTACGGCCTGACGCTTGTGCTCGGCGGAGGCGAGGTGTCGCTCCTTGATATGACCAGCGCATACGGGGTGTTCGCGAATGACGGAAAACGCAATCCGTATACCGGCATATTAAAAGTCGAGGACTCGTCGGGTAACGTTATCAGTGAATATACCCAAAAAGAGACAAAAGTGATGGACCCCGAGATCGCACGAAAGATATCGGATGTGCTCTCAGACAATGTCGCGCGTACTCCCGCATTCGGAGCGCAATCGTATTTAAATTTTCCGAACCATCAAGTCGCAGTAAAAACAGGAACAACAAACGACTACCGCGACGCATGGATCTTGGGGTACACTCCCTCACTCGTTGTTGGCGCATGGGCAGGAAATAACGACAATACCCCAATGGAAAAGAAGGTGGCGGGCTTTATTATCGCCCCTCTTTGGAATGCTTTTTTCAGTGAAATTCTTCCGTCTCTTCCTGCTGAAAATTTCCCCGATCCTCAGCCAACGCAAAAAAATATCAAACCGGCGCTTCGCGGAGTCTGGTACGGCGGGGAAATTTATACTATTGACAAAATATCGCGGAAACGTGCGACGGAATTCACTCCTTCCGACCTCGTCGAAGAGCGCGTTGTTCCAAATCCTCACGAAATACTTTACTGGGTGAATAAAAATGATCCCACAGGTCCCCCTCCCGCTAATCCTTACAATGATCCGCAATTCCTCCTTTGGGAAACCCCCGCGCAGCAATGGATAAGCAGTCATGGGCTTCCAGCTAAAGCATCGGCAAATATACCCGCGGAATTCGACGATATTCATAGACCTGAACTTGCACCGTCAGTCTCTATTCTCGAGCCTAATGCAACAACGACATATGCAAGTTCCGAAAAACTTTTTGTGGACACAGCGGTTATCAGCGCATTTATGATCGAACATGTTGATTTCTTCGTGAATGGAGTGTTCCTCGGCTCGGCGCGTTCTACTCCGTACACATTCGCATTTATGCCCGATGCGCTTTCTGGTATCCAAACCATCAATGAACTCCGTGTCGTCGCTTATGACGTCGCCGGGAACAGGAGTGAGGGAATAGTACTCTTTACACTGAGCGATATCTGATCTTTTGCTCACCCAGATATAGCACAGAGGTCGGACTTACGCTCAGAGCATAAGCCCAACCTCTGTGCTATCGGATCCCGTTTATTTTTGTGATCCCATTTTTGTGCAATGCATCAATTATTTGTCCTTTATATAAAAATATTTCATTTTTGACGATCGAATTTCCTGTTATCTGCAATTCCCCGCGCGACACAGTGATCTCGTGCTGAGACAGCTGTACACCTGAAACCTGCGCGATGATCGCACGTATTTTTCCCGTTTCCTCATCTTTATCTGAAATATACTTTCTGTATTGTGAGAGAAAATCCTGAATACGCTCGAAAGACATGTCTTTTACCCTTTCATCGGCATAACCAAATAAGTGAATGTTTGGTCACCGACCCCCTTGATCACTAATGGCCGCCCTGCACCGGCCGCATGAAGTGAAACACTGTCGGTAGGAAGATAAGAAAGTACATCCATCAAAAAACGCTGATTGAGGAGAAATTCCACGTCGTCACCGGTCATGACCGCATCGATCTGATGAGTCGTCTCTCCGATGTCGTCGTTGCGCGATTCGATCTCAAAAAGTTTTTCATGCGGATATTCTTTGAGGCGAACTTGCTGCAGTTTTCCAGAAAAAACCGTAGTGAGCTTGAGACGATCGATAAGATCCTGCCGCAGCACCGTCGTTTCGGTAGTGAATTTTTTCGGGATGATCTGCTGGTAATCCGGAAATACCCCGTCGACAAGCCTTGAAGTAATATGCATATGTTCCGTATGGAACGAAATTTGGTTTTTTGTCGTGCAGATCTTTACCACTTCATCGATACCCTCAAGAGCTCTTGCGATCTCGATAATATTTTTCCCAGGGATAAGGACGCTGAACGGCTCGGGTTCTTTCTTGAGAGGAATACGTTTCTCGGCAAGCCGTGATGAATCCGTGGCGACGAAAACCAGCGACCGTTCCTCGGTATAACAATACACACTCGCAAATTCAGGTTTAATGTCGGATGTTGCCACTGCATAATGGGTTGCATGGAAAGCGGAAAGGAGTGTTTTTGCATCGATTTCTATGGTTATCCCTTTGGTGACGAGCGGCAATGTCGGAAAATCTTCATATCCAAAACCTTTAACGAGTGTTGAATACGTATTTCCCGATATCGCAAGATGCTCACCAACCTGCTCAACGACAACGTTTTTTTCATTCGGGAGATTAGACAGAAAATTGGCCAGTGTTTCAGCAGGAATAGCTACTACTCCTTCTTTTTCCACTCGCGCTGGGATCTCTATTTCAATACCCAGATCGAGATTTGTCGCGCGAAGCTTCAAAGTTTTCTCACCTGCAAGAAGAAGGACATAACGCAAGACAGGGAGAGAAAGATTCTTTCCAACGAATCGTCCTGCGACCATCAGTGCATTTTTCAAATTTAATTTTACACACTCTATCTTCATATTCTTCTTTTAAATACTCATTATAATAATTACGCGTGTGTATATGTGGGTAAAGAATTTTTGTGTTCATACCACACAGTAGCCTCTCTTTTTCTGTTTTAGGTAACTTGTGTATAACAGGTATTTTTCCCCAAACAAATTTTTATAAATAACCTTATGCACTTATCATCCACTTTTTATCTGATACTTTCTCCACAACTATTTACTACTCACACACCTCATTCCACAAACTTATCCACTAAAAAATTAAAAAAGAGCACGGATCTGTTCGATCTCCTGCACGAGCAGCATGTCTGTTTTAATATCCACTTTTATTTTTTCACATGAATGAATGACGGTCGTATGATCGCGCCCACCTAATTTCTGTCCGATCAACGGATAAGAAATATTGAAATCTTCGCGCAGAATATACATCAGCACCTGGCGCGGTTTTACCACCTCCTTACGGCGGGTTTTTTCGTAAATTACCCGTTCATCGATGTTATAGAACGTTGTTACTGTTTTTACAACGTCTTTGATCGATACAGGTTTTGTTGGTTTCGCGTTGTTTTTTATAAGTGTTTTGACTTCATTGAGCGAAAGAGTCTTATTTTTCAGCTGAGCCTGGCAAACGACCAAGTTAAGGGTTCCTTCGAGTTCTCGGATGCTCGATTGGATGGTTTCGGCAATATACTGAACGATCTCATCAGGGATGATCACTTGCTGCTGCTTCATTTTCTCGCGCAAGATAGCAAGACGTGATTCATACTCAGGCATAGTGATCTCAACGATCATTCCCGATCCGAATCGTGATTTGAGGCGATCTTCCAGTCCGTTGATATAGTTCGGATGTTTATCGGACGAAAAGATGATCTGCTTGTTGTTTTCATAGAGTGCATTGTAGAGATGAAAGAGTTCTTCTTGGGTTTTATCTTTCCCAACAAGAAACTGGATATCGTCCATAATGAGCACGTCGTACTTCCGGTATTTTTCTTTGAATTCGTTGACACGATTATTCCCTAACGATGTCACGTAATCAATGGAGAATTTTTCCGAGCTGACGTACTGTATTTTTTTCCCGGGATTCTGTTTTTTCAAGCCGTTTCCGAGTGCCTGGATGAGATGCGTCTTTCCATAACCGGTAGAGCCGTAGATAAAAAGCGGGTTGTACATGATACCCGGCTTTTTTTGGACTGCCTGCGCGGCGGCATGAGCAAGTTCGTTGAACGGACCAATAATGAAAGAATCGAAAATATAGCGAGGATTAAGGCCGTCTTCCTTTCCTATGTAGGTGTCTTGAAGAGGAAGTTCGGGACTGAAAGGAGAAAAAACATCTTTTTTGATCACCGGGGCACTTTTATCTCCGCGGTCATTTTTGGTGATGACATATTCAACACCCCGGACATCAGAAGAAATATTCCTTAAGACCCTGAGGACCGTCGAATGATATTTATTTGAAAGCCAGTCCCGGACAAATTCATTTTGTACGCTTACCGAGACGGTTCCCGCTTCCTGTTTTATGATGTGGGTGTTTTTGAACCACGTACTGAAATTAGCCTTTGATACTTCGAGTTCAATATCAACTAAGGCCTTATCCCACAATTCCTTATTATCCATAAAAGATCCTGGCACGTTACATCAATAACTTACGAACAATTATATCGAACAAGTCACAATGAGCGAAAAAGAAAGAAATGTTCACAACTTGTGTATAATCTGTGGACAAGAGGTTTTCTTATTTTTTGGAGAATTTCTCAGAAATAAAATTTCCTCCCTTTTCATTAACAAACACAAAAGCGATCAATGCTGCCGACCAACCAGCGTACCGAATGTATCATAGCTCATTGAACGATAAAATTATACAAACAGGCTTGCGTTGTGGTTGAACACCCCCTATACTTTGCTCATGTCAACAACATACCAGCCAAAGAAACGCAAACGCCGTAAAACACACGGTTTCCTTGCACGGACAAAGACATCGACAGGTAAAAGAGTGATCAAACGCCGCCGTCAAAAAGGTCGCGCACGTCTATCCGCGTAAAGTTCCACCATGAACGGCAGCCGCCGTTCATGGTGATAACGGATATAAGCGGCTTCAAGTGCTTACCCGGTATTTAATCTCCTATGCTTCCAAGGAAGCGCAAACTTTCCCGAAAAGTATTTCCCCGCCACACCGATCGGAAATTCTCATGGACGGGCCAAATTCTCCGTATTCAGGCGTATAAATCTCCACCGGATGCTGGTAAAGCGGCAAAAGGAGTTGTGCTCAAAAACACACCATGTTTCGCTGTTGTTGTTCCAAAACGCCTAAGCATAAACGCAGTTATGCGAAATACCTTCAAAAGGCGGCTCATGGAGACCATTCAATGGGATATAAGCTTATTTGATCGGCTTCCTTATCAAAAATATGTGCTTATTCCGAAGGAACATCTTTCCGGAGTCACCTTTCTGCAGATAAACAGCGATATAAAAGCATTTCTTGAGCAGCAAACAGCCACAAAAGATCAAAAATGAAAAATATTCTCATTTCAGTTGTTGTGTTCTATCAACGCATTTTTTCTCCTGATAAAGGAATCTTGCGTCAGCTGTACCCTTTTCGGGGAGCATGCGTCATGTATCCGTCTTGTTCGGAATATATGCTTTTGGCAGTAAAGAAGTATGGCTTATTTAAAGGGTTTTTTCTTGGTATTTACCGTATCGGGAGATGTCATCCTTTCCAGAAAAAACTGATCGACCCACCATAAAAAGGATCGCGAAGTCAATAAAATCATACAAGGAGTTTTTTTTGCAAAAAATGGGTCACTCCTATAGGATAGGAGGATGATTTCCTCGTTATGGAATGCGGTTATTTACCAACCGCTCTATAATATTCTCGTTTTTTTGATCGGCATTCTCCCTGGAGCGAGTGTTGGAGGGGCGATCATTGTGCTGACGATCATCGTTAAACTTGTACTTTTTCCGCTTACCGGAAAATCCATCAAAGCGCAGCGTGCAATGAAGGAGCTTGAACCGGAATTGCGGCGTATCAGAGAGGAGCACAAAGACGATCGGCAGAAACAGTCAAAAAAGACGATGGAGCTTTATCAGAAAACGGGGGTTTCACCGTTTTCTGGCTGTCTGCCGATCATTGTGCAGATCCCCATTATCATCGGCCTCTATTGGGTGTTTTGGAAAGGCCTTGCGACGGTCGACGAATCGATACTGTATGGATTTATACAGTCACCGGGAACATTGGATATGCACTTCCTCTTTTTTGATCTTGCGGGAAAGAGTGTTGTGCTTGCTTTTCTTGCGGGGATTTCTCAGTATATTCAAACTCGCATTTCCATGGGTGGGCAGCCCCCTCCTCCGCCTCCGAAAGAAGGAGGGAAACCGTCTTTACAGGATGATTTTGCGCGAAGCATGCAGATGCAGATGCGCTATATCCTTCCGGTCATGATCGCCTTCTTTGCTTATACGACATCCGGTGCGGTTGCGCTTTACTGGACGACGAGTAATATACTGAGCATTGCGCAGGAACTCCTCATGCAAAAGAAACGGAAAACGGATGTTTCGGGCGCAAAAAACATATGAATCCACAAGAACGTATCATTGCCATCCTCCGGACATTGCTCGGCCACCTTACCGTGGTTATTACCGATGTTTCCGTCGAGCATGATGAACGGATCAAATCGTTCCGTTTCGTCATTTCAACACCAGATTCCGCCATCCTGATCGGCGAGCGCGGTGACCGCCTTTTGGCGCTCAATCATCTCGTGAAGCGCATCGTTGAGCGCGACCTCGGCGAAGAAAATGTCTCTTTTCTTGTTGACGTCAATAACTATCAAAAGAAGCGTATCGATGATATTCGCACCAAAGCACGAATGCTTGCCGAACGCGCCCGGTACTTTAAAAGCTCGGTAGAAATGGATCCGATGTCGTCTTACGAACGCATGATCGTACACGCGGAATTTACCGAAGTACCGGATATCACGACGGAATCAGCCGGCTACGGAAAAGACCGTCACGTCGTACTCAAATTTACTGAAGAAAAGTCTCCTGCAACTTCGGAGCAGATCGTTTAAAGTTATTTTATTAATGCGGTCGATGAATCAACCTGCGCTGTTTTTCCGGGGGTCGTATAATTTGTGCAGTACCACGTCGAAAGCGTGTCTTGGCACGCATGCCAGTGATTTCCCTCGTTGGTGAGCCAAAAACCATTCAAATAAACGCGATAGTTTGAAAAAGAGTAGCGTTTTCCTGTTCCATTCGCCAGGATATAGTTGGTCGCGGCGTCACCTTGCCTGAGACGGAGGTCGAAGATCGGCTGGTTCGCTGCGTGAGTTTTATGAAGCCAATATTCTGTTCCTCCGGTGATGATCACGGTGCAATTACAGCCGGCTTGAAGGCTTTTTATGAAATCGATCGCCGATTGAGGAAGCCCGGCCACATTGGTGCATCCCCGAGCACCAACATAAGGACAAGGTTGTGCGTTGATGCCGATCGGTGTTGAACCCACACAAGAGGTATTGCCGCAAAGCGCTTGTCGTACCGCCTGTTCGCTTTGAGATATGACCACGCCCAGACGCGGAACCTCGAAACATATTCGTCCATCATCGAGCGGTATGATCGTTTTTCCGGCGGATTTTGCCGGCTCAATAAGCTTTGCACATAGTTCCGCCGAACTTGTCCCACCCGGGGGATCGTAGTGGGTACCTCGATCGTCACTGTATTTAAAATACCATCCCTGTTTGATCGGATAGGGGTCCGTCACCGGTCCGCGTGGGGCAGCCGCCGCCGGCGCCACCGCGACATCGGTCAGCGCGAGATCACTCGACAGGAGGAGCGGGTTGATCGTATAGAGGAGGATCCACGCGCCAACAGCAAG
>MHLP01000017.1 GCA_001821435.1 Candidatus Lloydbacteria bacterium RIFCSPLOWO2_01_FULL_50_20 | reverse complement strand
AATCTTATTTTAACACCTTTCTTTTTCTGTTCATCGCCATGGTGCGTATTACCGTACGACTACTGCACATCCCCATGAAATCTGAGAACGCCACAGGCACCGGAATACTCAACGAATTCTTCTACCATATATTCGATCTGGAGCGGCGGGCACTTTCTTCCGGCGTCAGTTTCCCATTCGGTGTTTCTATCCTACTCGTCGTTCAGAAAAAGTAACTATTATAGGACATCCGCAAATGGATGCACCACAGGAGTATTTCCAAATTTCAGTTCTCGCAGACTCGATGAAATTTTAGGTCAAATTCGAGACGCGGGGTGAGGAATGCGATGGGACCCATTCGCAAGACCTTTTGTGAGATTTTCTGAAATCTCCAAAAGGTGTACAGCGCCTGTAAGGCGAGTGGTGAACCTCTTCCCGCAACGAAGAAGTTCGCCATTTGCGGAGGTCCTATTATTTTTTCCTCGCAACAAGGTAGAGCACCGATGCAACCTTTTCGGCATTCGGCCAATGATTGAAGACGAGATCGGGCAATTTTAACGGAAACGTGACGAACATGACCAGGTTAACCAATAGCGACTCAACGCGTGCTGAGCCGAACGAAAAAATGACCGCAAAAAGATGGTTGAGATGTGCGGTAAGCGCAGAAAACGGGCCGGCACGCACACCGATCTCCACGATCTCAAAATCGCGAAAAAGTTCACCTACTCCGGTCTTCGTCCAGCGCTGATAGTCATTGGGTGAGGAGTGATAAGGATAAAGGAATGGAACTGTCACAAACGCCAGGCCACCCGGGGCAAGCAGGCGACGCATTTCTTTTACCGCGAGAGTGGGGTCAGTGACATGTTCCAATACCGTGTCCGATACGATTCGCGCAACACTCTCACTCGGAAGCGGGATGGCATTTACGTCCGCAACGATCTTTACGCCGGCATAAGGATAAATATCAACATTTACCACCTCGCTGTTAATCGTGCGCGGACCGGAACCAATGTTCAATGTCATTCCCTCTCGTGGAAAACGTTCCAAAAACTTTTTTGCCGAAAGTCCTGAATACATCATTGGTCCAAACACCGTGCCAATAAAATAATAAAATCGCGGCCACCGTTTAAAAAAATTTCTCACATCAAACGTGGCGATCACATTTTCTTGGTTGGTGTTTAAGATTGACACAATTCGCTTAGTTTAACAGACTGCTCATGAAAAACCAATTTTGCTTTTGAGGATCTGCGTGGGCTCTAGAGGTAATTCTTTTGCCATTCAAGGAAGACGAGAATGTTCCAGAGTTTCTTGCGCTCATTTGATCGTCCCCCACAATGCGCCGCAAAAAGCTCGCGTGGATAACGAAGGTCGACCAGTCCGTCCTTTCGTTTATCTCCCGAAAGTAGCTCCTCTGCCCATCCGCGGAGTGGGCCGCGAAGCCACGCACCGATTGGGGAGCCGAAGCCCTGTTTTTTGCGGTGAATGATGCCTTCCGGCAACTTCCCTGTCATGAGTTTCTTGAGCAAATATTTTGTGGTTAGTCCACGGAGTTTGTACTCGTATGGTAATCGATTGGCAAACTCAACGAGCATGTAGTCGAGAAACGGCGCGCGCACCTCAAGTGACGCCTGCATGCTCGCCCTGTCTACCTTTACCAATACACCGTCCATCATATACGAACGCTGATACGCAAAGAGAAGCTTGTTGCGTTCATCTTCGGAGTTTGATTCGCTCAACGCTCGCTCGGCTTGAGCGTAGACGTTCTCGCCGGCGAGAGCACCCCATGCATCGCCCGTAAACAACCTTGCGCACCCCGCTTCGTCAAACGTGCCGAGCCAACGCATGTGTCGTCTTACAACACTCTCCTCTTCTGCGCCGTCAAGGAATTTTTTGAGCTTAAAGTCAAAACTAAAGTTTTCTAAACTCGAAGGGAGGTGCGCCACGAGTGGAGCGATGACCTCTTGTCGAAACACTTGTGGGAGCATGCGGTAGAAACGAAGCACTTGTTCTGCCTGAAATGTCGGATAGCCCGCAAAAAGCTCGTCTCCACCATCGCCACCGAGCGCGACCGTCACGTGCTCTTTCGCAAAGCGTGAAAGCAGATAGGTTGGAACGATCGATGCGTCGGCGAGCGGCTCATCAAGCGCTGAAAAGATCTCCGGAATAACACGCAACGAATCATCCCCTGAAAGCATTTTGTTGTGGTGGATGGTATCAAGATATTTTGCAACAACTTCGGCATGTCGGGACTCATCAAAACTCTCCTCAGAAAAGCCGATTGAAAAGGTGTGTATTTCCCCCCCTTCCTTTTTCTTTGTCTGTGCCGCATAATACGCGACCGCCGAACTATCTAATCCGCCCGACAGAAAAACACCAAACGGTACGTCAGAAACAAGGCGCGAAGAAACCGCGCGATGTAAACACTCACCAAGTTCGCTCACCGCATCGGGAATGGAGCATATGGACTCCTTAAAATCAGGACACCAAAACCGCTCTTTGCGCACAGCGCCACCTTCATAAGCAAGCAGTGTTCCCGGCTCAAGTTTTTCAACCCCTCTCCAGATCGAGAGTGGCGTCGGCACATAATCAAGAGCAAAATATGCATTCAGTGCGGAAGCGTTGACTTCTTTTTTTGCTTCAGGATGGAGAAGAATTACTTTTGGCTCTGAGGCAAATACGAACGTTCCTCCCCAGCGCCCAAAATAGAGCGGCTTCTTGCCCATGCGATCACGTGCGAGGAGGAGCTTCTTCTTCGCCTTGTCGTAGAGTGCGATCGCAAACATACCATGCAGATGGGTGAAGCATTGTTCATCATACTGTTCATAGAGCGCGATGATTACCTCTGTATCTGAATTGCTTACAAATTTACGCCCCCCCGCTACAAGCTTTTTTTTAAGCTCAAGAAAATTGTATATCTCGCCGTTAAAAACGATCCCTACAGTACGCGCCGCGTTCCACATCGGCTGGTGGCCCAACGGTGTGAGATCAATGATCGAAAGACGGGCATGTCCGAGCCCAATTCCCTCTGCGCAGTAAATCCCTTCATCATCGGGACCACGGTGACGAATGCTCCCCACCATGCGCGAAACATCGTTCGCCTCCCCGCTCCCGACAAATCCGGCAATGCCGCACATGATTAGGAGAAATTAAGCTTCTCCGCTATGGTATACGGTTTCTTCCCTTGCGACTCATAATAGGTTCGCATAAGCATCTCGGCGAGGATCCCCATAACGATCATCTGCACGCCAACGATAATGAACAGTGCCGAAAATACCGGAAGCGGTGTCTCGACTAAATCAGCAAAATGTAAAAGTTTCAATACAACAGCAAGGATAGCGGCGAGGAATCCGAGCAAAAAAGAAATAAAGCCGATCCCGCCAAAGAAACGAATCGGGTGATTCATATATGTATTTAAAAATTTCATGACCACCAGATCCAGGAGGACGCGGAACGTACGCGCAATGCCGTAATGTGACACTCCATACCGGCGGGGGCGGTGTGCGACGGGTATTTCCGCAACCCGTGCACCCCTCCACGAGAGATATGCCGCGACGAACCGATGCATGTCTCCGTAAAGCTCAACGTCATCAAACACTTCTTTCTTGTACGCCTTAAGCGTACATCCGTGATCGTGAAGCGGAAGACCGGTAATACGAGAGATCAACCAATTGGCGACGCGCGACGGCAAGCGGCGCGTGAGGCCATGGTCCTTCCAACGATCCTGGCGCCAACCCGAGACAATATCATGATTACCCGATTCAAGTTCCCTTATGAGTCGCACGATATCAGCAGGATCGTTTTCCAAATCACTATCAATCGTAATAATGATATCCCCCAACGCATGATGAATACCCGCCATTAATGCCGCCGTTTGACCGTGATTGGTGCGAAAACGGATCGTCCGTAACAACGGATTATTCTGTGCGAATTTTCCAAGCTCTGTCCAACTCCCATCTGTCGAACCGTCGTCGACAGCAACAATTTCGTAGTCGTTGTAAAACGACAAAAGCGCGGTGGTGAGCTCATTATAAAACTCCGCGATATTCTCGCGTTCGTTGTGAATTGGTGTAACGACAGAAAGTTTCATGGTTCGTTTATTATCATTGCCGAGTTGTCTGAAAAACGGATGACCGATAAACAAAAAAGTTGGCGATCGCGAGTGCCCCAATGATGAGGAACTGTGCTAACATATACCACACATTGAGCTTCTCGACAAGAATATACGCAACTATTCCATTGATAAATAAATTAGCGAGAACGAGAAGGAGATAAATTAAAAACTCATGGGCAACTGTTCGCTTGCCTCCCACAAATACAAACTTGAGCAAGGCAAAATTTGTCGCTAGTGCACACATACTAGCGATGAGTATGGAATAGATGTGCCAAAACTTAAAATATTCAGTAAAAATATACATCAGCGAAAAATAGAGCACTGCGGTGAATAACGAAGATGCCGCGCTTTTAATAAACTGAGTGTGGATATTCATCCGATTTCGCGCGTGACTCCTCACAATATTGAGAAGGAGTTGGGCGCGAGCTTCCCAACTGAATGCGTATACTTTTCCCCGCGCACGACCGCTCATTTCTTCGGCTTCATGTGGAGAAGAAAGTATCCTCTTGATCCCCGCAGAAAGCGCATCCATATCTCCGGCTTTAAAAAGTACAGCCACTTCAATTGAAAGCACTTCGCGAATACTGGAAAGATCGGCGGCGACGATCGGACGTCCGGAGGCCATATACTCAAAAAGTTTGATCGGTGAAGTATAGCGTACCGACTCCTCGGTCGAGGGGACATTGGGGAGCAGCAGCACGTCGGCTGCTGCGAGATAGATCGGGATCTTTGCGGCAGGTGCGTGCGATATCAGAAAAATATTTTTTGTTCCACGGTACGCGTCAATACCACCGCTCTTTTTGAGGTCGTTCTCGGCGCCTCCCACAAGCACGAGCAGGAGATCATCCCTCCAAGAAAAATGTTTCTTCCATGTTTCGGCAAGAAACGGGACACCCTTCCATGTATAAAAAGCGCCGACATACATGATGATCTTTTTTTCTTTCGGGAGATCGAGAAGTACACGCGCTTCTTCACGCAGAGGGGCATTCACAAATCGCTCGATATCAACACCGTTACGCACGATATGCACATTGAGAAAACCGCGGTCAATGAATGCGTGAGCTGTCCCCTCCGAATTCGCTATGATCCCGTCAGCGCTCAAAAGAAAAAACTTCAAAAGCCGTGCTTTTGACGACGGAAAAACATGAGCCTCATACCAAGCAGCTGCTCCTTTGAATTTGAAAAGCCATGCGAGTTCGGGGTCGCGTGTGTAATAGACTCCTTCGCGGTCAATGCGGGTCAATAGAAGCGCAATAAGGAATCCGAGACCGTCTACCCAGAATCTGAGCGGGCCAAGAAAGGCAGGGAGACGCAAAAGATCCGGTACCGGAAAAGTGCGGACCGGAAAGGTGGAGTCAATACCGTAATACTCAAAAATACCCAAAGAAAGAGGGTTACTGCGCCGCGGGATCCACAATGTGGCGTAGACGCCTTTTTGCACCAGAGCCTCCATCGTCTTTGCAATCTGGAGTCCGTGTGCTTTTTCGGTCGGCATACGTCCATGGAAAACAAAGTGCCAAATGCGTGCATGAGCGATCTTTTCTCTTTTTTGCTGGCTATTCTCCGGTGATACCGTCTCCGTGGCGCAAGGAAGCAAAGAACGAGAAATATACAGACGCTTAAAATGGGATCCACGCGCCTCTTCCCATGCCTCACGATAATTTTCATTCAATGCATCGCGTGCACCGTAACCGCGCTCGCTTAAGCGTTTCGTCCGCGTTTCATCATCAGCAAGAAAAAAACAAAGGAGATCCGGTTTCGGAAGGTCATGAACATAACGATCGATAACGCCATCTTCCACATGTTCATCAAAGAGCGAGACAATGTTCTGATGATGACCCTGATCAATGATCGCATGCGAATATTTCCGCGCTTTCATATATTTCGCATTGTGCACCAAGAACAGATTCATGAATTTGGTGTACCAAAGTTCTCGATGGCCGCGGTAGCAATAAAGCCACGAGAGCCCTCGAAAAAAACCGATCGGGTGGCGAACAAAGAAAAGCGCGTTATACAAGATCAGCTCGCCACGTCCGGCGATCGAGACGATCGTCCACCCTTCGTGTTCCGCCAAGCGCTTGGCGAACGTTGTTTTTCCGCTCCCCGGCAAACCGACCAGTTCAACAATCATAAGTGAGGGATACAAGGTCGAATCTTGAAGAATTGATTCCTGAGGTTCGACCTTGTATGTTCATAGTGGTTTTCTGAATAAAACGCAGTACGACTCCGCAAAAAACATACTGATCGGACCGAGCGGAAAGCGAGCAAAAAATTTTCCAAAAAAAAGGTTGAGCGGTGCCGAGCGAAAGAGTGGGATACTTGTCGTTACGGGATAGCAATCTACATCAATGAATCCTGCGGCAACAAGGGTGTCTCGGAGCGCACCGGGCGTGATCTGGCCCTCGTGAAACTCGCTCGATCGGCGTCCGAGAAAACGCTCGCGTTCATAATGCGGCATCTTCGTGATGAGAAAACCACGCCCTTCCGGCTCGAGGACCCTATATATTTTTTCACAAAACTTTGTTTTATCGTTGATGTACTCGAGCACACGCGAAGAGAAGAAGAAGTCGTACTTCCCTTCTGGCTCCCACGTGAGCACATCTGATTCGATGTAACGAACACGCTCTTTGTGGCCAAGAGCTTTTTCCGCGCGATCAAGCATTGCTTTTGAAATATCAAGGAGATCAATATACGCATCAGGAAAATGACCAACCAAGAGCTTGGTCCACGTCCCCGCTCCGGGACCGAGTTCAAGAATACGCACAGGATTGAGTGAGTCGTCAGAGAGCACATGTCGCGTGATCGCCTCTTTCGTGAGTCTATATCCCGCCCGCTGAACAGGATCCTTGAACCACCGATCATACTCGTACGCGCCCTCCGCATCTCTTTCGGGAATCACGCTGTTGTACCAATTTTTGATGTCGTTGTTTTGCATGATAGGTTTTATGCGTCTACACGTTTAGTGAGTATAAAAAAGTGATGATACTGATTCTCGAACGGTACAAAGTGTTTTTCAACGATAAAATATCGTTCGATCTCTTTGAGAACGCGTGAGACCGGGTAGCCTTTCTTTCCTAACTCCCAGTAATGTTGGCCGTTAAAACGATGCCGCGGCATATAGGAAATTTTGAAAGAAAAAGAAATTTCTGGTAAGAACGGGAGCTTGAAAAGCAACTTCACCGGCGGACCAAAATGTGGGAGGCTGACGATCGCTCCGCGCTTTGCAACCCGTGCGATCTCTTTCAGTGCGATCGGAAACTCTTCAAACGGGAGATGCTCGAGGATCTCAAAGGCCATGACGTAATCTACTGCATTATCCGGAAACGGGATCGCCGTGACACTCCCGACAATGTCCGGCTTAAGCTCCGGATCAATATCGAGCGACTGATAGCGTACCTTCGTTTGGGATTCAAGATAATTGCGATACACGCCGTCGCCGAGACCTATCTCCAGCACGCTTTCAGGCTGAAGCAAAAGTGTTTCTTTTATTTGCGTATGGTAACTTGCCCACCGGTCAAAACCGACGTAGCGGGAGAATGCATAATGACTTTTATCAACTTGCGGTGTCATGATTGGGATATCTGTGTATTCATCGGACTCGTGAGCTCATTATAACGACGAAGTGAGCGTCTCTACAATGCGCGGAATGAGTATTTGGGTGTTATGGGACTTCTCAACTACTTTTCGGAGACGATCACCAAGCGACTCCCTATCATCCTTCGACAGATGCATGAGTGCGCGAATATGTTCGGCAAAATCTTCTTTATCACCTTCTTTGAACAGACACGTTCGTTCAAAACCGACGAGAGTCGTTCGCAATCCTTCGTTTGAAGTCAATACGGGAACACCCGCCACCATCGCTTCAAGTACTGCCTTATCGAGACTTCCCGTCTGCGACATGTTGACGAATAAGTCCGCTTTCGCGAGATATGGCTCAATAGCACTATTGGGAACTGCACCCACCAACACGACGGTGTTCGCCAATTCACGACGAGAAATTTCTGTCTTGAGTTCATCCACATAGTCCCGATCTTCTGCTGTTACCGGACCGCCGATAATTTGCACTTCAATAAGAATTCCCTCCTTTTTCAAAAGGTCGAGCGCCCCGAGCAGTGTTCCATAATCCTTGGTTTTCGAAAGACGGCCTATCGAGCAAATGCGAAATACGCCGTCAGGAATGCGTTTTATGCCCTTAAATCGCTCTGTGGCAATACCGTGGCCAACCACGTGGCACTTTGGGGTCTGGATGCGAAAACTCTCCAGAGAAGCGGTAAAAATGATGTCCGCGCCGTGGGTGGCCAGACGAAGTTTCAGGTCAACGCTCTTGTGCATGTACCAAAGTCCGATCTTCTTTCCCATCATCTTCCACAGTATCCCGCCCAAGAGTACATATTCGGGATTCATGTGCACAAAGACCGCATCATAATTTTTTCGCTCACGGAAAATGAGTCTGTAGAAATTCCAGACGTAACTGAGACGTGATGCACCGGCTTCTTTGCCGAGCGAGAACACCCGAACATTTTCCGGGAGATCGTGTGCGCCGACTGAAAGTCCGATAGCGGTCACCAGATCGCAGTGCTTCGCAAACTCGGCGATCCACCCGTGCATGAAGCCCAGCACATCATCGTTGCAGTCGATTTTCTGCGTAAGGATAAGTAGTCTCATAAAATCATTCTCACATTCTTAAGAATATTAGAATTTCCTTGAAAAGGACACGAATCTTTGTCCGTAGGGTGAAAGGGAATGTTCCACTTCCCTCCCACGATATTTTTTGTTCAGGAGGCCTGCGTGAACAAGCCGCCGCGTGTGTTCAGAAATCGTCTTTATGTTGCAACCGAGAACTCGCGTAATCTCATTCAATGTCATCCCGTCGCCCTTCTCTATCAAAAATAAAATTTCCAACCGCCAATGATTGGCTGCGCCCTTAAAGTATCTTTCCAACTGTTTTGCTTTTTTCATATCCTCTATGATGCCTCGTGTACAACATTCTTATATTCTTGAGAATATTGGAGTGTTTATGCCTCTGTGATACACAAGGAAATCGATGCCCCGAGATACCTTTATAAACCAAAAATAGCCCCGGTGGTAGCACCGCAACGCTAAAAGCGGTATTTGATGAGCGTCATGATGCAACGAACACCATCGATCCATTTGATCTTTTTCCCCTCCTCAACTTTTCGCGGTTTGTAGGAGATGGGAAACTCCTGAATAGTAACTCCCTGCTTCGCAGTGAGCGCCATCAACTCCGGCTCGAGCTCGAACCGCTCGCTTCTGAGCGGCAACTTTCTCAAAAAATCTCCTTTGTACATTTTGTAGCACGTCATGCCGTCGGTGAGGTGCTGGCGATAGAGGAGATTCATCACCCATGTCACGACAACGCCGCCAAAATAATATGCCACTCCAGTCGGGCGATCGCGATTGGCGTCATCATTGCGCGCACCAAAGAGTACGGGGAGGTCTTCCGCCATTATCTTTTCAAGCATCGGCACAAGGTCCGCCGGATCATACTCGAGATCGGCATCTTGAATGGTGATATAGTCCCCCGTGGTTGCCGTAATACCCGTGCGCACCGCATGGCCCTTGCCGTAATTTTTGTCATGATAGCGGACAATATATTTCCCCTCATATCCGTTCTTGAGAATATCGCGTGTTCCATCCGTCGAATAGTCATCGACGATGATCATCTCTTTATCAATGGGAAATTTCGTCTCAACAACGCGCTTGAGAATGTTGCGGAGTGTTGCCGCTTCATTGTAGACCGGAATGATGATGGAAAGTTTCATTCGCGTAGTATAACGCACATGTCCGAGACGAGGAAGCGAGGCAACAGATCACTGAAAAAAGATGCGAAAAGTCCCGCTCGCGAAAAGCCATGCGTAACTGCCGACCATGATAGCAACCACGATGCACACCTGCACCAGACGGCGCTCGGTAAGCGATCGCAAACCATGGAGCGCGAGGATGGCAAGGAGCGGAGCTACTATATAATAGAGCCGCGAGGACACAGATGTCCAGAGGAGGAACATCATTGATGGCGGAAAAAGGAGTGCGAGTATGTGTTGGTCTGAACGAGGAATACTTCGCCAGCGCAATAAACCAGCAAGCACTAGGCCCCAGCCGAGCAGGAACACCGCAAAAAGACTCTTCCCGATAAAGTAGAGATGGCGCTGCGATTGCGAAGGCGAGGTGGATGCCGCCTCTCGGAAAAAATCAATATAGGTGTAGTGATACTTCGCATAAATGATCCACTGCATAATACCGACCGCAAGAGCTGAAAAGGCGGCGAGAACAAATATACGGAAAAATTTTTCTTTCCACGTCTGCGTCGGTTCGAACAGTACCACAAGCCCCAAAAATATTCCGGCGGGAATCGCATATTCCTTCCACAAAAGACCGACAACAACAGCGGCAACGGCGATACCGAAATTCTTCCACGAGGCCGCACGATAATAACGCACGGAACCGAAGATCGTCAGAACAAAAAGAAGCCACGACCCCATGTCCGATTCCAGATTCAAGCCGTACTCCAGTATCGGATAAGTCGAAATGAACATGAGCGTCACAAGCATCGCAAGAAAACGGTCAGCGGTGAACAACAAAAGCAGGACGTATGCCGCGAGCGCAAAGAGGATATAGCAAAGCACATTCAGCATGACAAATCCCGACACCATATCGCCGTGAAAAAGCGGTGCAAAAAGTGCGATCCCAAGAGGCGTGAGCGGCTTTAAAAGGCGTCCGGGAAAGGGTGTCGCGGGTTCTCCGCTTATGATACGGGCGTTGTTGAGATAGCCAGGTCCATCCCCTAGTGTAGGTGCAGTAAGCGGGAGGAAGCTGAGACGCACGAAGATATTCAGTGCGGCGACAAGCAAAATAACGCATAAAAAACGGATATGCGGACTATCTGCAGCAAACCAATTCTTGATCATTGAAAATATTTTACCATGTATGTGCCCTCCAAACGATAACCGAGCTTGCGGTAGTATTCTCGCACGCCGATCCCGGAGATAACGGCGAGTTTTGTGTAACCGGCATCTTTGGCAATATGCTCCACTTCGGCGAGAAGCCTGCGACCAAAGCCGACATGCTGGCTCTGCTCTCCAGCACCTCCAATGGGGGTATGGCGGCCATAGGTGTGCAGTTCGCGAATGAGCGCGGCACCGCGAAGGACGGGAAGGATCGCGTCATTCCCATTATTGTCGGGAAGGCGCAGGCGAGTGAACGCGGCAAGCTTTCTCTTTTTGGTATTTTCCCAGCTTAAAAAGAGTTCCGTGCCCGTTTTAGTGCGATACTCAATGCGCGAAAGCGTAAAATCATCGGCATTCACTTCTCCTTCACGGATCTCACGGCAACGAATGCAGTGGCAGTGCCAGCCGTTTTTTTTCATGTCCTCATCCATGACCTGACGCAAATTGGAGATCGTACTTCCCGCCTTGATATAGCTTGCGGGAATATCGCGATACACGCGCAAGATACGTACATAGGGCGGAACGAATTTCTTCGCTCCGCGCATCACTTCGATAAGTTCCTCATCGCTCCATACGGTGAAATCCCCCTTTTTCCATGTTTCATAAAGCTCGCTGTGCTCAAGTACCATGCACGGATAGATCTTGAGCATGTCAGGCTGAAAATCTTCTCCGGAAAAAAGTTCGCCGAACATGGCAATGTCGCGTTCTTTTGTCGATCCGGGCAAGTTCGGCATCATATGATAAACCATTTTGAAACCCGCATTACGAAGTTTTTCCGTCGCCGTTTTCACCCGCTCGATCTTCATGTCCCGCTTCGTCAGTTTGAGCACATCGTCATCGAGATGCTGAACGCCGATCTCCGCCTTTGTTACTCCAAGCGCACGCAGACGTTCAATTTCAAAATCGGTGATGTAATCGGGTCTCGTTTCAATGGAAAGCCCGATGATGCGGGACTTCGCACGCTCATTCCGATCCTGAAGTAGAAGGAGATATGCGAGACGATCCATATACTTTTCCGTCCGAGAATCATCTCCTGTGCCGTAATCATTGCATGCACGATAAC
The DNA here is from genome assembly GCA_001821435.1 of Candidatus Lloydbacteria bacterium RIFCSPLOWO2_01_FULL_50_20. GTDB lineage: Bacteria > Patescibacteriota > Minisyncoccia > Phycocordibacterales > UBA6899 > MHLP01. The sequence goes on along the minus strand of MHLP01000017.1, from coordinate 15,579 downwards.
AGCCGATCAAAAATTCCTCTTGATATACCGGATGATAAAAACTCCACGTCCCGCCGATCACGATCATCTCGATCTTGTCGATCGGGTGTCCGTTCATTTCAAGCGCTTTCAGACGATTCGTGATCTGCAGATATGGATCAAAATCGTTCATGAGTGCGCGTGCGGCGGCGGGCTCTTTGGAAAGATAGCTCTTCGGCATATTTTCTTCGGTCGGGCAGTAGGTGCATCGCCCCGGGCACGGGAACGGCTTGGTGAGGAGTGAGACCACCGCTATGCCTGAGTTTGATTTCGTCTTTAATTTCCGGAGCGCGCGCTCCGCCAGCACATTCACCGGCTCGACACCCTCCTCGACGAGTTCGCGGTAGAGCGCCAATATTTCAGCCTTTGTGGGCATGCGCATCGCGACTCCGCGAGTGTCGGTATGACGAACTCCGTCTTTGGGATATTGCATCCTCGCCCTTACGCTTTCGAGGCGAACGGAAAACACCGGATCTTTGATGATCTGTTTTTTCAGTTTCTCGATATCTTCTTCGGTTTTAATGTCGTTAAACAACACTAGGACACAGTAGCAAATATGCCACCTGCAAATAATTGACATTTGTAATGTAATATAATATATTACTTTTAGTCTCTTTTTCATCTCGGAGGATAAAATGGGCTATACTCCCATCCTTTCTCTCCCCACACCGTCGCTGTTTGGGCTATACTTCATCGAAATGATCTCTGTCTTGAAGCGTGCCAAATTCTCCGGCATCGAGTTGTTTCTCTTTCATTACGTTTTGAAACGCTTGGAAAAGTACCAAGCGATCGCACGTGACGCACAGATGCGGCTATCGCTTCACCAACCATGGAGCTATGGGGAGGGAGCACTGCCTCTCAATCGCCTCCTTGATCTGGTCGGCTATCTTCCTAGAGACGACTACACAATAGAGTCACTCGTACGCGAGGGCAAGGGTGAACTCTTTGTTGCGTATTGCGACAGGCATGCCGAGATAGCACAACTGGAGCAAGCGGGGTGTCCGGTCGATCTCGCGTTCCAAACTGCTTGCGCGTGGAACGGTGCTGCGGAAGAAAGAACACATAGAATGCGATACAGTGAATTCGTCGATCACATCTTGCCGACAAAAACACCCATCGTGTTCGACACCTTCCATGTGATTGAATGGCGGAAAAATAAACCGGGAGGAAAAGCCTTCGCCGCATACAGCGAAAATCAACTCGCCGATGAACTCCTCCGAGCTTGGTATGAGATCGGCGCCGAACGCGTCGTTGAGATCCATTGGAACGACTTCATTGTCAATTCAACGCGTGGCGGCGGCAGCGATGGCCGTGCGTGTCTTCCCGGCAATGGCGCACTTGCCAAAGGCCTTCGCGTTCTTGCACAAGAATTGAAGCGCGACGGGTGGAGAGGCCCCATCGTTCCCGAACTCTCTCCGTTCCTCATTTTCCCTTATACTGAACGCAAACTTTCGGCCGTTCGGGAAAGAATGGAAAACTTCTTTGCTTGATCTTTGGACGTTGTGCCGCACCCACCACACTGGGTGCGGCTTTTTCTTTTGCACACGAAACTGTACACTCTATAAAACATGAGGCGAAACCATGCACAAAAACTAGCTGAGGAAATGCGTAAAACTTATGACAATGTGGCGGGGGAGTTTTCGGCGTCGCGGACAAAATTCTGGGATGAACTTGCTTTTCTTGCCGAACATACTCAACGCGACGACCATGTCCTCGATATCGGTTGCGGAAACGGGCGTTTCTTTCCTTTGGTCCGGGAGAAACATGCGCAATATGTCGGGATTGATTATTCCGAAGGGCTTATCCGTGAAGCAAAACGTCTCCATCCTAACGGAAACTTTATCGTTGGCGACGCGACACAACTCCCCTTCCCCGACAATACTTTTGACATCGCGTACTCCTTCGCCGTGATTCATCACGTTCCCTCGAAGGAACCCCGCGCACAATTTGTCTGCGAAGCAGCGCGTGTCCTTCGCCACGGCAGTATTTTTGTACTCTCCGTATGGCGACTCTGGACTCCTAGCAATTTTGGGAAGCTCTTCTGGGAGGGAACGAAGAATCGCGCGGCCACTGCCATACCAAGTTTGTTGTCGTACGACAACAAACTTGGTATGGCAGTGAAAAATGCGCTTGATATGGGCGACCTCATGCTCACGTTCGGAAAAAAGAAAGCGCCGCGCTACTTACACGCTTTTACGAAAGGTGAGCTTGTGAAGTTGCTCACAAAAAATGGTTTCTCCATCCTCAGCGTGGACAGCATCGCGCACGGAAATAAAGAAAAAAATATTGTCGTGGTCGCGCGAAAATCCTAGCACTCTTTTCCATAGACCCCTTCCAGCAGATCGAGGTCTTTTCCGGTTTCTCGCAATAATTTATTATTCTTCGATTCAAACGCGCGCAGAAGCGCGATCGCTTCTTTGTCATGCGGGTGCGTTTTTTCGTACAACTGGCGGAAAGCTGCAAAATCCTTGATGAAGCAGTGCCCACCCGCGCCGCGTCCCTCATTGCCCCCCATATGTGAATATTGATGCACCGGCTGCATGTGCGAATCGCCGATGCGCGGATCCGCTTTCATGTTATCCGCAAGAACATCCCAGCGCGCTCCGTGTTCTTGCGCAAGATCATACATAAGATTCATAAAGACCACTTTCGCATACAGAAAATTATTGCCGCCGTATTTCGTGAGCTCGGCCTCGGGCGCTTTGCAAATGCTTTTATAAGGCGACTTCGGAAGTATCGACATTACCGCCTCGGCTTTTTCCAGCCAGACTGGGTCCTCGAAATAGTCGCTCGGGACTCCGACGATATTGCGGTCGGGATAGTCGATATCATGGCGCACCGAAGTCTCGCGCAAGAATTCCGGCGAGTGAAGCACGAAAATGTCGGGGAACCGCTTCGCGATGTCATCGGTCGTACCGGGAAGTATCGTCGATTTAATGACGGCGGTCTTCCCTTTCCCCACGTGGGAAAGCACTGTGCGCAAAATGCGGTCGTCAAAACCCTCCGGCGTTGAAGGGGTGGGCACTGCGATAAAAACGATGTCACACTCTCCGACCACCTGTTGATTTTTGCTGTAAGGTTCTTCGTTCGCATAGCGGGTCGTCGAAAAACCCCTTTCTTCGAAATGATCGGCTAAATTTTTGCCGATCCAGCCCTGGCCGATGAATCCGATATTCATATGAAAAAAAATTAATCTACTAAACCCATCAATACTTTCGCGAGTTTATCGGGATCGTGGCGGATAAGCGTACGTCGGAGCATATCTTTTTTTGCCGTTTTTGCCAAATCATCCGCAAGCAGATTCGTGCCGATAAGTTCAAAATCGCCCTTGAAACATTCCGGGCCGCAAGTAACCGGCTCACCCTCATCGGCATATTTGCGCAGAAGCGATTGCGCCGGTTTTTTCGTATTATAGACGACCGCATCAAATATCCCGCGCTTGCCGATAGCACCCTCAAGCACGCGAACGTAATCGGAAACCCTGAAATCATCGGTGTGCCCGTTCTTATTCATCAGGTTCGCGACATAGATCTTTTTTGCTTTTGAGGATGCGAGAGCGCTTCCTACTCCCGGCGCAAGGAAATTCGGAATAAGTGACGCATAGAGATTGCCGGGTCCGACAATAACAAGATCCGCTTCTTTGAGCGCACGAAGCGCTTTCGGATTCGCTTTTGCTTTGGGAGTAAGAAAGATCTTCTCTACTCCGAAGCGCGAGACAAGCTGGTAATCCGAGAGTGCGGATTCTCCGTAAAGCACCTTGCCGTTTTTCAGCCTCACAACAAGCCCGACCTTCGAAAGCGTGACCGGTATGACGCGTCCTCTGATGTTCAAGATCCTTCCAGCAACATCAAGCGCCTTGTCGAGAGAACCGGTGACTTTCTCAAGCGTTGAGATGAAAATATTGCCGAACGCATGCCCCTTAAGCTCTCCCCTGTCGAAGCGATAATTAAAAAGCTTCCGCATGACCTGATCAGCATCGGAAAGCGCGACAAGACACTGACGGAGATCACCTGGGGGAAGTACGCCGAATTCGTCGCGCAGGCGCCCCGTAGAGCCGCCATTGTCCGCCATGGTCACTATTGCGGTCAGCTCCGCATGGTAATGTTTGAGGCCGGAAAGAACGGTAAATGTCCCCGTTCCTCCGCCGATAACAACGATCTTTTTATGTATTGAACCGCTTTTGTCCATGAATGAGAGCTTGCTCCCAGCTCGCTTTATACAACAAGAGCGTCTCGGCTTTCGTTGCAAGTTTTTTGACCACTTCGTTTCCGTTTGCCGCAAGTGAAAGCGCAAGCTCATGATTGTCAAGCAGGCGGGAGATCGCGTAAGCGAGATTCTTTTCATCTCCCACCGGGACGACAAGACCCGTTTTTTCCGAGAGAACAACTTCTCCCGCGCAGCCCACATCGGTCATAACAACCGGCATGCCTGAAGCCGCCGCCTCAATGACCGCAAGTCCCCATCCCTCATAATTCGAGGGCTGAACATAGACATCGCTGGTCTTATAATACGTCGCGACATCGCGAGCCCATGGAAGGATCTTTACGCAATCTTCAAGGCCGAGCGACCGCGCGAGAAAAATGAGCTGCTCGCGTTCCGGTCCGCTGCCGATGATGAGGAGCAGCGCGTCATCATGCTCCTTGCGTACCAGCGCAAACGCACGAATGAGTCCGTGATAATTTTTTTCACGCTGAAGTCGTCCGAGCGAAAGCACGATCCGCGAAAAACCGGGATAGGAGCGGTGCAAGTCGAAAGCGGGTTTCGCTTTCACGAAATAATTAACGTCGACATAGATGGGGACTTTCGTGATCTGTTTTTCCGAGATCCCGAGCGACCGGACGCGCATCTCCACGCGCCGCGAAACGACACGAACGCCGTCGGCACGCTTGAGCAGAAAAAGCGCCAGCAGATAACGCAGCCTGTTCAGGAAATTTCCCTTCCTCCATGCGTCGCTCCATGGGTCGGTGTGCAGCTGCACGTGAAACGGGATACGGAATTTTTTCGCGAGCATGTATCCGACCGCGCCGAGCTCAAAAGGATTCTGCGTGGTGACCAGCCAGTCCTTATGCTTTTCTCCGTGTTTCAGTATCTCGGTGCCGATACGGAACGCATCGGCGATAAAGGTCAATTTGCCCGACGAAAGCGTCGGACGTACCGTTACGTGTTTCCCCAGATGGATCGTCGAGAACTTGGCATCTTTTCCGGTCAACACAACGACATGCAGTCCGGAAACAAGCGAACCCTGTTCCATGACGCGGGAACGTACCGAAGAGTCTTCGTCGAAGATCGCTCGGTCGGTTGAGAACATGAGAATATTCATCCCCGTAGTAGAGTTCCAGTTTGATTAATCTTTCGACCCATTGCCATAAAAATTCTCATGACCTTTTAACATCTCCCTACCCTACACTCTCTGTGTTTTAGGTCGAAAGATTTAATCTGTGATTATGTTCTCGTAATCTTCTATTAAGCCCAACCATATCTCAATATACCATCTGCTCGTTTTTATGTTTTGTAAAACACCGGTGTAGAACATAATCAAACTGAAGTCTCACTACGGGGTCATTGCTGTTCCGTTAAGAAATCTGCTGTTCTGGCAAGCATTGTTTCAAGCGAGAATCGTTTCGCGGACCCTTTTGCTGCAGAGGAAAACTGAATACGCTTTTCCTGGTGTTCAATCAGCATTTTAAGAGAGGAGGCGAGGAATCTTTCATCGCCAACATTTATGAGTATTCCCTCACCTCGAGCGATAATCTCTGGGTTGCCACCAGCATTGGTCGCAACAATGCATGCACCAAGCTGCAGAGCCTCAATTAACGTGTGTGAGAGCCCTTCATAAGAGGAATTTAAAACAAAAACGTCGGCCACTTTCATTACTGCTAGTGTGTCGGGGTGAGACAGCTCGCCGATGAATACGCAGTGATCTTCTATGCCCAACTTCTCAGCGTAATTCTTTAGTGCTTTTTCTTCTGGTCCGCTACCCACGATCACTAACGTGGCGCTCGAACCCTCTCGATGAGCACTCCATAGACCATCAAAGACTCTGATCAACCCTTCGATGCCCTTCCATGAAACTAATCTGCCAACAGTTACGATCAAAGGTCGGGGCAACTTTCTCACGGTGTCGGGTATCTGTCCGATTGTATCGGTTAAAACGGCGTTATAGATGACTTGAATTTTCTTAGGATCAATTCCCCACTGTGTCACGACCCCCTTTAAATATTGACTGGGAACAATAATGCCATTTGCCGCCTCTGCAACACTCTTTTGTATTTCCTGGAGCTTTACAACAAAAGGAGAGGTTTGCGTTGTTTTGACAAACTCATCAAGAGTGTGGGTAACACCGAACCGCTGTACCCCTTGTTCCCACGCATAATCCCCAACTATTTTTACGACAAACGGCTTTCCTGCCTTTCGCGCAGCCTTCATCGCTGGCAAACCGACTGACACAGGGTCAAGTGCGAGAATAATATCGACATTTCGTGCTACAGCGAGCACGCGACGATAATACACATAATGCCGGATGAGTTTTGGCAGATGCCGTACTTCGCTGAACTTGATCAATTCAACGTCAATGCCCTTTGCCGGAAGTCCTTCGTTAAGCAACTTCGCATAGGTCGCAGGACCGCCGATGTCCGGCGGGTAGAGCGGTGTGGCAATGAGTAACCTCATAGATATAAAAACAGTGTACTACACCGAAAAGTGACGGCAATCACCGCTTTAAGGAAGCGCGGCAAAGACTTTTTCGCGCATGTTTTTTGCGATAAGATCCCAGTCATAGTGTTCCCTGACCATCCGTTTCGCGTTCATCACGCAGCGCTCGCGCAGCCCCGCATCGTCGAGTAATTCTTTCACCGCGCGTGCCGCATCTTTGGGATCGTTCACGTTCACAAAAAGCCCCGTGGGTCCCTTGTCGGGATTCCGTCTCGGATCGAAAAGAAAATCGGTGATGCCGCCGACCTCCGTCGCGACAACGGGAATACCCGCCGCCATCGCTTCGACAAACGAGATACCCATGCCTTCCGAGCGCGAAGGACGGATGAAAACATCGGATATTTTGAGATATTTCGGCATTTCTTTCCGATCGATATGCCCCAAAAAGACCACCCGATCGGATACCCCTTCATCATGCGCAAGTTTTTTCAACGATGCCTCGTCGGGGCCGGTTCCCAACACGAGAAATTTCACATATGCGGGCAGATGCGTCAGGGCGCGGATCACTATGTCGACGGCATTTTTCTGTACAAGCCGCGACGTGGTGATGAGCAATTTGTCTTCATCTTTTTTACCCACTTCACCGCGCAGCTTCGTCAGCTCACCGGATGCGAATATCTGGGCAAAATATTCCGTGTCGACGGCATTGGGAATGACCTCAAGTCGTCCCTTGTAGCCCATATCGCGCGCCCAACCCGCAAGATAGGTGGAAATAGTCTGTACGATAACGGGGAAACGATAGATGGGCGCGTAAAGAAAAGAAACTACGCGGATACGCCGGCGCCGGGTCACATGATCAACGCTATCCCCCTCTTGAAGCGTCAGCACATAAGGGATCGTCGTAAAAAAAAGATAACGCAAAATGACCAGCGGAAAACCCATGTAGGACATCATCGCCCATGCCCCATCGTAGCGCTCGCTCCTGTTGAGCCAAAATGCTTTCCATGCGGCGAGCAGGGGGTAAAGTACTTTCACCAGATACATGGGGAAACGGACGAGCTCATCCATTGAAGGATCGTGTTTTGCCGGACCGATGCGGTAGACCATGACATTGCCGATGCGTTCTTCTTTCGGAAGCGTACGGTCAAAACGCAGCGTGATCATGTCGAAGCGGATATCATCACCAGGAATGCGGTCCGTGATCTCTTTGATCGCCACTTCCGCTCCGCCGACATATTTCGGGTAGTAAGCGATGGAGAAGATGAGTATTTTTTTTGCTTGATTTGCGGACATTCTCGTGTTAGTTAGAGATTTAGGTCGTCCTTTTATTCTAGGAGAAAAACCTTGAACAGGCCAGCAATAAAAGCGCTGTTTTTTGATTTTGTGGATGTCTGCGCCGTGTCGGATTTTTCCCGTTTTATCAAAAACTTCAGCAAGGCAGCCAAAGTTCCCGCTCTCGATGTCGAATTAGCGCTCCGCGTAGATCCGAGTGAACCCGGCGGCTGCTGGGGCTACACCCGCCCCTTTGCTGAATTCGAGTGCGGTACCCTGTCACCGGGAAAATTCTTTCACGTACTAACCGCATTTCTCGACTGCAGAGAACGTATCGACTTTGATACGTTCGCACGTTTGTGGGTCGACATTTTTACCGGTGAAAACATCCCGCTTGACCAGCTGCTCCATCGATTGCCGCAGGAGAAATATCTGCTCTCCAACACCAATAACCTCGTCTACGGACGGTATGTAGCGGACTGCCAGATCATTCGCAACCATTTTCCGTTAGACCGGCGCATCCTCTCACATGTTGTCCATGCGATCAAACCGGATCCTTCGATCTACTACGTGGCTCTTCGGCGGGCCAATGTCGCTCCGCAAGAAGCACTGTTCGTGGATGACCGTCAGGAAAATATCACCGCATGGCGCGCGCTTGGCGGACACGGCATCGTCTATCACGCGGTAAAAAATTCCATTGAGGAGCTTGAAGCGGAACTCCGCGCCTTCGGAGTGCTTGCGTAAACACCACCGCCCATCATCGGGTGGTTTTTTTATGAGACTACTTGGGCCTGTGGAGTTTTTTCTCCTGCTTATTCAGCAGATCAGCATAGGTATAGCGTACCTTGTTCACCATGCTCTTGGTGTCCCCTTCGTGCGCGGTCATGCGCGCCGCGTGCTGAAGCAGTCCTTTACCCTCGGCAAGCGCGATATTGGAAATATAAATACTATCACTGGCGCCAACGACCATGCGGTAGATCGGCGAAAGGAGCTTCGCCTTTATGCCCTTCCGCGTCATCTCCTTATCATCGAGCGTCATCAGGAGATTCGTTTCTCTGTTCATCAGTTTAAACAGGAGCGCCGCCATCCCCGAATACGAGCCCATAATGGACCAGACAAAACGATATTGATGCTTATCTTTTAATTGCTGTGCCTTGAGTAGCCCGAGAAATGGAAGTAAAAATTTGTCGAGCCAGCTCCCGACGCCGACGCGATAGACCGTATCAGTGCCCACTTCTTCGATCTCCGGAACGCCTTTGCGGAATTTCGTTGTGACAACGTGAAACTCCGTATCGGGCATCAATTTCGACAGTTCAAATAATGCTTCTTCGGCGGGGCCGAGGTCGGGATAATACGTCGTGGCGAACACCAGCACTTTCTTTTCCGGCCATTCCGTTTTAAGAAAATATTCAATGGTCTTTTTGAGTCCTTCCTCAAGCGTAACTTTCGGTGCCCACCCGAGCTCGCGTTTTGCCAAAGCGATGTCGGGAGAGCGGCGTTTGGGATCGTCCGTCGCTTCTTCCGCGTGAACGATCTTCGCTTTCGACTTGGTGAGTGCGATGATCATTTCCGCAAGAGCGCGCATGGTGACCTCGCCTGGATTCCCGAGATTGACCGGACCGACGAATCCCTCCTTGCGCATCATCGCATTGAGTCCCGCCACCAGATCATCGATATACTGAAAACTCCGTGTCTGCGATCCATCGCCATAAACAACAAGATCTTTGCCCGAGAGCGCGTTCCGGATGAAATTCGTGACCGCGCGTCCGTCGTTCGGGTCCATGTTCGGCCCGTAGGTATTAAAGATGCGCACGATCTTCACGTCGACGCCGAATTCGCGGTGATAATCCATACAGAGCGTTTCCGCGACGCGTTTGCCTTCATCGTAACACCCTCGCGGTCCGAGCGGATTCACGTTGCCGTGATACGTTTCCTTCTGCGGCGTTTCAAGCGGATCGCCGTATATTTCCGAAGTCGAGGTCTGAAGGATCCGTGCACCATTCTTCTTCGCAAGCTCCAAGAGGTTGATCATCCCGATAGTATTCGTTTTGACCGTATGTACCGGATTAAATTGATAGCTCGTATACGAGCCCGCGCACGCGCAATTGAAGATCCAATCAACGGGTTCTCTGAGTCTGATCGGCTCATTGATATCCTGCCGTATAAAACGAAAATTCGGATCGGCAAAAAAACGCTCGATATTCTTCGGCTTCCATGTGGTCTGCAGATTGTCGACAACAATGACATGATGTCCTTCCGCGAGATACTTCGCAACAAGGTGTGAGCCGATAAAGCCCGCACCACCGGCAATCAGTATTGTTTTATGCTCCTTGTACCCCATTTGTGTCACTATAGTACAACGCCGTGAGAAAACAAAAGGTGGTTGATTTTCAGGCTTTAATCGTCAGCGCTTTCAATAATGACATATTCATCCGCCGGAGAAACTTCTTTCTGCCCGCTCCGATAAATGATGAATCCCGCAAGGATGGAGAGTAGGAGTCCAAAAACGACGAGCAGCCACTCTATGGTTCGGACACCAAAAAGACTATTCGCTCCCGGACTCGCTTCGTTCCCCTGCCAAAGCACGGTCGTTGTACCGGCGGGAGAAGCATTTTCTTTTTCGGGTGCAAGAGCGCTTTTTTGTTCGGTTGTCGTAGTCTTTGGCGAAAGCACTGGCGCCTTTTCCTGCGTGCCCTTCACTGCCGTATTGATCGCCTCCGGAAGGATATTTTTTGCGCGAGGAGTCGGAACACCTGTCGTCCAGCCGCTCGCACTGTCTTCCAGCCGCTGAGGAGTTTGCTTGGTTGAATTATCACCCCCGACGTTCACCCAATTTTTTCCGCCAGCGACCGTATCAATGAGCGTGCCAGTCCCGTCTTTCAGTGTTAATACTTCACCGTTGTTCTCAAGTCCTCTCCCGAAAGAGATCACCAGATCGGCGGAGATACCGGGTATTGCATCGTCATTCGTCCGTTCGATGAGAAAATAACCATACGGGCCTATCTCTCCCGACAAAACGATGTTCGGTGAACCATCTTCGGCTTCGATGCGCCACCCCGAAAGCGAAACCGGCTCTCCGGTATCATTCGCGAGTTCGATCCATTCACGGGCGCTTGATGTCCGGCTACCCATCCATGCGATCTCATTGATACGCACGACCGCAGTCGCATCTTGCGCTATTCCGAAAAAAAAGACTGCGAAGAAAAGCGACCGGAAAGTGACCGCTCCTTTTTTCGTGATAAACATAAAAATATAGTACCTTCATTGCATATTATTGCAAATTGATCACAAAAAACGGGATACCCTTGAAACTTGGGTATCCCATTCAACTTAACCGGCGACCGTATCTTTGGGCGGCGAGAGCTGAAGCGGCTTCAGTTCACAGAGAGGCTTTTCTCCTCTTTCGATGACACCCTCGCTGATGATAACCTTTTTGACCGGGTTCCGTTCAGATGGAAGCTCGAACATCGTTCCGAGGAGCGCGTTTTCGAGGATCGAACGCAATCCTCTGGCACCGGTCTTCCGCCCCAATGCCCGTCGTGCGATCGCGATCAATGCGTCTTTCCGCACTTCAAGCTCTATGCCGTCCATTGCGAAGATCCTTTGGTATTGTTTGACCAGCGCATTCTTCGGTTCGGTCAGTATGGAGAGGAGCGCCACTTCATCGAGTTCCCCGAGTACAGCGGTGATAGGGAGACGACCGACAAGCTCCGGAATAAATCCAAACCTCATCAGATCTTGTGGCTCGATGCTGCGAAGAAGCGCGTCTTTGCTCTTTTCTTCTTTGCCGCGCACCGTAGCACTAAAGCCTATGCCGCTCTTATCGGAACGATGTGCAATGATCTTTTCCAGTCCGTTAAAGGCGCCGCCGCAGATAAAAAGAATGTTCGTCGTGTCGACGAAAACATATTCTTTGTTCGGATGCTTATGCTTTCCCTGCGAAGGAACGCTGACAACGGTTCCTTCGAGGAGCTTGAGAAGCGCCTGTTGTACGCCTTCCCCTGAGACGTCTCTGGTGATCGAAGGTCCTTCCGATTTGTGCGCGATCTTGTCGATCTCATCGATATAGACGATCCCGCGCTCGGTTTTTGCGATGTCGCCATCCGCCTTTTGCCAGAGCTTCTGGAGAACGCATTCCACATCTTCGCCGACATATCCGGCTTCCGTGAGTGTTGTGGCATCAGCGATGGCGAAAGGAACATCAAGTATGGCCGCCAATGTCTGCGCGAGGAGTGTTTTGCCGGAACCCGTTGGTCCCAAGATAAGGATATTCGACTTCGCCAGTTCGACATCTCCGCCCCAGCCTCTATTCGCGAGACGCTTGTAGTGGTTGTATACCGCGACCGATAAGATCTTCTTGGCCATGTCCTGGCCGATCACATACTGATCAAGAACGGTAGAGATCTCACGCGGCGATAAACCGTACCGTACGTGTCTGCTTTTCGCTCGATGCTGATTTTCACCGCGGATAATGTCGTTGCACAACTCAACACACTCGTCACAAATAAAGACATTTTCTCCGGAGATAAGCTTTCTCACCTCATGCTGACTCTTTCCGCAGAATGAGCAGTACAAAATTTTTTCGGAGCGATAGTCCACCGAAGTCTCCTTTTTCTCAAAAAAACGAAAAATATCTCTCTATAGTGAGACTAAAGAAACACACCATTCGTGTCAACCCCGTTAGAAGTAGAGCGCGAGCGGGCAAAGTTGCAAGTCACTCGATAATTTTCAAAAAGAACCAAGAAGTAACTTGTTAGTTTTTTCGCTTAAGTGCTCGCGACTTCTAACGGGGTCAAATAGTCAAAAAATGTGACGTAATTTTCCAAAAAGCGATCTGGTCCACCTAGTCGGCAAGAACGCCGCGAAGGACATTCTCGGGGATCTCTTTGAGCGCCGGAGCATGCGAAGCATCATCCAAAAGCGACTGGGGCACGCGCGGAGGAGGCGCGGAAGGCGGCATTTGATGAAAGGGTTTTTGCTGCTGTTGTCTGTTGTGTTCTTTTGGTGGCAACTGTTGAGAAGTTTTCTGCTGCGGAGTATTCGCCGCCTCGGACTTCCCTTTATTTTCATGGCGGGCAAACGCCGTGTCGATCAATGTTTTTAACGAAGACAAATTCTCGGTCGATGGGCCCTTGTTCTTTTTGGGTTGCGATTTCAGACTCGAAAGCCCCGCAGGTCGAGGTGGCATGACAGGATGGTGCGAGGCGGCGGGAGAAAGCTCAACCGAACTTACGGCCGGTCTCTTGTTCGGTTCGGACTGAAGCGAAACCGCTGGGGGCATCAAAACCGGTTCCTGTTGCGGAATGCGCGCGGGTGGTGCCTCCGGTTCGATCTGTATTCCCGCGTCTACCGCATGAACAGTTTCCACCGCCTTCACAAATTCATTGCGAAACGGCTGATGAAACAACCGATTCTCCTCTTCCGGTGGAAGTGACAACAACTGATCGGTTTCCGGAACATTCCTCATTGTTCCCAGAGGTGCGGCGGATATTTCCCGGGGAATTGCGGCTGACGGAGGAGTCTGCGGCGGATACTCATTTTTATTCGTCGCCTGTATGATCGACGCGCGAAGGCCGGCTCCTTGAGGTAGAGCTTCTCCGGCGGCGTAACGAGGGATACCCTCGGCCGCAGCGCTACGGGCGAGGCCCGCGTAAGCGGCGCTCGCTCCGGTGGGAAATGCACGTACAGGTCGCGTGCCCGGCGCATATTTTCTGGTTTCGGGAATAGGAGGCGCATTCGGATCACGAGGAGGCTCAGGTACGGGTTCATGCCATTTTCTGATCTCTTCTTCGATCTCGGTACGAGGTCGGCCGAATTGCGATCGCGACATCGCGATAACTTGATCAGTGTACGTGTGCGGAGGAAATTTCGGACGATTGAGTGTCGTCGCGGAAAAAGGCGGGGAACCGACGCCGTTGATCATCAGCCGAAGATAGATCTGCGCAAACCCAAGATTCACCATATCCTCGGCGGTAAACGATGGTGCAAATTCTTTCTCAAGCACCTCGGCATCATACGCACCGACACGAAACGAACACATCGTACCGACGTTTCCGAATACCGCGGCGCGCACTTCGTCGGACATCTGCTCGATATACTGATGTGCGACGGTCAGCGAAAGTTTATATTTGCGCGCTTCCGACAAAATATCGGCAAATGATTCATTGGCGAACGACTGGAATTCGTCAACATAGAGATAGAACGGGGGAAGACCCTTCACCACCTCTGCGCCGACATCAGCACGGGACATTGCCGCAAGGTATATTTTCGTGATGAGCATCGAGCCGATAAGGTTGGCGTTACTCTCCCCCATGCGGCCTTTCGAGAGGTTCACGATAAGGATCTTCCGTTCATCCATCACTTCGCGGATATCAAAAGTCGACTTGGACTGCCCCACCATGTTTCGGATGAGCGGGTTTGCCGCGAATTGTCCGACCTTGTTCTGGATCGCCGCGGTCGCTTCGGTCGCAAACTTGTCGGAATACTTCGCGTATTCATCGACCCAAAATGCTTTGACGGAAGGATCGGCAACATTGTTCACAATAAGCGAACGATAATTTTTATCGGCGAAAATACGGTTCACTCCAAGCAGTGTAGCACCCGGATATTCGAGCAATGCAAGAAGCGCATTACTGAGAATGTATTCCATCCGCGCGCTCCATGCATCCACCCAGACTTTTTTGAACGCCCCGATCAGTCCCGATGCGACGAGCGAGCGCTTGTCGCGGCCGATATCTTCCATGACATTGAGCGCGACGGGAAATTCCTGATCGAACGGAGCAAAATAGATCACATCCTTGATGCGGTGCTCGGGAACATACGCAAGGAGCGTCTCGGCGGTGCCGCCGTGCGGATCGATAAAACAAAGTCCCTCGCCGTTCGCGATATCCTGAATAGCGAGATTTTCGAGCAAAGTTGATTTGCCCATGCCGGTCTTCCCGATCACATACATGTGCCGCTCGCGGTCTTGATCGCGGATGCCGAATTTGATCCGTTTCGAGCGGTAATCGGTTTCGGCAAAGTAGGTGATTTTATCGGGTGTATTGGCGAAAGTTGCCATAGTTTCTCTATTATAGTACAATTTTCTTTTTCTGAACAGCAAAAATCCCGCAAAAGCATGGCTTCTACGGGACATTCACAGACTCTACAGAATCGAGGGGGCGACAGACCTTTTTTATACCATCGACAATGAAGGTCTTCACATAAGTCGCAGAAAATTTCGAGCGAGGTGAAGAGAAAAATTCGAAGTATATCGGGATCTATTGAGAATTTTTCTCAAAGCCGTAGCTGAAATTTTCAAGACTTGGTGTGAAAAGGTTCATTGGAGATGGTATTAGTTGCCGTGATGCATGTTCAAGATCGCCTCGATCTCGCGCATGCGGACAAATTTTGTGCGGGCCATCTGCTCATTCGCCGCGGCACCTTTGCGCGGAAGGCCGCTTTGCATGGCAGCCACTTCATCGGGATGATAGTTGCGGACGAGGTTGTTCGTTTCCGTTTTCAGCTTGAGCAGCTCATCGGATAACCTGTCCAATTCGTCATCAAGCGGCGTCTCGAGACGTCCCACTCTTTTGGGCTTAATGGTAAATTTGTGAGGCTAGACAGATACTCCAAGCAATGACGTGATGAGTTTTAACT
>MHLP01000016.1 GCA_001821435.1 Candidatus Lloydbacteria bacterium RIFCSPLOWO2_01_FULL_50_20 | reverse complement strand
GTGTTTTTTTAAATTGCGTCATAATTATTTACTCAACTAGCTCTTAATAGAGCCACCTTATCATGATATTAGCCTCACAAATTTACTATTAAGCCGGAAATGGCGGGCTTTTTTATTTCAGCGAATACACAAGACCGACTCAAGTGTTACTGTTTTTGTAGACGCGGTACATGACGTACTCCGTGCATTGGAGATCCCATCTATTTCTCCCTCCCCCGAACTCATCTTTGATGACCCGCCTCACTTCGACCGTATTCGGGCTGTCCGCAGAACTCGCCTCCCCAACCACAAATTTTATATGTCTCCTTTTGGCTTTCACACTCGGATTGTATCATCAAAAAACGTAACTCCCCCGCGAATTTTTAGAATCAATCGTGACTGTCCTTATTTTTCTCTTTCTGTGAGAAAAATTCTCGGTCAACCATTTTGAAGACAATCGTCATGAACATAACAAAGGCTGCAAAGACGATACTCCTTATGCTTATTGAATAAGGAAGTGTCCATATTGCAAAAAAGGACTGAAGAAATGCCAGAACAAATAGCATGTATGTTAATGAAGACATATAGTTTGCTTGTCGAGTTGACGTTCTTTCCAAACTACGCAATGTTTTTATCAAGCGATTTGTCAATTCTGCCTGTGCTTGCAATGCCCGCCCGCTTGGTCCCGCCCCAATCATTTCGCCACTTATTAAAACTAGCTCATCTTCACTACGTCCCTTGATGGTTTCCTGCATAAAATTATTTTGTATCATTTAAAAAAATAATCGTGACCGTCCCCATTTCCTATTTAATTTCCTCCATTGCATCCCACTCTTTCGGAGAAATTTCTAGAGTTTCTGAAATCTTGGGTTCCACTATTGTTGTGCGGGACTTTTCAGTTTTCCGATCAAGCCGCTTTGCTTTTTTTGGAATAATATAAACAGTTTCTAGTAGGTTCTCCGCTATATCAAACGCTATCTCCAACTCATCGTCTTGGGGTGCCTCTGCCTCATGAGCAGCTCTATTGCCAAGAACCCTCGTTTGATGCAACACGCTAGCATTTCCTTTCGTAAGAATACCTTTTGTAATCAAATCATCAACTTTTTGCTCAAGACTATCACCTTGGGCATTTTCTTCTGCGCAGACGGCATCAATTAATGCTCTAATGCCTATTCCGGCTAAAATTTTTAGGTTGCCGCTTATCGCCTTATGCGTCTCTAGATAAATAGATTTTATTTTTCTGGGAAGTATGTGTTCATCGGGAAGAAGGGTGCGGCCCATTAACCTGTTCGGGTAAAGAGTCTCGCTTTCGGGATTAATATATTCCCCATCCTCATCATATGCAACATCCTCCGAGTTACTGGAGGCGACTCGGAAAGAAATATCATCGCATCCTTGGCATCGGATTATCTCATATTTATCGATGCCCTGAATATCGGCTTCCTTAAAATCCCAAGAGAATTCAGCAGAGCTACAAACTGTATGATTTGTTGTGTTGTCGCAGCGCCTACACACAACTTGTCTGATTTCGCCTTTTGTCTTATCTAGAGTAATTTTTTTTGACATATTTTTACTTTTCAACAAATAAGGATTGTTCTTCATTGCCGGGGGCTTCAAGGGAAACTATTTCGGTAAATATAATTGCAGGTTTTTTTGCACGCGTGTTTCCATCATCGTCAGTTCTATCAATCTCACCGATTATTCTGCTTTTAGTAAACAACACCTCCTTGTGCTTAACGATATTCCCTGCACGTGGAACACAATTTAGAATATGTCCTTTATATTCAAGACCAAGGGAATTAGAGTTTGTGTTTCCCCTGGTCACGTAACCCTCTAATTCAGCGTACATTCCATGTGACAACTCCGGAAATAACACTTCGTCTTCCTTTTTGCTCACGGAAAAAATATGCTTCTCTTTATAAGTGATTTTTTCCTCAACCCACTTCCCATCTTCCATTACCCCAACAAACATGGTTCTTTCTTCCTCAATCAAACCACTAACTTTTCCTAAAATATCTGAGGGGAGGTCTTGGAATAGCTCAATAATTTTTCTTGGTGCATAAAGATACTCTCCTTTTTCGTTTGGAATACCGATTTCTGTATTATCGTTTCTCCATTTGACACTAGGAAAGATTTTCTTCTCGATGGTGCCAAGATGTTTTCCGATTTTTATTATCCATTGAATATTCTTTAACGCACTTCTGAAAAAATCTTTGGTGGAGGCATTTTTAAAATCGTTAGCTGCAATTGTGCTAATAGCGGCTGAAGTATATATCCCCATACCAGTAACTATTGCTAACCCACCATAAATAAGTGCTAGATTGGCCGCTTCAGGAATAATGATGTCCCAGCTTCCTCTTTTTATCGTAACTGGTATTTCAAAATCTGAGTCAGCTAAGTTGGAATTGTCATGAAAAAGAACGTAACGCAGCGCAGCGTCAAGACCAATGAGCGCCTCGGCAGATTTACGCGCATCCATATAACCACCGTCAACTAATCTTCCACTATACCGAAGACGCCCTAGACTTTTTTCATCATTCATTACTTAAACACTATTCCTTTTATTTACATTCGCAAGCTAGGAAATGCATGCCATTCAAACAAAACAGCTCTGTCAGAGGTTGCAACCTTTGCGCAAAGAAACTACCAAAATCCCACCCGAAGCCACCCAGGCGACACAGAATTGGGGATGGGCTGCTAGGCGACCGCGCTGAGATACCCCTGAGCCGTACATCTGGTACGGTGAAGGGGTTCGAGGTGCGGGCAACAACGCAGATCGCCCAAATTGTGCGTCGCCGTTAGTAAGACCTTAATTTGTTGATGTTCTGATGCTGGCGGATCTTCTCGTGTGCCTTAGCTTCAATCTGTCGAATACGTTCGCGAGTGACCCCGAATTCTTTTCCCACTTCTTCGAGGGTATGCGTAACGCCGTCGAGCAACCCATGCCGCATCTCGAGAATCTTCCGCTCTTTCGGAGAAAGGTCATTTAAAATTTCGCCCACCTGATCGGCGAGAATACGCCGCGATGACTCCGCGTCGGGAGACAATATTTTGTCGTCCGCGATGAATTCACCGAGAGTCGATTTCTCGTCGTCATCCCCTATCGGTTTCTCGAGCGAGATGGTGTCCTGATCGATATGCTCGATGACGCGGATGCGCTCGACATCCATCCCCATTTCGGTCGCCACTTCTTCCGCCATCGGCTCGCGGCCCAGGTCCTGGGTCATCCTGCGGAGCACCTGCTTGTACTTGGCGATGGTCTCCACCATGTGCACGGGAATGCGGATCGTGCGGGACTGGTCGGCCAATGCGCGGGTGATCGCCTGACGGATCCACCATGTCGCGTAGGTCGAGAATTTGAAGCCCTTGGACCAGTCGAATTTATCGACGGCGCGAAAGAGCCCAAGGTTTCCTTCCTGAATGAGGTCGAGAAGCGTCAAGTCGGGCGAGCGGCCGACATATTTCTTTGCGACGGAAACGACGAGGCGGAGGTTGGCGCGCGCGAGGAGATTCTTCGCTTCCGGGTCGCCGGCCTGGATGCGCTGAGCGAGCTCGCGTTCGTCGCGTGCGGAAAGCAAGGGATACTGGCCGATCTCGCGGAGGTACATCTGCGTCGAATCGTAAGGCGAGCTTTTGGTATTCAAATATTTTTTCGACGCGCCGGAAGTCGGCTCTTCTTCCGGAACGGCATCGAGAAATCCGCCGGATTCGAGAACATCTACTCCGGTCACCGCCATGCGGTCGTACACTTCTTCAAGGAAATCAACGTTGTTTTCGATCTCGGGGAAGACGCGGAGGATCTCGTCGAACGTGACGAAACCGCGTTCGCGCCCCGTCGTGAGCAGGTTCGTCAGTTTATGTTCGAGCTGTTTGCGCTCCTTGGTCATCGTCTTCTTCGGAGGCGGAGCGAGCTTCTCGCGCTTTGCGAGCACCTTTGCTACCTCGCGCTTCGTCTTCGGCGTCTTTACGACGGGAGCTTTTGCCTTCTTCGCGGAGCGTTTTTTCTGCGCACCCTTCCCTGCCGCATGTGCTTTGCGTACCTTTCCCTTCGACTTTTTTGTAGACATTTTTGGCATGGTAATGGTGATGTTATAACTTAATACCCGATAAATGTATAGCCCGCTTTCCCCGCATAAAGTCGCATGTCAGCCCTTTCCTCTTTTTAAACGCCGGTCTTCGATCTCGATCACGCGCGGAGTGATCTCTTGAAATTGCCTGAGGTATTCACGCTCATCTTCTTCCGCTCCGTGGAGTTTCGCCTCGACGATCTTTTGCATAAGCTCGGCCTGTTTTTCTTTCAGCACCTCGCCCTCAAGCGTGTCGAGCATTTCATTCAATGATCCCTCGAGCTCGGCGCCGTGTTCGTAGGTATGTTCCGCGCGGATGATGAGGCTGCGCGCTTCGTCTTCCGGTGGAAGATACGGGCTCAAATTGTGGCGTATGATGCGTTCTTCGTATAGTTTACGAACGGCCGGAACATCGAACGCCGGCTCCTTGTGCGACTCCTGCCAGAGGAGGATCCCGACGATCTCTTTCTCGGCAAGCTGGCGGCGGGACTGCACGGGGTTTTGCGCTCGGTCAGGCGCTTGCTCCGCGGCGCGCGGGAGAACGGTCTTTCCCGCAGCGGTAAGCCTCCGTACTTCGTCCCAAATGGCGGCTTCGGGAAGGCCGAGTTTGCGGGCGACTTCAACGATAAAATGCGCCTGTTCGATCTTTGACTGCATGGAGAGGACGAGCGGAAGGACTTTCTGTTCCACTTCCGCGCGAAACTTTCGCGAATCGTTCCCCGCGTCTGCCAAAGCGGAAATATAAAAATCAATGATATGCTTGGAATCCGCAATAACTTGCGCCCAACCTTCTTTATTTTTCAAAATATAATCCGCCGGATCCTTGCCTTCGGGGATCGCGGCGACACGAACGCTCATGCCGAGCGTAAGCGCGATCTGAAACGCGCGTGCCGTGGCCGCGAGTCCTGCTTCATCTGCATCAAACGCAAAGACGAGATTGTCGGAGAGGCGCTTCAAGAGCGCAAGATGTCGTTCGGTGAGCGCAGTTCCCGAAACAGCGACCGCATTCTCCGTCCCCGCCTGATGCGCCATGATGAGATCCATCTGCCCTTCGACCAAGACGGCGAAATTCTGCTTTCTGATGGCGACCTTCGCGCGGTCGTAGCCGAAGAGGACTGCGGATTTGTCATAGAGCGGGGTCTCCGGCGAATTGATGTACTTCGCGACATCGGTGCCGTCCTGATTTTGCTGGTGTCCGAATACGCGCCCTGAGAACGCGACGATGCGTCCGCCGGTATCGAAAACGGGAAACATTACCCGCCCGCGAAAGCGGTCATAGTAAGTTCTTCGGGTTTGGCGCATTTCTTCGTTGCGAGGCCTCGTCCCCTCGTCACCATACTCTGAATATGGCTCTCTCGTGTCCGAAGCCTCGGCGCCTCGAACTGCATCCAAACCCGAAGAACTTACCGGCTTATCTACTTGTTTTACCAGCCCCGCGCGTTCGATCTCCTCGTCTTTGTAACCTTTGCTCTTTAAATGATCATACGCAAGCCGCCATTCGAGCGGTGCGAATCCGATGCGAAAATCGCGGATCGTTTTTTCCTCAAGTCCGCGGCCGGTGAGATATTCCTTTGCGGCGGGATTCTTCTCGAGATGCTTTTCATAAAGATCCGCCGCTTCTTCCATGATCGCGAACAGCCGGTCGCGTTCGCTCTTGGCTTCGAGATTCTCATGCTTCAATTCCACGCCCGCCCGCTCGGCGAGCGTTTTCAACGCTCCGGGAAAATCGAGCCCCTCGATCTCTTCGACGAATGTGAAGATGTCGCCTCCCCTGTTGCAGCCGAAACAATAATACGCTTCCCGCGCGGGCGAGACGTTGAAAGAGGGCGTCTTCTCGTTGTGGAACGGACAGAGCGCCTTGTACGACCCTCCGGCCTTGGTGAGCTTGATATACGAGCCCACCACATCGACGATGGAAAGACGGGATTTGATTTGTTCAACGGGAGTCATGGAACTAGGGAGTAGTACGTAGTGAGTAGGGAGTAGAGAAACGCACTTGATTCTAAAATCTTGTGGTATTTTCTACTGCCTACTTCCTACTAACTACTTACTGCTATCTACGCTTGGATTATTTCGCGCGGGGGTAAGTCATCCTCCGGATCATATTCCTTCTCCACCAAATTCGTGTAGAATCCCGTACCTGCGGGAATAAGGCGGCCGAGAATGACGTTTTCTTTGAGACCATAGAGCCGATCGGTCGCACCCTGGACCGCAGCCTCGATGAGGACTCTGGAGGTATTCTGGAATGACGCCGCCGAAAGGAAGGACTCCTTCGTCAGCGCGACCTCGGTGATACCCAAGACCAGCTGTTCGCCCGTCGCGATCTCACCGCCGTTCTCTTTCACCTTCAAATTCTCTTCAACGAGTTCGCATTCTTCAACGACGTCGCCCACGGAGAAGCGCGTGTCGCCGACGTGCCGCACTTTTCGGCGCGAGAACATCTGCCGCACGATGACTTCCACGTGCTTACGGGAGATCGATGCACCCTGCGTTTCATAGATCTTGTTGATCTCGCTGATGATGTAGCGCTGTGCGCGGTCCGCGCCACCTAATTTAAAGAGTTCGTCGATATCGGCATAACCATCAGTGAGGAGATCGCCCGCTTTGACCTTTGCGCCCACTTCAACGATCGGTGCGCGGCGGAAAGAAACGGAATGTTCGATCTCTTTCTTTTCTTTCTCTTTCTTCCCTGCGGCCTCACCCAAAACAACGATGATGAGGTCATCCTTTTCGCCGTGTTTGATATCCGAGACGACGCCGTCCAACTTCGCAATGACCGCCTGCGCTTTCGGGGTCTGGCGTTCGAAAATATCTTCAACGCGCGGGAGACCCATGGTGATGTCTTCGCCCGCGCCGCCTCCCGCGTGGAAGGTACGCATGGTGAGCTGTGTACCCGGCTCGCCGATGGCCTGTGCCGCGACGATGCCCACAGTCTCTCCCATCGCGACCAAGACGCCGCGTCCCATATCCATGCCGTAACATTTCTGGCAGACGCCGCGGAGGGTCTTGCAGTTCAAGGGAGAACGGACAAATGCTTCCGCTGCGCCTGATTTTTCGACGACATGCGCTTCATCGCGGCCCAAGAGCGCGCCCTTTTTGAAGACCACTTTGCCGTCGCCGCCGACCACGTCTCTCGCGAGCACGCGTCCGCGGACGTTCCTCCCCAGCGTGATCTCGATGCCGAGTGCGTTCTCTTTCGTGAGATGAATGCCGTCTTTTTCGCCGCAGTCCTCTTCGATGACAATGACATCCTGCGACACGTCGACAAGGCGGCGCGTCAAGTAACCGGCCTTTGCGGTGTTGAGCGCGGTGTCGGTCAAACCTTTACGCGAGCCGTGCGTCGAGATGAAGTATTCAAGCGGAGAAAGACCCTCTTTGAGCGACGGCACCATCGCGAAATCGATGATGCGGCCCGACGGACCCTGCGTTAAGCCTTTGATACCCACCATCTTGGTCACCTGCTTGATCGAGGCGCGCGCGCCGGACGTGATCATATCCATGACCGGACCGTCCTTGGGAAGTCCTTTCGGAACGACCTTTTCGATATCAATTTCCACTTTCTTCCAGACCTCGATCATCTTGTCGTATTTTTCTTCATTGGAAAGCAGGCCGTCCGCCCATTGCTTCGTGATCTCTTCTTCCTGTTTGCGGGCAGCTTTAACGATCGCCGGTTTCTCATCGGGAACTTTTACGTCGGAAATACTCCAGGTGATACCCGACTTCGTCACATAGCGGTAACCGAACGCCTTGATCTTGTCGAGCACCGAGGGCGTCCCGTCGATACCATAGCGCGTGATGAGATCGTCCACCATTGATGCGAGATCTTTTTTGACGATAACTTTGTTGATGAACGGAAAGTCGGACGGGAGTACGGAGTTGAAGAGGAGGCGCCCGACCGTCGTCTCGAACGGCTTACCTTCAAATTGTGCGTATTTCGGACTGGTCGTGCCCATCACTTTTATCTTCGCGCGGAATCCGACGATGCCGAAGTCGTACGCGGTGATGGCGGAGTTCGGCGCGGGAAAGATCTTTCCTTCTCCCTTGTCGCCGTCGATCACCTTCGTCATCCAGTAGCAGCCGAGCACGATATCGAGACCCGGGTTCACGACCGGATCTCCCGAACCGGGTTTCAAAAGATTCTTGTTCGATGCCATGAGCTCGCGCGCTTCGGCCTGCGCTTCATCGGAGAGCGGGACGTGCACGGCCATCTGGTCGCCGTCGAAGTCCGCGTTGAATGCCGCACAAACGAGCGGATGGACCTGAATGGCGTTGCCTTCGATCAGGGTCGGGTTGAATGCCTGGATACCGAGGCGATGCAGGGTCGGCGCACGGTTCAAGAGCACATATTTACCCTTGATGACCGACTCGAGATTCCCCCACACTTCCGGAATGCCCTCTTCGATGAGGCGGTTCGCGCCGCGGATGTTGAAAGCAAGTCCCTGATCCAACAATTTCGCGATGACGAACGGACGGAAAAGTTCGAGCGCCATGTGCTTCGGAAGTCCGCACTGATTCAGCTTGAGATCGGGACCGACGACGATGACGGAGCGGCCGGAATAATCCACACGCTTGCCGAGCAGATTCTGGCGGAAGAGTCCTTGCTTCCCTTTGAGCGTATCCGCGAGCGATTTCAACTGACGGCGCTGGGTCTGTGACATTGCTGCGGATGTCGAACCGTGGCGGATCGAGTTGTCGATCAGCGCGTCAACCGCTTCCTGGAGAATACGCTTCTCATTGCGGAGAATGACCTCAGGCGCGTCGATCTCGAGGAGTTTCTTCAGACGGTTGTTGCGGTTGATGACGCGGCGATAGAGATCGTTCACGTCGGAGGTCGCATGGCGGCCGCCTTCGAGTGCGACCATCGGGCGCATGCCGGGAGGGATGATGGGGATCGCCGTCAAGAACATCCATTCGGGGCGCACGCCTGAGCGCAAGAGCGACTTCGTGAGCGAGAGGCGTTTGTAGAGTTTTGCACGCTCCACCGCGCCGGCTTTCTCAAGCGAGGTCTCGAGGTGCGCGTTCAATTTCTTGAGATCGAGCTTCTTGAACATCTCGAAGACTGCCTCGGCGCCGATCTTCGCCTCGAATGCCGCGGAGTATTTGAGCGAATACTTGTGATAGGACATCTCGTCCAAAATGAGCCCGACATTGATGCTGTCGATCTCTTTTTTCGCGATCGTGAGGAGCTCTTTCATTTTGTCCTTCGCGCCTTTTGCCTCAAGCGATTTCACTTTGGATTTATATTCGCGGTCAAGCTCCTTGAGCAGGTTCTCTTTTTCGGACTGATTGACCGACGTGATGACGTAGGCGGCGAAATAGATGACCTTTTCGAGTTCTGCGACGGGAAGATTGAGCAAGAGGCCGATACGCGACGGGATGCCGCGGAGGAACCAGATGTGCGAAACGGGCGCCGCAAGTTCGATGTGGCCCATGCGCTCGCGCCGTACGATAGCGCGCGTGATCTCCACGCCGCACTTCTCGCAGACGATGCCCTTGAAACGGATACCGCGATATTTTCCGCAGTAACATTCGAAATCTTTCTCGGGACCAAAAATGCGCTCGTCGAAAAGACCGCCGCGCTCCGAGCGCTGGGTGCGGTAGTTGATCGTCTCAGGCTTCGTGACTTCGCCGTAAGACCATTCTTTGATACGCTCCGGGGATGCAAGTTTGATCCCTATGGCGTTGAAATCAGTGATCGGATTTTTCATCATAGTATATGGTTATTATGGCGATTAATTTTCGGGACGCTCTTCGCGTTTGAGGTCGATATCGAGAGCGAGACCGCGGAGCGAGTTCAAGAGCACGTGGAATGTCGCCGGAAGATTCGGTTCGCGGATGTTGCGGCCTTTCACGATCGCATCGAATGCGGCGGAGCGGCCGAGAATGTCGTCGGATTTCACCGTCAGCATTTCGCGAAGAATATGTGCCGCGCCGTAACCTTGGAGCGCCCACACTTCCATTTCGCCGAAACGCTGTCCTCCGCCCTGCGCTTTTCCGCCGAGGGGCTGCTGGGTGATGAGCGAGTATGGGCCAATGGAGCGCATGTGGATCTTGTCTTCCACCATGTGATGGAGTTTCAAGATGTACATATAACCGACGGAAATTTCCTGCTCGAATGCTTCGCCGGTGCGGCCGTCAAAAAGTTTCATTTTGCCGTCCTCGCGATAGCCGGCGCTCTTCAATTCCGTGCGGATCTCTTCTTCGGTGACACCCAAGAACGGCGGTGTGATCGCCTGATAGCCGTGCGCATGCGCCGCCATGCCGAGATGGAGTTCGAAGATCTGCCCCAAGTTCATACGAGAAGGCACACCGAGCGGGGTCAGAATGACATCGATCGGAGTTCCGTCTTCCATGTACGGCATTTCTTCGATCGGGAGGATCTTCGAAATAACACCCTTGTTGCCGTGGCGTCCGGCAAGCTTGTCGCCGACCGAAATGTTCCTGAGCTGTGCGACCTCTATATAGATGCGCTTGATGATGCCGGATTCGAGATTGTCGCCCTTCTCGCGGGAAAATATTTTGATGCCGATGACACGTCCGCGTTTGCCGTGCTCCATGCGGAGCGAGGTGTCTTTCACGTCGCGCGCCTTTTCGCCGAAGATCGAGCGGAGGAGCCGCTCTTCCGGCGTCAGCTGCGCCTCGCCTTTCGGGGTGATCTTTCCGGCCAAGATATCGCCCGGACGGACTTCTGCGCCAATGCGGACAATGCCTTCATGATCGAGGTCTTTCAGTTTCGCTTCGCCGACGTTGGGAATATCCGGCGTCGTGATCTCGGGACCGAGCTTCGTATCGCGCACGTTCACGACGAATTTTTCGATATGGATGGACGAGAGAATGCTCTCGCGGACCAGACGTTCGGAAAGGATGATAGCGTCTTCGTAGTTCGCACCGCCCCATGACATGAACGCGACGAGAAGATTCTGACCGAGTGCCATTTCTCCGCGGTCGGATGTCGACGTGTCCGCCAAGACGTCGCCTTTCTTCACTTTTTCACCGACGGAGACGACCGGGCGCTGATGATAACAGGTCGCATCGTTCGTCATCACAAAATTGATGAGTTTATATTCGCGCTCGCTGCCTTTTGTGTCTTTGGTGACAATGTGTTTCGCGTCCACCTCTTTCACGGTGCAGTTCTCCTCGGCCAAGACAACGCGTCCCGAGTCACGAGCGATAGATCTCTCCATATCGGTCGCAACAATCGGAGCCTGCGGGATCACGCACGGTGTCGCCTGTTTCTGCATGTTTGAACCCATGAGTGCGCGGTTCGCATCATTGTGTTCAAGGAACGGAATGGAGGATGTTGCGGTAGAAAAAGCCTGATTTGTTGCGACGTCAATGTATTGCACCTCATCGCGATTGACAATCGCCGGAGAACCCTTCACGCGAGCTTCAACGCGGTCCTCGAGCTGCATGTCGCTACCATACGGTACAGCGGCGTGCGCGATGACGTACTCTTCCTCTTCAAGCGCGTTCAGATAGACGATCTTACCGGTCACCTGGCCATCCTCAACTTTCACATACGGTGTTTCAATAACGCCGAACGCGTTGGTGCGCGCGTACGCCGACAAGTGGAGAACGAGGCCGATGTTGGGGCCTTCAGGTGTGTGAATCGGACAAAGGCGACCGTAGTGGGAGGGGTGAACGTCGCGAACTTCAAGCCCCGCGCGCTCCTTCGTGAGTCCGCCGGGACCCATCGCACTGCAACGACGAAGGTGTTCTACTTCGTCCAGGATGTTCTTCTGGCTCATCAACTGCGAAAGCTGGTTGGTCGTAAAAAATTCTTTCAGGCGCGCCTGGAGCGGTCTAGGAGAAACGAAGTTGATCGGAAGGACGGTGTCTGACTCGACGGTCGACATGCGATCTTGAATGTTGCGCTTCATCTGCGTCATGCCGACACGAAGTTTCGCTTGAAGCATTTCGCCGACATAGCGCACCCGGCGGCTTCCCAGGTGATCGATATCGTCTTCGACTGCGCCTTTCGTGTGATTGAGTTTGACGACATGCTGAACGGTCGTCATCAGATCGTCAAGCGAGAGCGTGCGGCCATCGAGCGATTTTTCGCCCATTGACTTGCCGAAGCGGTGATTGAAACGATAGCGGCCGACCGGAGAAAGATCATAGCGTTCGCGCATGAACATTGTCGTGATCGTTTCACGCGCGTTCGAGGTCGTCGTCACATCGCCATCGCGGAGGCGGCGGTAGATCTCGACGTAGGACTCTTCGAGCGTTTTTGCGGGATCTTTCGCGAGCGTTTTTTCGATGCAGCGTTTCGTCTCGGCATCGCCAGCGACCACTTTCAGGATCTCTGCGTCTCCGCACTGGCCGAACATGCGCAAGAGCGAGGTGATCGGGAACTTGCGTTTGCGGTCGATCTTCACCCACACCACTTCGTCCGCATCGGTTTCGATCTCGATCCATGCGCCACGGGACGGAATGATCTTTGCGCCAAAAAAGCGCCCAGCTTTCAGTTCTTGGGCGGTGAAGAAGATACCGAACGATCGCGCAAGCTGCGGAACGACAACGCGCTCCACGCCATTGATCACGAAAGTGCCGCGCGAGGTCGCGACGGGAAAATCCGCCATGAATATCTCCTGTTCTTTCACGACGCCAAGCGTCTTATTGGTCAGCCTCACGCGCGCACGAAGAGGCGTCTCGTACGAGATCTTATTCTCGCGTGCATGATGCTCATCAAAACGGGGTTCCGAAAGGTCGAAGCCGACGAACTCAAGGTCGAATTTCTTTTTCGAATAATCGCTGATCGGGGAAAATTCCTTGAACACCTCCGCCAGCCCCTCGGCCACCAGCCAGTCGTACGACTTCTTCTGCATCTCCACGAGATTCGGAATCTCCGCAAGCGGTTCTCTGTACCGTCCAAAAAACTTTTTCGTGATCGCCTCCATAACGAAATAAGTTGAGTGAATAAATTATGAAACAAAACCCAAAATGTTTCCTCCAAAACCACGCCAACAAAACGCGAAGTGTGCAAGTCTTTAAATGCGAACAAAAACACGCGCCTTCCCTCCAAGGTGTGTGCCTATTTTCCTCCAAAACTTATAAGTTAGGTGAGCAACATCGTTTTTAGCTCTTACCACGGGTACTTCCATTTTTCTAATCCACTAAGGCGGATAAGAAAAATTGGTCGCAACCACTACGTTTTCAGGCAATACTCAATCGGAGCGTAAGTGATGTAAAGTATAAAGTTTTCATGAATTTCTGTCAATGAGTATACCTTTCTATGGGGATAAGCAAGTGGATAACCTGTTTACATAAGTCCGACCTATGTATTCGGCTTTTTTCGGGAGAGTTTCCAGTCTTCGATAAGTTTATGATTGCCGCCCAAGAGCACCTTCGGCACACGGTATTTTTTCTTCTTCTGTGGTTCGGGCGGGGTCGAAGACGCCCTCTGGGTAGCACTTCGCGCAAGTTTCTCAGATTTCCATTCCTCAATTTTAGCGTGATGGCCGGATAACAATATTTTTGGAACTTTATACTTTCTGCCCTTCCAATTCAATACTTCAGGACGTGTGTAGACATCGGGGCTTGCGACGCGCTTTTCTTCGACGGATTCGAACTTCCCCAGCACTCCGGGGATCTGCCGCGCCACAGCATCGATAACGATCATCACGGGCAACTCCCCTCCCGTCAGTATATATGGACCGACGGAAATTTTTTCCGCTTTTAGGATCTTCGGAGCGCGCGCATCGATGCCTTCATAGCGGCCGGCAAGAAAAATGATGTCGTCATATTTTTTCGCCCATTCGCGTGCCATCGTGTTCGTGAATTGTCTGCCATCCGTCGCGAAAAATACGGTTTTCGTCCGTTTGGTCTTTTTTCCGCCTAAGGCGGATCTCGCCCGGCTCAACCCTTTTGCTTTCTCTGCCGCCCTAAGAAATGATTCCGCTTCAAGCACCATACCAGGGCCACCGCCGTACGGCCGCCGGTCGACACGTGCCCATTTATCTTCCGTAAAATCGCGCGGATTATAGTATTTCACGCTCACAAGCTTCTTCTCCTGCGCCCGGCCTAAAATAGAGTCGCTCACATACGGCCTGATGATCTCCGGAAATATGGTGATCACATGGAATTTCATACAAAAACAATACCGCGCTGACCTGAAAAAGGAAAGCGGGCAACGTGTTGCCCGCTTTAGTGATTTCGCCCCTACCTAATAAGAGCTGGAACGCCAGGTGACCTGGCGGCTCGCCATGCACTTTTTTAACTTCCCCAAGAACGTATTTCGGTTCAAAGGAGCGGATGTCGCGGAAACAGCGAACAACAAAATTTCCGCAGGGCAAGAGAAGCGCGTGCCTGAAAAGCGCTAACTTTGCATGTTTCCTTCCGGCGATATCAACGATGCTGTATGACGCTTCGCCAAAGCGCGCCGTTCGCAGGTGTTCGACCGGCGTATGCAGCGTGGAGATTTTCATGCTTACTATGGGATCTCCGGACTTCGGAATACAGTCCCAGAGGAGTTCACCATCAAAGACGACGAGTGTTCTCTGGTCACGCTCGTCAAAAGGAAGCTGGATCTGCTCGGATCCTCCTTTACGCACCGGCAACTCGAAAGAGATGCTTTTTGCACCTAAACAAACTGCCGTCACCACTCCAGGTTGCTGCTCGAACAGGTAATGGAAAACTTTCACTGAGGCCACCTTTCTGGGTTGATCTGTGACATGTTTACCATATTTTTAATATTTTGTCAAAATTTTCAAAAAAACACCGTGCATACGGTGCCGTATTGAAACATTGAAAACGATGTTAAATCTTCGAATTCTCGACGTGTTGATTGAACCGATCCAAGACGTGATCATGTTTGCGCTTGGTGATCTGTCTGACGACCTGTTCGAAGTCGCTCAGTTCCTGTTTGAGCTCTTTTGCCCGTTCACCACCGAAGTGGCTACTGGCAACCCTTTTGACCTCCCGAACAAGACGATCGAAGACCTTTATAGCCTGGTCGTTGAGCGTATCGTCGTCCTCACAGTCATTCAACATCTTTTCAAGTTCCTCGATATCCGGCGCGCGACCCGTCACGATCCGCCTCCCCATTACGCAATTTCTCATTAAATGTTATCAAGAGCTTATTTTGTGTCAAACAAAACAGCCACCTTGCGAGCGGATGTTTTGTTCAAATATAATTTTCCAAAAAAATGCCGACTATGCCTTCAGGTCTGCGATGACATCATCAACGTCTGAATTCTCCGATGCGACCGGGCGCTCGCCTCCCCGCTTTCCTCCTTCCGGCTCGTTGATCTTCAAATTCACGCGAGCATTGTTCTTCATACCGACGACGCGGAGAAGCGTACGGATCGCCTTTGCAGTGTTGCCCATGCGGCCGATCACTTTGCCCATATCCTCTGGGGCGATATCGAGAGTAAGTAATACGCCCATCTCATCAACCACACGCGAAACCTTTACCGAACCCGGATTATCGACAAGAGATTTCACGAGATACTCGAGAAACTCCTGATCGCTGTATGTTTCAGCCATATCGTTTAGCTAGCCAAATTACTAATAGACTAATCACAGTGAGGCGGTAATGCCTTCTTGCTGCTTATCGGCACTATATATAAGAATCACGTTTTGGTCAATTGAAAAATATTGAGAAATGCGTTTGCATGACGGAGGATAATTGACGGAACAAATCGAATGCCGCTTCTACGCATAGAGTCCGATGGGCAATGGATAGGACGCATTGGTTTCAGTGAATTGCTTGACGTACCCGTCGACATGGATGTCAGACAAGAAGAAAGGGTATGGTTTACCAACGGCGGCGGTCGGCCGAAAGATTTCGTTGCCCATCTCATCGCCAAAGGAGCGAAAAAAGTATGGGTTCCGGTTCATGTCATCAACTACGTGTGAATATGCCTCCCGGCCTTGAAGCCGGGATCTTCATTAAAAAAAACCGCCGTGCGAAACGGCGGTTGTTGATCCTACGGAGCAACAACGCAAAGCGTGTAGCTCAAGCACAAACCATCTTCTTCCTGGGGTATGAGATAGATCGTGCACATGGCGGCAAGCGCATCGTT
Organism: Candidatus Lloydbacteria bacterium RIFCSPLOWO2_01_FULL_50_20; assembly: GCA_001821435.1. GTDB lineage: Bacteria > Patescibacteriota > Minisyncoccia > Phycocordibacterales > UBA6899 > MHLP01. Next base: position 11,754 of record MHLP01000016.1, on the reverse strand, counting down.
GAGCCGCTTGGCCTCGGGACATGCACTGCCCAACCGCATGACATGTTCCCCCGGAAACTCCGTTATATATTCTCCGAGTACTCTCCGGAGATAGCACAGGTACTGTTCGCCGTCGGTCGAATAGAACGAGACGGCAATTTCGCGTCTGCTCGTTCTTCCAATCCCGCCGGGAATGTCCGTCGGAGTGAGTACGACAGATATTCCCGAGAGAAGCATTGCCCGTATTCTCCGCAAGTCTTGTGACGGCTCATCAAAGAGAAAATGCTCTCCGAGCAATGCGCCCTCGATAGATCTGCCCGCTTTGGGTGTAGCCATGACCGTTGTCTCCTTGGTTGAACAGCATTGAACACCTCCCGTCAGGCTATCGCGTGGCAAAAAAACGGTCAATGGCATGGAGACGAACAAAAAAACACCCGGCGGGTGATCTTTTACTACTGATCTTGACTACGCTGCCGGAGTGTCGGCGGATGCACCGACGGCAGGTGCGCTAGGTTCTTCCGGTGCGGCAGCAGCTTGAGTTTCTTCTTTCGGCGCCTCGGTCTTTGGAGCGCTTTCGGCGGGCGCATCTTTGACCACCTTTGGTTCGGCGTTGCGGTTCGACCCTGAGCTCACCGCCGAAGGGCTCACCACGGGCGTCTTCTTATTCATCGCGTTCACTTTCTTTGCGGAGATCACCTTCGCATCAACAAGAAGATTGTGTACGGTAGCGGACGGCTGCGCACCCTGACTGATCCAGTATTTCACGCGCTCTCCATCGATCTGCGGTACACCCTTTCTCGCATCGTACGAACCGACATACTCAACAAGCCCGCGGGTTTTCTTCGGCGAGCGGCGGTGATCCTGCACGATGATGCGAAAAGACGGGTCATTCGTCCGTCCGACGCGTTTCAGTCGTATGGCTAACATGTGGGGCATCCTAACAGAGAGACTGATTTCGGTCAATAAAAATGGGCTAAATCAGTTATTGACAAATATAATAATCTGTGAGCCAAAATTGCCGTAGGAAACTTTAACACAGGACGAAGTGGCAGAATCATGGCGAACGCACTTTTTTTGGTCAAAGCGATGTACCAATCCCCCGCACACCAAGTGCAGACATGGAGGAGGAACACCATCGTTCCCGTCTCGCTCACAGGGGAGGTGTTCGAAGATATGACTCGCGCGGATGACGCAATGACTGTTGCGATCAGACTCGCACTGACCGACATCGGAATGAAAGAAGGAGTGCCGACGGTAAAGATCAGCGTTGATGTGATGAGCAGTCAGATCATTCCCTAGTCGGCAGGATGGGCCAGGAACAGCAGCTTCGGCTGCTGTTTTCTTTTATGTTCCCAACGCGATATAATTATGGTGCTATGATCAATTCGTCGCTTGCCGCCCTCAATTTCCAGATCCCCGTCACCCCCCTCCTCCTCTTCGCTGTCATGGCGCTCGTCGTCGCCATGTGGGGTATTTTTACGCTCATTGTGCGATACCATTGGAAACACTATGGGGCCGGAAAACTTGAGGTCTTTACGATGAACTTTTTTTATCTCGGCGGTTCGCTCATTTTGATCACCCTCATGGGCGCCTCCGCTCTCTTTTATCTTACTTCAGCAACATGATAGAGATCGATCCCAACGAGCAAGTACTCCGAATCGTCCGCAAACATTGGTTTATTTTGCTAGGGGATCTCTTTCTGCTTGTGATCTGCATTGCGGTTCCTTTCGTTCTCTTGTTCGCGCTGAACCTTTTGCCGTTCGGCGAGCTCTTCTCATTCAGCGGGACACCCGCCTTCGCCGGCAGTTTCTTTCTGTTCGCGTGGCTCTTCATCGTCTGGATGATCGGGTGGACGCTATGGACCAACTATTATCTCGATGTCATTTTGATCACCGATAAACGCGTGTTCACGATTGAACAGATCGGTTTATTCAGGCGCACATCAACTTCTTTCCGTATTGACCGCATTCAAGATACCACTGTTATCCAGCATGGGGTTATCCAGACACTCCTCCATTTCGGTACCATACGCATCGAAACCGCCGGCGAAGGACCGAATTTTGCCGTACCATACATCAAGAATCCTTATGATCTGAAAAAATTCGTTAACGAGGTCCACGACCGGGCGCTCGAGCGGTCACAGCTGGTGCATACGGAAAAAGACATTACGAAAGAAAGCGCATAATAAGCTCACGGGATGAAATTCATCAAAAAACAATACCGATCAAAAGAAGAGGCAAAAAAAGAACGCATGGAGCGGCACTTTAAGCAGGGCGCTAAAAAAGATGCCGGACATCGCCACCTTGCGCAAGTGCAAAAAGAAAACAGACCAGCCGATCTTCCGCGGAATAAAGGGGGGTACGGTCAAAGATTCCCCGCGACACATTCCGTCGAAGGCACGATCCGCATTTCGTCAAAAGGCGTCGGTTATGTCGAGGTGGACGAAATGGAAGAGGACGTAGAGATCGATCCCGCCTTTCTGGGAACTGCGCTTGATCAGGACCGCGTGAAGATCATTCTGCATGGAAAAAAAGTCAGCTCCCGTCAGACCGGCGAAGTGACGCAGATCCTTTTCAGAAACAAAACGAAATTCGTCGGCGTGCTTGAACGTGAGGGCGGGAGTTTCTTTCTCCTCCCGGATGATTTTCGCATGTATCGCAACATTCTTATTCCCACACAACAATTACACGGGGCAGAGAAAGGCGACAAAGTTTTCGTCGCAATGACCCAGTGGACCGATGCGAAAAAAGAACCGCTGGGAGAAGTGCTGAGAGTGCTGGGTAAACCCGACCATCATGAAGTGGAAATGCAGGCGATCATTCTTGAGCGCGGTTTTGATACCATGTTCGATCCCGATGTGCTCGCGGCCGCCGAAAGGATACCGCTTAAGATCCCGCAGGAAGAAATAGCAAAACGCCGTGATTTCCGCGATACGCTCACATTCACGATCGACCCCGTTGACGCGAAAGATTTCGACGACGCGCTGTCGTGGAAAAAACTGCCGAACGGCAATCTCGAGATCGGCGTACATATCGCCGATGTATCTTATTATCTCGCTCCCGGTTCCCGGATCGATAAAGAGGCGCTCGAACGCGGCACGTCGGTCTATCTGGTTGACCGGACGATCCCGATGCTTCCCGAGCGGCTATCGAACGGGATCTGTTCGCTGGTCGAAGGTGAAGACCGCCTCACCTTTTCCGCGGTATTCACGATGAGTTCGCGCGGCGAACTCTTGAACGAGTGGTTTGGGCGCACAGCGATCCATTCCGCAAAACGATTTTCGTATGAAGAGGCGCAAGGAGTGATCGACACAGGGAAAGGACCGCATCGCGAGGCGCTGGTTTCTCTCAACATGATCGCAAAAACCCTCCGCGAAAAACGCATCGAAGCGGGGGCGATCGCTTTCGAGGGCGAAGAGGTGAAATTCGAACTTGATGGGAACGGAAAACCGCTTCGTGTCTATAAAAAGATATTTCAGGACACGAACAAACTCATCGAAGAATTCATGCTGCTCGCGAATAAGCGCGTCGCGGAGCTGATCGCAACTAAAGACAAGCGCGCGGAAACGGTATTCGTGTATCGCGTGCATGCGGAGCCCAATGAAGAGCGCATGCAAGATCTCCGTGATTTTCTCCGGGGTATCGGCTACGACCTTCCGCTCGATAAATACGGCCAGATCACCGGAGAACGCATCAACAAAATGCTTGAAGATGTCCGCGGGCGTGCGGAAGCGGCGATGATCCAGATGGCGACGGTGCGCTCGATGGCGAAAGCGGTCTATGCGACAAAAAATATCGGCCACTTCGGACTCGCGTTCGAATACTATACGCATTTCACCTCCCCCATCCGCCGCTATCCCGACCTCATGGTGCATCGCCTGCTCCAGAATTACCTTGAAGGCCATCCCGTGCCGAAGAAAAAACTGCTGGAACAAGAACACCTCGCGCGCTACTCATCACAAATGGAGGTCGCCGCCGCCGAAGCAGAACGCGCGTCGATCAAATATAAACAATGTGAATATTTTGCCGAACGCATCGGATATGAATTCACCGGTACGATCTCCGGTGTGACCGAGTGGGGCATTTATGTCGAAGATCCGGAAACAAAGGCCGAGGGCATGGTCCATGTGCGGGATATTCCCAATGACTTTTATTTTTTCGAACAAAAAAATTACCGCATCGTCGGAAAAACGCACGGCAAGGTATACCGCCTTGGAGACCAAGTGCGGGTCAAGGTTGCGACCGTTGATCTCAAGAGAAAACTGATCGGAATGAAATTGGCCTAGCATCAGGAAAAAACCGATCGTTCTGCTCAATATCGTGATTTGAATAGCACATTGACGATACAGTTTTCTTTGCTAAAGTAGCCGTAGCATGATCTTCAACTCGAGGAATACGGATGGCTATCGATATCAGCAGGAAAGAACTTTGGTTTCTCATGCATACCCGTCGGGACACTTACGGCGAACGTGCGAATGAGCCCATTAGCGACGTGCTCGTCGCACTTGATCTCCTCTCGCGCGGCTGGAATGACCGCACGATCCGCCAACTCGAGATACGCCACAGCACGGCGGGAACCGAGGCGGTGATCGTCGTCCGCTCATACTGCGGCGGCTATACCGGAGAAGAGCACTCGGGAACGGACACATATGCGCTCTGCCCCCGTCTTGCCGACGACCTGATCAAAGAACGTCTCGTTCAGGGCAAGCCGTACATGGGGTTTACCTCGCAGAGTGAATTCCTCATCTCCGATTGGGGCTATCGAGAGTGCAATCAACTGTTCGATGTGCACGATCGCGTCGTCGAGGGCAACCGCAGGGCGCTCTCCATCAAACCCGGCACATACCGAAATTACAAAGATAGGCGCTTTGCGGTCATCGGTTCCGGCGGGAGTTCGGTGGATGGAAAACTCACGGTGTTTTTGAAACCGCTTGAGGGAAAGACCGCCGGCATCCTCACGGAAGTGCCATTCGAAGAATTCACCCAGTGCATCATCAACAGAGAATGGGGGTACATCGGCCAACGTTTTCTTCCGGTCGATATCAGCAGCAATTCATCCGCTATGACCGAAAACGATTCGTAAAAGCAATTGAAACACTCCTCGCTTTCCGCGGGGCTTTTTTATGGATCAAAAAATATATTACTCAACGAGGAACATTGATACAGAAAAAAACCGCATGAAGCGGAATTTTTGATTTTAGAGAAGCTCCAGCATTCCTTCCGGAATGAAATTGCTCTCGCTTATTTTCCCGAAAGTCACGCGTTTCCCCCAAAGGTTCTGGCCGGGCGCTGGCCTTATTTTGAATGACGCGACGTTGAATGCAACACGCCGACCGCAGTCCGTTTCTACGCATCCTGTTAAACGCGGCGAAATAAGCACGACCTTCCCGATAAATCTTTTCATGGAAATCCCCTTGAAAGCACGAGCCTATCTTTGAACTTAGTTCTCAGTACGAAAATTGTCAACGTCGGGAAACGTGAATATGAATTACAAAACGCCCCTCAAGAGTAACGTTTGCTATTATTGAGAGATCTTCTTGATGCCTTACATCGGCTGGCCGCCCGCCACTTTGCATTTATCACACTTGCAACCAAACACAAGCATGAGGCCAGAGATGCCGACGACGACATAGACAGCCAGCTCAAGCCACGCCCAGCTTCCGAAGATCATATGGACGACATTCCAGTCACCGCCAAAGAAGCCACCGAGACCGACCAAGCCCCAGTTCACTGCACCGACAAGGACGATATAAAAGCCGATCGTGGACAAGGTACATCCTTTCTCTCTCATAGTTACTGTCATAAAAAAATAGATTCTTAATGGATAACACATTCATTATATCGTGTCATCCAGGATAGCCCTATCGAGTTATACACTCTTTTTATGCTTAAAACAAAGGTTAATTTTCTATTTTGCTACTTCAACCGCTTCTTCGAACGCGATGGATAATACCTTCGACACGGCATCCGAACCCATTGTAATGCCATAGAGCACACCGGCTCTCGACATCGTTTCACGGTTGTGAGTGATGACCATCAACTGAGAATATCTTGCGAGGTTTTCGATCATATCGCCGTACTTACGCGAGTTCGCTTCGTCGAGCGCAGCATCGGTCTCATCCAAGACCATGAAAGGCGGCGGGTTGACCTGCGAGATCGCGAACAAAAGCGCTATGGAAGTGAGCGCTCGCTCGCCGCCGGAGAGCATCTGCAATCCCCTGATCTTCTTGTGCGGAAGTGAAACGGAAATATCGATCCCCTCTTCATCCTCTTCTTCCCCTTCGACAAGCTCAGGACCTTGCTCCCCCGGGATGTCACTGAGATCAATGTCGGTGTCACGGTGTTTGCGCCGTTCGATCTTCACGATATTGAGTTCCGCCACACCGCCGCCGAACATCAGTTTGAAAAACTCTCCGAACTGTTTATTGATCTTCTTCACGCCACCTTTGAATTCCGTATCGAGTTTTTCGTTCAACTCGACGATCAAATCCCGCAGCGATTCCTGCGTTTTTACAAGATCTTCGATCTCGCGCTCAAGATAAAGGTCGCGCTCCGATGTTTCCTTGTATTCTTTTTCGGCATCCTCGCCGCCGGAGGCTCCAATATCCTCAAGTTTGATCTTTCCCCGCTCGATCATCCGCCGACGTGTTTCCTGCTCTTCGCGCAACTCTTTCATCACTTCTCCGGTATCGATGACCACTCCCGAATAATCGAGTACGGCCTGCCCGAGAAGCGTCCTTGCTTCGTTCAGCTCTTCTTCGATGTGCCGCTCCTCGCGGGCAAGATTTTCTTCTTCATTGCGGATACGATCAAGCTCGCTTTCCCGTTCCCCGCGCCGCGCCATCATTTCGAAGAGCGCGCGCTCCGTATCGCGGGACCGTTCTTTTTCCTGGTCGATCTCCGCCTTCACTGCCTGATATTTTCCTTCGAGCACACGGGACTCCTCGCCGATCTCGCGCAGCGAACCTTCGGCTTTTGCCTTTTCATCTTTGAGCGCGCTTAATTCGCGGTGGTCTTCTTCGGTAAGCGACTGCTGTCCCGCTTTTTCTTTGTGCCGAGCAATGAATGAGCGTATCACGTTCCGTAGTTTCGAAAATACATTCTTGATGTCATTCAGATCATTCGAGCGTTCGCCGTTCAAAAATTCTTCTTCGAGCTCGCTCGCGAGCGCTTCGACGTCTCCGAGGCGGATCGGGGTCTCTTCTTTATGCACCAAAGCAGCTTGTTTCTTCTTCAGCTGTTTTTCTTCGAATTCGACCATGCCCTCAAGCCGGCCGAGTGTGCGTGACAGTTCGTCGTGTCGCTTGCGTGCGTCGCGGAGCCTCGATTCGACGGCAAGCAGCCGTTCGCTCTTTTCATCTCCTGCGCTTTCTTTCGCAAGCTCCTGGCGTGCACGCTCGATCTTCATATTGAGATCGGCGAGTTCGTTCGTGGGTCCGTGTTTTCGTCCTGCAATGTCTTTTTTCTTGTACTCGATATACATCTCTTCACGTTTCAGATATTCACGGTACAGACCGAGCAATCGTTCGCGGAGCTCTTTTCCTTCTTGTAGTTTTTCGACCTGTTTCTTGAGAAAGCGCAGGTGCGGAGCGATCTCGCGGCGGAGGGCATCGGCTTCTTTCATGTTGAGTTCGGTCTTCTCGAGACGACGCTCGCTTTCCGCGCGCTTATATTGATAGATCTTGAGGCCGAGCGCATCCTCGAGCATTTCGCGCCGCTCTTTGGGATTGGCGTTCAAAATATGATCCGCTTCGCCCTGAGAGATCATGTGGTGTCCCGATGCTCCGATGTGCACAGCGGCGAGAAGTTCGAGGACGTCTTTAAGACGCACCTGCGAGCCGTTGACGAAATATTGATTCGTACCATCGCGATATACTTCCCGTCCGATCGCCACTTCATCAAAGTCGAGTGCGAACTCACGCTTGCTGTTATCGAAAACGATAGTGACATTCGCCCGATTCGCGCGTCCCGTCGAATGAGAACCGTTGAAGATAAGATCTTCTCCGCGTTTTCCGCGCATCGATTTCATTGACTGCTCCCCCAGAACGAATCGGATGCCTTCGGCGACGTTCGATTTGCCCGATCCGTTCGGTCCGACGATCGCCGTGATCTGAGAATTGAACTCCAAAACCGCCTTTCTCCCGAAGGATTTGAAACCGAAGATCTCAAGCCGTTTGAGTTTCATCCCGTTAGAGGTAGGACGCGAACCCGACCATTCGCGTTGATACCCGGTTATCGCTGGTAACGATTGTTTGGTTCATGGTTTTTATAAAATCCAGTTCTGGTCCGCGACTTCTAATGGGATTCATGCCGGTCCATTTTAGCATGAAAAAGCATTGTTTTCTCTGGGGAAAACCTCGCAAAAAACGCCTCAACAATAACGTTGTAAAGTACAAGAAAACCCCGACGGTATGTCGAGGTCATTGCAAACAGAACGGATGAATTATGTTGCGATTATTCTCGCATAGTAAGGCTTGCCTACGCCCGAGAGGGAAGATCCGGACGGATCAGAAATGAGCGTGGGCACAAATCCCTTCTCGGTAGCCGTGAACTGCAGATATTGCTCGCCTGGGAATCTTTCTCCGAGCGCAATCGCACTTTCTCCATGACGCAAAAAATCGGGGCGCAGGAGCAAGAGGAGCGCAAGCTGATAAGCGGAAAAATATGAAAGGGCGAATTTCTCCCTCTCCCTGTCCGCTTCTGCACGCGTCTCTTCTCTCAAACCTCGCCCGCCTTTGACACCGATGAGGACGCAGGGATTTTGCGGGACGATATTTCCTCCCGGCACGACCTTGCCTCCGGATGAGACACGATCAAGCACTTCACGGTAATCATAGAGCATCGTCGGAGATATACGAAACCTGCCGATGAGCGAACGCAGTGAAAGTCCCCATTCCGCCGGCGGAACGAGAAAACACGTCAGTTCGCCGTCGAGGATCGGATATCCCGCAGGTGGCGTGAAGAAATTGACGGTCTTTTTGACCAGCGGTTCAAGGGCATTGATGAATTCCTCTTCGAGAAATCCCGTGGGTGTTTGCACTCCCAAACGGACATATTCGGCGATCTGTTTCCCGAGATGTTCCCGGACGTACTCTTCCGGGTTTTCGCCGCAAATACGGCCGCGCTCTATTTCTCGCCAAGCCTCGCGGAACAGTCTTGCGGCTATCTTTTGGCTGTACTGGTGTTCGCGCACGATCTTGGAGATCTGACTCGCAAGATCGTCGACGATCTGATCAAAACCGCGGCCGCCAACGACCGTCGTCCTCGGTCTTTTTTCGCTCATTGCTTACCTCACTTTCGAAAAACGATGATCCGCACACACTTTAATACAAAATGGTATTTTCGTCAAATTAACACCTTCGTTGCGCGAGCGTTTTTACGTGGGAGGAGCGGCGGATGAGTATGCTCTTTAGTATTCTTCCTGCACCGTAGTAGACCCCATACTGTTGCTCTAACATTTAAACCAGCGCGTATAAAAAAATTTTAATCGCATATGTATGTTGCGCGTGGGGGGCTCACTACAGGGCCTGCCAATTTTTTTTCTCAAGTCCCGCCTCTGCGGCCATTTGTTCCGCTTCCTGCTTTGAAGCGCCTTCTCCGCGCGCCACGAGATCGGAGCCGATGTAGACCCCGACTTCAAAACGCTTATCGTGATCCGGTCCGGTCTCTTTGAGCATGACATAATTGGGAGTGATCCCGGTCCGTTCTTGCGCCTCTTCCTGAAAACGGCTTTTCGCGTCCTGCCAGGAACGATTCGCGACGATCGCATCGAGTTGCTTGAAAAGGCTCTTGCTGATGAATTCTTTGGCGACTTCGTATCCTCGGTCGAGAAAGACGGCGCCGATCACCGCCTCGAACGTATTCGCAAGAATATATTGACGTGCACGGCCGACATCCTTGGATTCGCCACGCGACAAAAGCAGATATTCGTTCATGCCCCATGCTTGAGCTGCATCCGAGATCGAGTTCGTATTCACCAGTGCTGAACGATAGGCGGTCAGCCGTCCTTCCGGTTCATCGGGATATTTCGCAAAAAGATATTCCGTCATGACCAACTCGAGCACCGCATCGCCGAGAAACTCAAGACGCTCATTGTGCTTCAAGCCCGTACCGCGATGCTCGTTCAGATAGGAGCGGTGCGTAAAGGCCTCCCGCAGAAGCGCGATGTCTTTGAAGGCAACGCCGATGTGCGCCGCGAACTCTGCGTAATTAATCGTCTGGTGATCCATATCCGAGAACCTATCTCAAAAATACTCAAACGGCCTAGGATAATCCGTAAGTGTTTTTGAGAGTGGTCCTATGTTTAAATTATCACGAATTCAATTTTTTTGCAAATTCGAAAAGATCTTACTGCTCGACGGTCTTTGCGGTCGCCCTCATCACTTCGATGAGATTTCTCACTAACGACTTGCTGTCAGCGGTGTCTAGTGTGTACAACTCAGCTTCCAGTGTGTCGGCAAATTCATTTAAGACCTCTGGGCTCGAAACTACAACATTTTCTAGCGCAGCTTTAAATTCAGTAAATCCTTTTTCTCTTTCTGGGTTGACTATATGCTCTTCTTGGTTTGACATAATTTATTCCCTTAAGTTTTTAATTTAACTTTACTTTTACTTGCTTTCCTTGAGCAAGTGAGCAATAGCGCGCGCGATCAAAGGCAGAATGTCGTCGTAAATATTGAGATCGACGATCTCTTGCGCGCGAAACCAGCGCGCATCATCGAGTCCGCCTTTTTCTTCCTCCAGCTCAAGTACCTGAAAAGGGGCTTCCGCGAGATAATAAATGACGTGTTTGCGCAATTTTCCTTTCTCCGGATGCGAAGCGATGTATTCATTTTCTCCAAGTTTCTCTTTGATGGTGATGTCCGCATTGATCTCTTCTTTGATCTCGCGTATCGTCCCCTCTTCGGGGCTTTCTCCTTCCTCGATATGACCCTTTGAAAGCGTCCAGTGCCCAAAGATATCGTGCACGAGCGCGAGATAAAGCTCGCCTTCATGCTTCGCATAGACAACCGCACCGCCCAACTGCTCGAGCGGAAGTGTCGCAGGGTCGATCGCCTGATTGCGTTTATCTTTCGACTGGCTTGTCTCGTCTTTGCCCGGTTCGCCGATCTCTTTATAGACCGCACCCAAAACGCCGTTCACGAATTTTCCGCTGTTATCTCCCCCGAACGTTTTTGCCAGTTCGATCGCCTCATTAATGGCGACCTTCGGCGGAACCTCATTGCGGTCCCCGAAAAGGAGCTCAAAAAGCCCGATACGGAGAACGTTGCGGTCTATCGGCGAGATGCGATCAATAGGCCATTGAGGAGCGGCCCTTTCAATGATGAGATCGAGTTCGGGTTGTTTCGCGAGGATATTTCGGAGGAGATCGACCATGAATGTCGAGTCGTTCAATCCCGGAGCAAATTCAGTGATATTGCGCGTAAGCACCTCTTCGGCCGTAGTCGCGTTGCGACCGCCGAAATCCCATTCAAAGAGGGACTGCAGGACAATGCTTCGCGAAAGGTGCCTATTTGCCATAGTGAAAGTTCTTCGTATGAAAGTATAAGTAAAACCAAGGTCTTACGCAATGATGTTGACATCATAGCATAAGTTGTGATACAATGCAAGTGATTCCGGTTTAGGTTAGACTGAACGCGGAAGGTGGTCGGACGATTGGGGATATCTCCTGCTGGTGCTGAAGCACACCCAGAGAGTTGCCTCGTCGATGTAATGTACGGCTTAATGGTAAATTTGTGAGGCTAGACAGATACTCCAAGCAATGACGTGATGAGTT